>NZ_JYHN01000001.1:0-669 GCF_000954015.1 Clostridium sp. FS41
ACCGCTATTTGAATGGGGGAGGATGCTTCTGCCCTCTGGCTTCCGCATGATAACATCTTAGCACTTTTCATCCCAACATTGGGAGACATTTTCAAAAAATCTTTTATTTCTTTTCTTACAGCTGTCCTCTGTGAACTTCACCCGCCGCTTTGGCAACATGCGGTTCATGGCCTGCGCCACCTTCCACCATGGTAGCCCATCTATGTAATACAGCCGGAACATGATCCGCATCTCACTCTTTGGGATGGCCTGGATATACTCTTCCGCCTGACAGGTTAACTCCAACAGTTCTGCCTCCTTGCGCTCCAGGATCTGTCTGTACCGTTCCCTCAAGGCTTGCTTCCGGTAATAATCCGGTACTGGATAGCCTGTAATCTTAATACTTCCAATCGTACCATCTGATCGCGTTCCCTTGACGGTATCTGATACCTGATGAGGCTCCTCCAAGAATCTGTCCAGCTTTTTAATCCGCCGTCTTATATCCTTTATCTCCTCTTTCATCTCGCAATATTGTATCAGCACCTCCTTGTCCACTGGCATCACCTCCCATCACTGCATGTCAATCTCAATGTCGCATTCATCTTTCAGCACCGCCCTGATATCATCCAGCGTGTACAATCCTTTATCAAACTGCCGGTAAAACTCCAGGCAGTAGTCCACAAAGCGTTG
>NZ_JYHN01000002.1:0-809 GCF_000954015.1 Clostridium sp. FS41
ATACACCATCCATGACGGCCTGGAGATAGGCGGGGGTATACCGGAGCCGGACCCGTCCTGGTATGAGCAATTCGTGGCGCAGATGGAGGGTAAGGTATCCACTGCCCAGGGATACGCCAATGACGCCCAGGCCAGCAAGACTGCGGCTGCTGGATCAGCCACGGCAGCAGCACAGTCTGCGGATGCATCCGCAAAGGCGTTGCAGGAAAACAAGGACTACGTGGAGAGCCAAAAAGAGACATTTGTGGGCTATAACAAGCGCGAGACTGATCTTAAATACGCCAATGCCCTGATCGGCTCCGCGTCTGGCACTGGGCGGGTTACGGTGGGGGATGCGTGGGAGGCGCCGATACCTGACCTGCGGATAAGCGGAGAAATTGAGCAGGTGAGTACGACCGGGGCGCAGCTGTTACAAGATAGCAATATATATCCGGGCTTTTTAACAAACGCTAACGGGACCAGGACCAATGACAATAATTACCGGACAGTCTGGCTTAGTCTTCCGATCGGCACATATACATTATCAGTTCCTGGCGGAGTAATGATCGTAAAAACAGTCATTGACGGGATACTAAACAATAGCAGTACCAGTATTGCGGACGGCGCCGGATATACCTGTACATTAACGCAGGATGGATTCCTGGGGATATCGTTCCGTAAACAAGACTCATCGGATTATACCACAGAGCCACAGGTCATGCTTAATACCGGATCCACAGTCCTCCCCTGGGAACCCTACACCGGAGGCAAGCCATCCCCCAGCCCAGATTATCCCCAGCCGATTATCAGTACAGGGACGGTGAGCCTCA
>NZ_JYHN01000003.1:0-13759 GCF_000954015.1 Clostridium sp. FS41
GGAATGGTTGTGGGGATTTGTGAGGGTGGTTGGTGCAAATAATAACAATTATTTGGAGGAGATTCTATCCAGAACTCATTAAAGACATAGATAAAAATCATAAAACAAACCAGGTCTAGAAATGTGTTTTAAAGATAAGTTAAGGGGATTTACCTAAGGTAAAAATGCATCACTTTTATTAGATATAAATGATACCTTAAATACAATACTCTTTGATACCACTGCGAATATTTCCTCCCCATTTTCAGTTATGATCTGATAGTCAAACACTATGGGGTATTATCGTAAAATAGCCTCACGGAAATAAAAACTTTTTTTAGAATAATCCGGTGTCGGAGTCAATTGGTACATTTTTCACAATAGTTTGAATGGGGTATGTATGTGGTTTATGTTACCGCCAAATTTCACAGTTGATAGTAAAAACATCAATAGATTCAACATTTAGTTGAAAATACTTTACAAAAATAGATAGCTTTGAGAGTTTGGAAACTGTTGAGTCTAATGCTAAATCAAAAAATATAAATACTAAAAGGTTTAGTAATAGATTGAGGAGAAAGATTTAAGTAAAAATTGGAGTAAACACGAGTGATACTTGAAGGTAAAGATTAGTACTTAAATATACGATCAAGTTGTCAGTTGAAATCATCTGCAATATAAAGTACATTGCGGTCTGGTTTAACAGATTATATACGTAACTATTTGGTGCTTAAAACCATTAGATATTAAATTAGAGAATAGAAAATTTCTTTGCTGGGAAAAGGTGTTAATATTATGAATAGAAATTATACAATTGCCGTTGCTGGTACCGGTTATGTAGGATTATCAATTGCTATTTTGCTTTCACAGCGCCATAATGTCTGGGCTGTTGATATTATTCCAGAGAAAGTGGAACTGATCAATAAAAGAATATCCCCTCTTCAAGACGAGTACATTGAGAGGTATCTGTCTGAGAAAGAGTTGAATCTGACTGCAACGCTTGATGCCAGAGAGGCATATTGTACCGCAGATTTTGTGGTTATCGCAGTCCCTACAAATTATAATTCAACTACTCAATACTTCGATACGTCTGCAGTCGAGACTGTGATTAAGCTTGTTATGAAGTACAATCCTAACGCCATAATAGTTATCAAATCAACAATCCCAGTCGGTTATACTGCACTCATTTGTGAGAAAACAGGTAATCCGAACATTCTCTTTAGCCCGGAGTTCCTGCGTGAAAGTAAGGCTCTTTATGATAACTTGTATCCGAGTCGAATTATTGTTGGTACTAATTTAAATGATAAACGTCTGGCTGATGCAGCATATGAGTTTGCTAGTCTGTTGCAGGAGGGGGCAATCAAGAAAAACGTTAGCACATTGTTCATGGGAGTTACGGAAGCCGAAGCTGTCAAGCTTTTTGCCAATACCTATCTCGCACTACGTGTAGCTTATTTCAATGAACTGGATACTTATGCAGAAAGCAAAGGACTGAATAGCAAACAAATTATTGATGGTGTCTGCCTCGAGCCCCGTATTGGTAATCATTATAACAATCCTTCCTTTGGTTATGGTGGTTATTGCTTACCCAAGGATACTAAACAATTACTGGCAAACTACGTTGATGTTCCAGAAAAACTGATTGAAGCAATCGTTGAGAGCAATAAAACAAGGAAGGACTTTATTGCAGATCGTGTGTTGCGTCTGTCTGGTTATTATGGATACGATGAGGATAATGAGTTTGATAAAACCCAGGAAAAGTCGGTTACAATTGGTGTATATCGCTTGACTATGAAATCTAATTCCGATAACTTTCGTCAGAGCTCTATTCAGGGTATTATAAAGCGCATTAAGGCAAAGGGAGCCACGGTTATCATCTATGAACCATCTTTAAAAGATGGTGATACCTTCTTTGGCAGTGTGGTTGTAAACGATTTAAACATATTCAAAAGGCAGAGTCAGACTATTATCGCAAACCGCTACAACAGGTGTCTGGATGATGTGAAAGAAAAAGTTTATACGCGGGATCTCTTCATGAGAGATTGAGATGTATATAGGAGTATTCAAAAATGAAAGAACAGTTAAAAATTGCAATGCTAGGGCATAAGCGCATTCCATCGCGTGAGGGAGGCATTGAAATTGTTGTGGAAGAGCTCAGCGTTCGGCTGGTACAAAAAGGGCAGTCAGTTACTTGTTACAATCGTTCTGGCCATCATGTCAGTGGAAAGGAATTTGATGGGGCCACTTTGAAAGCGTATAAAGGCATAAATCTCAAATCAGTCTTTACGGTTAATTGTAAGGGGCTTGCTGCTATGACATCTTCATTTATGGCAGCATTGTGTTGTGCATTTTCAAGCTATGATGTCATTCATTTCCATGCGGAAGGACCTTGTGCCATGCTGTGGCTTCCTAAATTTTTTGGAAAAAGGTGTATTGCAACCATACACGGTATCGATTGGCAAAGAGCTAAATGGAACAGTTTTGCTAGCGACTATATAAAATTTGGAGAAAGAGTAGCTGTAAAGTTTGCCGATGAGATTATTGTTCTTTCAGAAAGCGTTCAGAAATATTTTATGGATACTTATGGAAGAAAAACTGTGTTTATTCCCAATGGTGTCAGTCGGCCGAAGATCTACGATGCTCAGCTCATTCGTGAAAAATTCAATCTTGAAAAAGACGAATATGTCCTTTTTCTGGGTCGTGTGGTACCGGAGAAGGGATTAAGGTATTTGATAGAGGCGTTTAAAGATATTAAAACAGATAAAAAGTTAGTCATCGCTGGAGGAAGTTCAGATACGGATGCTTTTATGCAAGAGTTAAAAGAACTTGCTAAAGACGACAAAAGAATCATTTTTACCGGTTTTGTACAAGGAAAGATGCTTGAGGAATTATATAGTAATACATATGTTTACTGCCTGCCATCTGATTTAGAAGGTATGCCACTGAGTTTATTGGAAGCAATGAGTTATGGAAATTGCTGTTTGACTTCGGATATTTCAGAATGTGTTGAGGTTGTAGAAAACAAGGCAGTGACTTTTAAAAAATCAGATATAATAGATTTGGGCAAAAAGCTACAAATGATGTGTGAGAATACGAAAGCTGTGGAAAAATATAAAAAAGAAGCTGCAGAATTTATATGCAACAAATACAATTGGGATAATGTGGCTGGAGAGACACTGAAATTGTATAGAAAGAAAAGATAATTGAATAAAGAGTAGGATAGGTGATGTATTTATATGAATAGTGTCACAAAAATAACAGAATGACCTATAATTCTACCAAAATGATTAAGCTTATTAAAAACTTTCCATAAAAGGCATCCTCTAATTCTTCTTGGGGCGAAATGTATTATGTTATTACTTGTGGTCAATGCCATATTTAATGGGACACTAATAGCCTATGTATTGATATTCGTACTTAGTTTTTACCGATATATTGATGAGTTCAAGCACTATAAAATCAATACTTTAAGATTTGAAATTTGATTCTGTATATAAACGAATAATATTTTCTTTAGGAAATACCCCCAATAAATTCACTATATTAGATATTTTATAATTAAGATTATATGGATTAGGAGAATTGATATGAAACACATAGCTCTTATTAGATCCGCTTCTTCTGCTGTCTCAACAAATGGTTATAATATTCAGGAAATTGGTATGGCAAAAGAATTAGACAAAATAGGAATTAAGGTAGATGTATTTCTGATTTCTGACAAAAATGAGACATACAGAGAAAAAACAGGAAAAAATAACGGTGTAACGGTTTATTGGCTTAAGGGAATCAAACTTCCTGGGCAGCAGGGGTATTATAAGGATCTGGTGAAAATTCTCAGTTCTAACGAATATGATATGATTCAAGCATTGGATGATAGTCAAATTACAACAGTATTAACGAGCTGTTATTGTAAGAAAAGAAAAATTAAATTTGTATTATGGCAAGGGATGTATGAGAACTATCCCGAAAAATATAAGCGTCTAATTCAATGTGTTTTTGACTGGACATTACTTAAAGTATTACGCAAAAACACAAAATACTGCATAGCAAAGACAACTTCGGCAAAGAACTATCTTGAGAGAAAGAAATTTTCTAATGTTGATGTGATTCCCGTTGGTTTAGAAGTAGCTAATTTTAGCGGCGGGACCAAAATTGATTATAAAAAAGAATTGAATATTCCAGACACATGTAAGATACTACTCTACGTGGGAAAAGTAGAAGAACGTAGAAAACCTTTGTTCTGCGTAGATATCTATGAAAAGGTTAAGACCAGATATGAAAATTGCTGTTTAGTTTATGTTGGAAAGGGACCAATGCTTAAGGATGTCCAAGAGTATGTTAAAAATAAAAACATAAAAGATGTACATTTTATTGAGGGTATTCCACAGAAGGATTTGCCGAATTTGTATACAATTAGCAGTTTATTTATATTGCCTACAAGATATGAAATTTTTGGGATGGTATTACTGGAAGCAATGTACTTTGGTACACCTGTTATCACATATAAAGCAGCAGGACCGATTGATGTAATTAAAAATGGCGTAGATGGAATAGTTATGGATAATTTCGAGGTGAATCAATGGGCGGATAAAATTTTTTTACATGTTGTGCAGAAAAATGACTGTAAGATAATGGGAGAAAAGGGCATGAAGAAGATTATCAATAATTACTTATGGTCCAAGGTTGCCGATGACTATATTAAAAAATATATGGAAATTATTAATAATTAGGTGGAGGAAAGAGTTGTGGATAAAAATAGTGAAAAGAAATTAAATGGCACGATCATTGTGACCTATCGATGTAATGCGCGTTGCACTATGTGTAACCGATACAAGGCACCTTCTAAACCAGAAGAAGAAATCACTATAGAAACTATTAAGAAGTTACCGAATATGTACTTCACTAACGTTACTGGTGGGGAACCATTTATTCGCACTGACTTAGATGATATTATATACGAGTTATATAAAAAATCAGATCGTATTGTTATTTCCACGAATGGCTTTTTTACAGATCGTGTTGTTAGTCTTTGTAAGAAATATCCACAACTAGGAATTCGTATTTCTATTGAAGGATTGGAACAAATTAATAATGAGATTCGCGGTCTTCAGAATGGCTATCAGCGTGGTTATAGTACCCTAAAAAGATTGCGCGAAATGGGAATGAAGGATGTTGGATTTGGTATGACCATACAGGATAAGAATGCATCTAATCTTGTTTCACTGTATAAAATCTCTGATAAGATGGGGATGGAGTTTGCAACAGCCAGCTTACATAACAGCTTCTATTTCGTAGAAGAGAAGAACATTATTCATGATCGCCCAATGGTTGCCAAAAACATTGAGAGCCTGGTAAATGAACTTCTACGAAGTGACAGTCCGAAAAAGTGGTTCCGTGCCTATTTTAATCATGGCTTGATTAACTATATCTATGGTCAGAAAAGGTTACTTCCTTGCGATATGAGCTTTGATACATTCTTTATTGATCCGTATGGTGATGTCATGCCTTGCAATGGTACTAAAGATAAAGAAGTCATGGGTAATCTGAACAGTCAGGCCTGGGATGAAATATGGAATAGTTCAGAAGCTGATGCGGTTCGTGCGAAAGTTCGCTGCTGTGATCGAAATTGCTGGATGATTGGTAGCGTAAGTCCTGCAATGCATAAGTATATCTGGAAGCCTGCTGTATGGGTTCTAATACACAAACTTAAGTCCCTGTTTGGGAAGAATCCATACAGTATGTATGAAAATAAGATTTGTTGTGATTATCGTGATGGTAAAGTAAGTAAAGAGGAACTGGATAAGTGTAGCACTTGTGATATGAATTGTGTCATTAACAATGGTTTGAGCGAGGCGTCACAGGAGCAATTAAAACATAAGACAGGTGAAGAAATTGTTAATGCTGATATTGCAGAACAAATGAAAGGTTAAAATGAAAAAATAAAAACTATGGCGGTCAAGTTTAGTATAATAGTACCCATTTATAATGCTGAAAAATATTTAAAAGAATGTGTTGACTCTGTATTATTACAAACATTCAATAATTATGAAATTGTTTTGGTAAATGATGGTTCAACTGATAATTCGTATGAGATTTGTGTAGAATATGAAAAAAATTTCAAAGAAAAAATACATATCTATACAAAAAAAAATGAAGGCTTATCAGCAACAAGAAATTTTGGTCTAAGTGTGTGTTCCGGAGATTATATTATTTTTTTAGATAGTGACGACTTTATTGAACCAAATTCATTGGAGGTATTTAATGATATTATTTGTAAAAAAAATGTTGAAGTCATTGCAGGATATGCAAGTCATTATACAGAAATGGGAGGAAAAGAAAACAGCAGACCTTACTTAAGAGAAGCTGAAGATATAAAAAGAGGGACTGATTTTTTTCAATATTCATTGTATCAGAATAATATGAGAGTTTGCGCGCCGTATTATATCACAAAGAGATCGCTTATTGAAGATAATAATCTTAGATTTAAAATAGGATTATTGCATGAGGATGAATTATGGACCCCTATATTATTGTATTATGCAAAAGCGGTTTTTGATTTGAAATTTTGCTTTTATAACTACAGAATTACAAACAATCAATCTATCACAAGAAGCCCATCAAATAAGAAAAAGAGAGCTATGGATAGGATTATAGTTGCTGAGGAACTTGATAAATTTTTTTCATCTAAAGCAAACGAAAACAGTTATAAATGTTTTCAAGATAATATAGCAGCACAATATATGTATGCAATATACGATGGAAGGCTTTATAAAGATGAAAATTTTTCTATAGATCGTAGGTTTCCAATGAGACATGCTAAAACAAATAGATATAAATTTAAAGCATTTATTTTTGCGTTAAGTCCCCAATTTGCTTGTTGGTTAAGAAAATACAAGTAGTTTATTATATGAGGTGTTTTTATGGAATTTGATAAGAAGAAAAATAAAATTGTGGTAGTTCATTATGGAAATATAATGTTATATCCTCCAGTTCTGAGTCTACTCGAAAATTTATTATATAATAGATATAATGTAGTATTGATATCAGGTAATACAGATAGATTACCTAATAAAATAAAAAAAGGTGAAATTGTCATTATTGAATTCCCGGTTATCTCTAGTTCTAATCTATTAATGAGGATTATAAGACGCTTTGGGACGGGTCATGGGTATCGAAAAGCAGTTATTCAAAACATGTCAGATGGTGATATAGTGTGGACAACAACAGACTCTACTGTTCGCACATTAAACAGGGTATTGTTAACATATAAACATATTATGCAATTAATGGAATTGGAAGAATACTTCCCGTTATTTAGTGGAGCAAAGTTTCTAAAATTTAATTTAGCAAAGTATGCTAATTTATCGTGGAAAACAGTGGTTCCTGAAATAAATAGAGCCTACATCCAAAAAGTTTTTTGGAAGTTGGATAATATCCCTAGTGTTTTGCCTAATAAACCATATAGTTTATATGCGGGTGAAATACATGAAGATGTGCAGAAAGCGTTAACGATTATTAAATCTGATGGACGAAAAAAGATTATGTATTTGGGGGTGTTAAGTGTAGATCGTAACTTGGAACCATTCGCTAGAGCACTAGAATTAGCAGGGAGTGAATATTGCCTTTATATTCTTGGTAATGTACCAGAAAGTGAAAATGTTAAATTTAAAGAATTTTTAAAAAAGTATTCACATGTTGTATATTTGGGGTTTTTTAATCCACCAAGTCATCTGCATTTTCTAGAATATGCTTATATAGGGCTATTGCCGTATGTAACAAATTATAAGAGTGTAGTGATTTCACCACTAAACATCCTATACTGTGCTCCAAATAAAATTTATGAATATGCTGGATATGGCGTACCAATGATTGGAACTGATGTATTAGGATTAAAGCAACCTTTTGAGAAATATAATATTGGCGTTTGTTGTAAAGATTTGTCTCCACAGACAGTTGCTAAAAAAATAGCTTATGTTGATTTGCATCATGAAACAATGAGAAAAAACTGCAGAAAGTTTTATGATGATACAGATCTGGATTTAATAGTTAATGAGATAATAAATTCGTGATATATTCATACGTTTATTCTGAAATTGGTTATCTTGGAATACTATCGAACAAGCATGAAAGGAATGTATGAATTTGACTACAGTATTTCATATATAGGTAATATTATGGTAAAATTGTCTAAAATATTAGAAATAGGAATAGAGTTATGTTGCATACTTATACTTGGTTTTATGCAATTGACAAAAAAAGAATATATTGGATATTATTCCACTAGAACTATAGTTATTATACTTGGTGTAATAATGGCTATTGCAGTTCTTTCTATTGCTAAACATGACAAACGCTTATCTAATATCATCAAAACAGAATATAGATATATACGAATATATCTATTTTTAATTTTTATTAGTAGCATTTATACTTTGGTATCATATAATTATTCATTTAAAGAACTATTTTATGTACTTATTCCATATCTATATATATTTCTAGCATTTCCCATTACTTATGTGTTTTATAAAAATGGTGGAATGGAGAAACTATTACTTCGTTTGAGTCTTTTTGTTATTTGTATTCTTATCTGTAAAGCAATAGCATGGTTTTTATTCAATTTTAGTGATCAGATTATTTTTGAAAGACTATTATTTGAATTTAAAGACTGGTTTAGAAATGGATTGCAAAGAGTCAATGCGGGATATTTAATCGGAATATCTTTGGTTATATTTTTTTGTAAGGGGTTTGAACAAAATGGAAAACTTATTTATAAAATTGCAGTCATCTTTATTATTTGGTTTTTGATGAATATTACTGTTTTTAGATTTCAATTTCTAACAGCAATTGGAACATGTTTCGTTGTGTATTATTTTTTAAATGGAAAAGAATTAGGTGTGTTTACACGCCGTGCAATATTAATTTTTCTTGCTATAGTTATTTTAACAAGTAAACCTTTTCTTAACTTAATTTATACTTTTTCTGTTAATAATTCCACTCTAGGAAATTCAACAGCAGTTCGTTTATTGTGCTTTAAGCATTATTCTAATTTATTTATATCAAAAAATCCAATACTAGGACTGGGATTTCTTACTAGTGGAAATGATTCTGCAAATGCGATTATGACATATGCGGGGAATATGATATATTGGCTTGAGGATCTTGGTCTTTTAGGAGGTTTTTTTAGATTGGGCGTGTCTTCAATATATATTTATGGAACTTTATTTTACTTTGCAATAAAAACATGTATACAGTCTTTAAAAATACAAGGAGGTAATTTAAAATCAGTAATTTGGGGAGTATCGGCATATATGATAGTCACATGCACGATGTTAAATATATTTGATGCTCAGAGAGCCTTTGATGTACCATTTTATTTAGCAATTATCACATATTCCAATTGGAAAATTAAAGATATCCAGCAAAAGAAGACCGAATTTTATAACTAAAAAATAGATATGTGCAATATTTTATTGAGAATTTAAGAGAGGCAAAAAATGAATGAATATATTAGAATAGCCTATCAAACTACTAAAAGGATAGTAAGAAATCCAATTTTTTTAAACTTTGGAATAAAAGACAAGATAATGTTTTATGTATTATTGAAAAGAGAAAAACATTACAAAAGATTGAATGAAGAACAAAAAAGAGTCGAACTAAAAAATTGGTATTTCAAACAAACAGGCGAAAAATTAGATTTAGAGTGTCCTAAAAACTTTAATCAAAAGATCCAATGGTTGAAAATTTATGATAATGTTCCTGAAAAATCAGTACTTTCTGATAAGTACTTGGTTAGGAATTGGGTCAGAGAAAAGATAGGCGAAAAATACTTGATTTCTCTTTACGGTGTTTGGTCTAATGCTGATGACATTGACTTTAAAATAATACCAAAACCCTTTGTTTTAAAATCAAATCATGGAAGTGGTATGAATTTAATTATAAATGAAAAATACAAGTTTAATGAAAATAGATTGCGAAAAGTGGCTGATAGGTGGTTGAAAACACCTTATGATATGTCCGGAATGGAACAGCAGTACTATACAATTACTAGAAGAATAATAGCGGAAAAGTTTATTGTCCAGAAAGATGGAAACTTGATGGACTATAAAATTCATTGTTTTAATGGAGAACCCCAATTTATTCAAGTAATTGGCGATAGAAATTTAGAACTTCACACTGCCAAGGAATGCTATTTTGATTTGAAATGGAATAGAAATAATAGTTTATATAATACATATCAGCAGTATGAAGTTCCACCTAAAAAACCAGAGTGTCTTCATGAAATGCTAGAAATTGCAAGTTGCTTAAGTAAAGGATTTATTTATGTTAGAGTAGATTTATATATAATTGAAGAAGGAATTAAATTTGGTGAGATGACCTTTACTCCTGCATCAGGCATTGGAAAATGGGGAACTGTCGATATAGGTTGCGGAATTGCTTGTTCTAATGTTTCGTGTAAGAATACTGTCGAGGATGCTGTGAAAGAAAATTGTAAGTAAGAGATAATGAAAGAGTAATTAAATAGTAGGCGAAATGATAAGATTAGAATAATAATAATTTTAGAGGATATTCCTTACATATAATCTGATAAGTTACTAATCATACTTAGAATAGTAGAGTAGCCTTAGAATATTCTGAAAGAAAGGAAATGTCTATTCACAACTTAATGGATGGACTAAGCGAGATGCTACAATAATGGAAAAAGAAAGTATACTTTCTATAAAATCTATACTAGAGAAAAAGTCAGTTAAAAATGGAGCTTGGATGTATTTACTACAGATCTTTAATACTATAGTACCGCTTCTAACTTTGCCCTACATAACCAGAATTTTAGGAGCATCGCAATATGGAATGTTTTCAATTGCAATTAATATTATTACATATTTTCAAGTGATAGTTGAATATGGATTTGGAATGTCTGCAACGAGAAAGGTGGTTTTAGCGAATGGCGTTCCGAAAAATCTGAATTATATTTTCACATCGGTTTTATATTCAAGATGTATATTGGTTACAGTATGTTTTATACTTACGGGCATATATACAATACTAAATATTGAAAATATAAATCAATGTATGTGTTTGCTCGTTTTAATGGTAGCACTGTTTGGAAATTGCATACAGCTAAACTGGCTTTTTCAAGGTCTGCAGCAAATGCAGTATATTTCTATTATTAACATAATTGCTCGTACAATTTCGGTTATATTAATATTCATTTTTGTTAATACTCCGGATGATTTATTACTATATTGCTTTTTATACTCTGTATCACCTTTTGTAAGCGGCCTATTAGGTTTATTTGTTGCTAAAAGAACGTATGATATAAGATTTGTTAGTATTAGTTACAGCGATATATATAATGAGATGATAGAAGGGTGGTATGTTTTTACAACCCAATTGAGTTCAAAGGTTTTTGGTGCAATTGGCATTACATTCCTTGGGATTTTTGCGACAAATAGTGAAGTGGGGATTTACTCTGCTATTCAAAAAATCCCCAATTTAATAATACTAGCATGGAGCCCTATATCTCAGGTGATGTATCCAATATCCAGTCAAAAAATGCATCAATCATTAATATATGGAAAACAATTTGTCAAAAAAGCAAGACGAGTTTTTGTGCCACTTTTTTCAACGATTGCACTTGTAGTTGCAATATTTTCTAAAATGGTGGTGCGAACTGCTTTCGGTAAGGAATATGCAGCCTATTCTTATTGGATCATTCCACTACTTCTCTGGATGGTATTAGCAATAAATAATAATTTTTCTGGTATACAAACTTTATTAGCCAGTGGACATGATAAGGAATATAGTAGATGTTTTCAAATAAGTGTTGTAATAACTGTAATTTTGAATTTTGTATTAATTTATTATTTTAAAGGAAATGGGGCATGTTTAGCACCATTTTTATCTGAAATGTCTTTAGCTATTTTATTACACAGAAAAGTAAAAGAGCTAAAGTAAGATAAATGATGATATGTATTTTATAAATTTGAATTTTAAAAATAAATTGTTGTCAATACAATAATATAAGAAATAAGAGGATTGATAGGTGAATGAAAAAAATAATGTTAGTCTTTGGTACTAGACCAGAAGCGATTAAAATGTGTCCATTAGTAAATGAATTAAAAAAACGTAAAGAGATCAAAACTGTGGTTTGTGTAACAGGTCAACACAGACAAATGTTGGATCAGGTTTTGGCAACATTCAATGTGATACCTGATTTTGATCTCTCTATTATGAAAAAAGGACAAACCTTGTTTGATATTACAACTAGAATTCTGGAAAAGATACGAGTAATATTAGAAAAGGAAAGACCTGATGTTGTTCTTGTGCATGGGGATACATCAACAACATTTGCGACCGCTTTAGCTTGCTTTTATTTGCAGATTACTGTGGGGCATGTCGAAGCAGGTCTTCGCACGTATAATATATATTCCCCGTATCCGGAGGAATTTAACAGACAAGCTGTATCTATTGTAAGTAAATTTCATTTTGCCCCTACAAAGCTTGCAGCTAATCATCTTATTAAAGAAGGAAAAATGAAGGAATCGATATACATTACTGGAAATACTGTTATAGATGCCATGCAGCATACAGTTACAGAGGATTATACTCATCCAGAGCTGGATTGGGTGGGTGAAGATAAGTTGATTTTTATAACTGCGCATAGAAGAGAAAATCTAGGATTACCAATGCATAATATGTTTCGGGCGATTAGAAGAGTTCTCGATGAGCATCGGGATTGTAAAGCTGTGTATCCAATTCACATGAATCCTGTAGTTAGAAAAGCTGCTGATGATGAACTTGGCGGATGTGATAGGATTCATATTATTGAGCCAATTGAAGTTATTGACTGTCATAATTTTGAAGCAAGATGTTTCTTATGCCTTACTGATTCAGGTGGAATTCAGGAAGAAGTACCTTCCTATGGAAAACCTGTTCTTGTTATGAGAGATACAACAGAAAGGACAGAAGGGGTGGATGCTGGAACATTAAAACTAGTAGGAACGGACGAGGAAACTATATATAAAAACTTTAAAGAACTTTTAGATGACAAAGAAGTATATAATAATATGGCACAGGCATCTAACCCGTATGGAGATGGTCATGCGTGTAAGAGGATTGCAGATATATTGGAGTACGGTACATATGAACCTTGGGATGCAATATAAGAGTGTGTGAAGAAATCTCTGTAAAAGCAAATCTTCTATGATAATGGCAGGGCTGAAAGCTTCTCTATGAGTGATCAGCCCTTGGTTTATATATACCGGACAATACTGCGTATATCAAGGTAAACGATCCATAGCCAGTACCCTTCCACAAAATCAAAACATCTGAGAAAATATACTTCAGTATTAAGTCAAGACCACCGGCTTAGCCGGTGGCTTGTTCTGCCCCTATAAGGGGCTGTTACCTGCTTGCGCCCGGAAGGCGCACTGAAAAGTCTGCCTGCTGCACCACATTCTCAGCTGCCCTTAAAAGGGCATGTTCAGTGCTTCCTTACTCCGGCTTTGCCCCAATAGGGGCTTACTGGTTTGCTTTGACTTCCTACTGACTCTTAAGAGTCCTACTTCTTGTTTTTCTTCACCGGCTCGCCCGTAAACGGGTCTATGTACTCTACTAACGACATCTGGTCATATTCCAAGTCCTCTTTTATCTGATTTTGGATGTATGCCTTTATTGCCGCCGTATTCTTTCCTACTGTGTCCACATAATATCCACGGCACCAGAAATGACGGTTTCCGTACTTATACTTTAGGTTCGCATGCTTCTCGAATATCATGAG
>NZ_JYHN01000004.1:0-951 GCF_000954015.1 Clostridium sp. FS41
AATAAGTACCAGCACTGGAAACAAACAGCCAGTGCTATAATCAAAGAAAAAAGGGGGATTTTTACAATGGATGTCGAACCAAATCTATTCTTTGGACAACTGGAAACAAAATGGTTCTGGAAGAGCAAACGCTATGGGAGGATCTGGAAATGTAGCTGCGAATGTGGCGGGTACTGTTATGTGAAGGAGGAAGCTCTGGTGATGGGGATCGTGAAAGACTGCGGGGGTATCTGCCATCAAAAAGTAGTACCAAGCGCAATAATGGAAAGCTATGCGTATGCAAGGGGAGAAACAGTTACTCCCGAAGAGATGGAAAAGGTATTAAAAAGAATTGAAAAATACAGAAAACGTACATAAACAGAGCAACAATGCTGGTTGTCTAACACTTGCTGCACCATGCTAATTTCCAACATCGGCGGTAAACTTTTTAAAGTATTTTATTCTTTCACTTGACAAGGTACCCATTGGGTACTATAATGTAAATATAAACAATCCGCAGGAGGAAAAATACAATGAAGATCAAATTAGCTGGTAGTAAGATTATCAATTTTAATCAATATTTTACGTTAGGACAAGTTGTGGAGGCCGAAGTCAAAGGATACATAAATAGCCTAAAAGATGCTTATGAGATAATTGTAGATGGGAAAGTAGCTAATTCATCATACTTCCCTGTATGTAATGGCTTAGGCGAGGACGGAAATAAGTATCTGGTTTGCACTCAGGGAAAAAATATGGATCAGCTTTATGCGTTCACATCGGAAAAAGCATACATCGGTGAATAAAATGACAATAAAAGAAGCGCGGATTTTAGCCGGATGGACACAGGAGGATTTACATAATAAAGTTGGACCGTCTGTGTCGGCCATCAAAAAATGGGAAAGAGGAGAACGAATCCTTCCGGAATGGGAAGAAAAATTAATAGTTGATGAAATAATCAGAATCAAAGAAAGA
>NZ_JYHN01000005.1:0-34690 GCF_000954015.1 Clostridium sp. FS41
CCCTTTTTTCTTTGATTATAGCACTGGCTGTTTGTTTCCAGTGCTGGTACTTATTGCCAAAATAAGGCGGGGCCTGGAAGGGGATGGCACGTCTTTTTGTATTGACTTTTAACTTCCAATAGGATACCATAAATTTAAAAGGTAAAAAGCAGGTAACGTTCCATATGGAAAATAAATTAGGTAATCCGAAACATACCATAGAGATCATACAAAAATACCAATTTGCGTTTCAGAAACGGTTTGGCCAGAATTTTCTCATAGACACCCACGTATTGGACAAGATCATAAGTGCGGCAGGAATTACAGAGCAGGACTGTGTGCTGGAGATCGGGCCTGGGATCGGCACCATGACCCAGTACCTGGCTGAGCATGCAAGGCGTGTGGTGGCGGTGGAGATCGACTCCAATCTCCTGCCTATTCTGGATGAAACATTAAAGGGATATACGAATATCACCGTGATCAATGACGATATTTTAAAGGTGGATGTGGGAGGCCTGGTGAATGAATATAATGAAGGACGTCCCGTTAAGGTGGTGGCCAACCTTCCTTACTACATCACCACTCCGATCATCATGGGGCTGTTTGAGAGTGATGTGCCCATTGACAATATAACGGTCATGGTCCAGAAGGAAGTGGCGGACAGGATGCAGGTGGGGCCGGGGTCCAAGGATTATGGGGCATTGTCCCTGGCTGTCCAGTATTATGCCGAACCCTATATTGTGGCCAATGTACCGCCCAACTGCTTCATACCAAGGCCCAATGTGGGCTCTGCCGTTATCCGGCTTACCAGATACAAGGAACCGCCGGTACAGGTGGACGATCCCAAGTTTATGTTTAAGCTGGTCCGGGCTTCCTTTAACCAGCGCAGGAAAACCCTGCAGAACGGGCTTAACAATTCGCCGGAGATACCTTATGACAGGGAAATGATCGCAAAGGCCATTGAGAGCCTGGGTGTGCAGCCGGCCATCAGGGGGGAAGCCCTGAATCTGGATCAGTTTGCCCAGTTGTCCAATTATTTTACAAGAAATGCATAAAATGGCACGGGCCATGTATCTACAGGCGGAAAAAGGGGAACACTGAAGTGTGGTTTTAAGACCGTTGAAGGAATTATTTTCTTAGATATCTGAGAATTTATATAAACGGAAAGGAAGGAAATGCCAATGAACAAGAAATTGGGAAAGGTCCTGGCAGCGGCTGCTGCAGGGGCGGCCGCAGGGGTGGCGGTAAAGAAACTGCGCGACAACAAAAAAGAGCAGGAAGATGCAAGGATATCAGCCATTGAGGAAGCGGTGATGAACAACCGGGATTACGGCAGCAGAAAGGCGTATCTGGTTGGCGGAGGCTTGGCAACCATGGCAGCGGCAGCATATTTGGTGAGGGACTGCAAGTTCCCCGGCAAGCAGATCACCATCTATGAGGGGATGCACATCCTGGGCGGCAGCAACGATGGAATCGGCACACCTGAAAAGGGATTTGTATGCCGCGGCGGCCGTATGCTCAATGAGGAGACGTATGAGAATTTCTGGGAGCTGTTTGATTCAATTCCCTCCCTGCGCCAGCCCGGACGCAGTGTGACTGAGGAGATATTGAGCTTTGACCATGCCCATCCCACCTGCGCAAAGGCAAGGCTGGTGGATAAGGACGGCGTGATACAGGATGTAAAATCCATGGGCTTTAACCAGGCGGACCGCATGGCTCTGCTGAAGCTTCTTCTCACAGATGAGAAAAAGCTGGATAACCTGACCATTCAGGACTGGTTTAAGGAAACCCCTCATATGTTTGAAACCAATTTCTGGTATATGTGGCAGACCACCTTTGCATTCCAGAAATGGAGCAGCCTTTATGAGTTCCGTAGGTACATGAACCGTATGATTTTTGAATTCAGCCGTATTGAGACGCTGGAGGGCGTGACAAGAACACCCCTGAACCAGTATGACAGCGTGATCCGTCCGCTGGAAGCCTACCTGAGAAAGGCAGGGGTTACCTTTGTGGAGAACTGCGAGGTGACGGATATTGATTTTGAGGATGGCCATGGCATTACGGCAAAGACCCTGTATCTGAAGCGCAGGGTGGAGAACACGGATGATATGGGAGAGAACGGGGAAGCTGCTGCAAAGGATTCCTACGTGTTTGAGACGGTCGCCCTGAACAGCAACGATATCTGTATCATGACCAACGCGTGCATGACGGACAGCGCTACTCTGGGAGATTTCCACACACCAGCGCCAATGCCTGTGCAAAAGCCTATCAGCGGTGAATTGTGGGCCAAGGTTGCGGCAAAGAAGCCTGGACTGGGAAATCCGGAGCCGTTTTTTACAAAGCCTTATGAGACCAACTGGCTCAGCTTTACGGTTACTTGTAAGGGAGATGCCATGCTTAAGGTCATTGAAGAATTTACCGGAAATGTACCGGGCAGCGGTGCCCTTATGACATTTAAGGATTCCAGCTGGCTGATGAGCAGTGTGGTTGCAGCACAGCCTCACTTTGTAAACCAGCCCATGGACACCACCATTTTCTGGGGTTATGGTCTGTATACCGATGCAGTGGGAGATTATGTAAAGAAACCAATGAAGGATTGTACAGGTCAGGAGCTGCTGAACGAATATCTCCATCACCTGCATATTCCGGAGGATCAGATTGCGGAACTGATGAAGACGGTTATCAATGTGATCCCATGCTATATGCCATATGTGGATGCCCAGTTTGAGCCGCGCAAATACAGTGACAGGCCGCAGGTGATTCCGGCAGGCTCCACCAACTTTGCGATGGTGAGCCAGTTTGTGGAGATTCCGGACGACATGGTATTCACAGAGGAATATTCTGTGCGTGCCGCAAGAACTGCTGTGTATGGTCTTCTGGATGTGAAAAAAACGATCTGCCCGGTCACACCGTATAACAGGCAGCCAAAGATTTTGATGAAAGCTCTTAAAAAGGCATATCTTTAAAAATAACGGACAGAGTTGGCACATAGCCGGACTCTGTCCGGATTAGTCTGAGGGGAGAATCAGCAGATATGATATTCATAGGAGGAATCAGCCAGGGACGGAAGATCCTGAATTATGTGAAGACCGTGATCTGTGACCGGTGCGGCGGATACGGACGGTACGAGGTGTTCATGACGTATATGTATTTCAGTTTCTTCTTTATTCCCTTATTCAAGTGGAATAAAAAGTTTTATGTTAAAATGTCCTGCTGTGATGCGGTGTATGAGCTGGACCAGGAGGTGGGCAAGGCCCTGCTCCGCGGCCGGCAGGTGGATATTACCCAGTCGGACCTGACGCTGGTCCAGGAGGGAAACAGGAGAAGTACTTACAAGGATGGGGCCTATAAGGTATGGAAAAAATGCGTCCGGTGCGGATATGAGACAGAGGAGGATTTTGAATACTGTCCCAAGTGCGGAGGAAGACTGTAGGGGAGATGGATGGTACATACCCTTAAGGGGCAAGTGACCTGTTCTCATTCATATTAAACGATAAAAGATTTTGCACAGCAGATTGATGACATGCTCATTGTCTGCGGTGCAAAATTTTTTTGTTTTACCATCATTTTACCAAATCCGCCTTTTTGATTTTACCGGCGCCATTTAAAATTGAATGGTAGATTACAGATAGGAAGGAACAAAAATGTCTGATATATCATTGGTAAATGTTTGTAAAACCTATAAGAACGGTTACAGTGCGGTGAAGGATTTTAATCTGGATATCAGGGATAAGGAGCTGATCATTTTTGTGGGGCCCTCTGGCTGCGGAAAGTCCACTACCCTGAGGATGATCGCGGGACTGGAAGAAATTTCTTCCGGTGAACTGTGGATCGACAACTGCCTGATGAACATGGTGGAGCCGAAGAACAGGGATCTGTCCATGGTATTCCAAAATTACGCCCTGTATCCCCATATGACGGTGTATGAGAATATGGCCTTTGGACTGAAGGTACATAAAACTCCGGCGGCAGAGATCCAACGGCGGGTCAGGGAGGCGGCGGATATACTGGAGATCGGCCATCTTCTGGACCGGAAGCCGGAGGCACTGTCAGGCGGACAGAAGCAGAGGGTGGCGATCGGAAGTGTGATCGTGAGAAAGCCTAAGGCCTATCTGATGGATGAACCCCTGTCCAATCTGGATGCCAAACTCCGGTCCCAGATGCGGGTTGAGATCGCCAAGCTCCATAAGCAGCTGGATGCCACGATTATCTATGTAACCCATGATCAGGTGGAGGCCATGACCTTGGGAACCAGGATCGTGGTCATGAAAGAGGGGATGATCCAGCAGGTGGCTCCGCCGGCGGAATTGTATCAAAATCCCGTGAACCAATTTGTGGCCGGATTTATCGGTTCCCCATCCATGAACTTTCTGGACAGCCAGGCAGTGGTTTTTGATAAAATGCTGTGGCTGGAAGGAAATGGGTGGCGGCTTCAGCTACCGTCCGTATTGAGTAAAAGGCTGCTGAGAGGAGGCTATGCAGGAAAAAATATCACCCTTGGCATAAGGGCAGAGGACCTTCACCAGGAGGGGGAAGGTGATTCCTTTTTACAGGTGGATGTGCGGGTCAGGGAAATGCTGGGCTCGGAGGTACTGCTCCACGGGGATACATGCGGACAGGGAACGGTGGAACATGTATCCGCCAAGCTGCCGCCTTCCTGTACTGCAAAGGCCGGAGACCGGATACGTCTTTATGCGGATATGGACCGCATCAAGTTATTTGACAGGGGAACCGAAGAAAATATTCTGTATGTTTAGGAGTCTTGCCATGAAAGGACAGTCGTTTACAAAGAAAACAGGGCCTTATGTTTATACGTTGCCCGCACTTTTGGTGTTTGCCGTATTTCTTTTTTATCCTTTTTTTAAAACTATTTATCTCAGCCTTTATAAGACAAATAAGATGGGCCAGGCCAAATTGTTTGTAGGTCTGGGAAATTATGTGGAGCTTTTTACATCCAAATCATTTTTTAACAGCCTGGCAGTTACATTGGCCTTTGTGGTGATCGTGGTGGCGGGCAGTATGATACTGGGCCTTTTGTCCGCAATGCTGTGCAACCGTTCATTTCCGGGGATCCGGGTGTTCAGCACGGCTTACGCCCTGCCCATGGCAATTGCCTCCAGTTCCGCGGCCATGATCTTCAGGATCATGCTGCATCCTTCCATCGGCATTGTGAACAAACTGCTGGGACTGGATATCAATTGGGTCAATGATCCCAAATACGCCCTGGTGTGTGTGGCCCTTCTCACAGCATGGCTGAACAGCGGAATTAATTTTCTGTATTTTTCCGCGGGCCTGAGCAATATTGACGAGAGTATCTACGAGAGGGCCTCTGTGGATGGGGCGGGTGAAGTGCAGAAGTTTTTCCGGCTTACCCTGCCGGGTCTGAGTCCCATTATGTTCTACACATTGGTAGTGAATATCATCCAGGCATTCCAGGCATTTGGACAGGTGAAGATCCTGACAAAGGGAGGGCCTGGGGAATCCACCAACCTGATCGTATACTCCATTTACAGGGATGCATTTTTTAATTACAGGTTTGGCAGCGCAGCGGCTCAGTCCGTTATCCTGTTTGCCATCATTATGGCACTGACGCTGGTGATGTTTAAAGTTGAAAAAAGGGGGATCAGCTATTGATGGACCAGACACTTGTGATCAGAAGGACCGGTGAGATTGACCGGGAACAGATTGTAAAAATGCAGGAGGCGGCAAACCGCAGAGCGCTTTTGATCAGAAGAAGCAGGACGATCCTGCTGGTTGTGCTCAATCTTGTTGTTTCGCTGTTTGTGCTGCTGCCGCTTCTGTACGCGGTGAGTGTGGCGTTCATGCCATCCAGTGAGCTGTTTACAACGGAAATGAACCTGGTACCCAAGGCGCCCACGTTTGAAAATTTCCGGCAGGCTCTGGTAAAAGTGCCCCTGGCCAGGTTTGTGTTCAACTCATTTTTGGTTGCGGGCCTTATCACCCTGGGACAGATCATATCCTGCTCCCTGGCGGCATTTTCATTTTCCTTTCTGGAGTTTAAGGGAAAGGAGATCCTGTTCATGCTGGTAATGGCCACCATGATGATACCCGGGGAAGCCACCATTATATCCAATTACCTGACGGTAAGCAGTTTTAACTGGCTGGATTCCTACCAGGTGCTGATTGTGCCCTATCTTACATCGGCCATGGGCATTTTCCTGTTCCGCCAGTTTTATAAGTCATTTCCCATATCACTGTACGAGTCTGCCAGGATAGACGGGTGCACCAATCTGCGCTTTATATTCAGGATCCTGCTGCCTCTTACAAAGTCGGCCATTGGGGCCATGGCAGTATACACGTTTATCAATGCCTGGAATATGTATATGTGGCCCCTGCTGGTCACCGGATCCAATGAAATGCGCACGGTACAGATCGGTATCAGCATGCTGAACAATGAGGACGCCCAGTCCATTACACTGATGATCGCAGGGGTTGTACTGGTCATCATACCGTCCATTGCCATTTTCATTGCAGGTCAGAAGCAGCTGATCAGAGGAATGTTTTCAGGGGCGGTTAAGGGTTAGGTATGTTATGCAGTTATTGAAGCATGCCTCCGCAACACGCCGGAGGCTGCATATAAAATTATTAGAATCGGAGGAATGATTGATCATGAAAAAAACATGGATGGTATCAGCAACAGCAGGGGTTCTGGCCGCCGCCTTATTATGCGGCTGCGGTGCACCGGCTGCAACGGCAGGCAGTGGGGGAAGCCAGGCAGGAGGACAGTCAGTGGAAGGACAGTCATCAGAAGGACAGTCAGCAGCACAGCCAGCGGCACAGAACACCCAGGGGGCAGCTGGCCAGGCCGGGGGAAAGAAAGCCGCAGAGGGGACTGCCATCACGTTCTGGCATTCCATGGGCGGTGTGAATGGGGAAGCCCTGGATTATCTTGTGAGTCAGTTTAATGAAAAAAATGAGCTGGGCATCAAGGTGGAAGCCCAGTACCAGGGAGAGTATGATGATGCCATCAACAAGCTGAAAAGCGCTCAGATCGGCAACATGGGAGCTGATCTGGTGCAGATTTATGATATCGGCACACGGTTTATGATCGATTCGGGCTGGGTCATCCCCATGCAGGAGCTGATTGATGGGGATGGCTGGGATAAATCAGTGATTGAACCCAATATTGCCGCGTATTATACTGTAGATGAGAAGCTGTATTCCATGCCCTTTAATTCTTCCACGCCCCTTCTCTACTACAATAAGGACATGTTTGAAAAGGCCGGGATATCAAAGGTTCCGGAAAGCCTTGGGGAGATTGCGGACGCAGCGGACGCCCTGGTGCAAAAGGGCGGTGCAGGGGAACCGATCTCCCTGGGGATTTACGGATGGTTTTTTGAGCAGTTCACCTGCAAACAGGGGCTTAGCTATGTGAATAACGGCAATGGAAGGCAGGGTGCTGCCACTGCGGTGGAATTTGACCAAAATGGAGCTGCTGTCAATACGTTGACCGTGTGGAAGGACCTGTACGATAAGGGATATGCGCCCATCGTGGGGAGGGGAGGCGATTCCGGGCTGGCTGATTTCAGTTCGGGAAAATCCGCAATGACGTTGGGGTCCACGGCTTCCCTCAAGCAGATCCTGGAGGATGTAAACGGCAAGTTTGAAGTCGGTACCGCCTATTTTCCAAAGGTAAATCCTGAGGACAAGGGCGGCGTCTCCATCGGAGGAGCTTCCCTGTGGGCGCTGAACAATGAGGATGAGGCGAAAAAAGCTGCCACATGGGAGTTTGTGAAATACCTTGTATCCCCTGAGAGCCAGGCGTACTGGAACGCCCAGACCGGATATTTCCCGGTGACCACGGCTGCCCATGAGGAACCTGTATTTAAGGAGAACCTGGAGAAATATCCCCAGTTTGGAACCGCCATTGACCAGCTTCACGATTCCACTCCGGAATCCGCAGGTGCGCTTATAAGCGTATTCCCTGAGGCCAGACAGGTGGTGGAGACAGAGATTGAGAACATGCTGAACAACCATATCAGTCCCCAGGATACGGCTGCCAATATGGCAAAGCAGATCAACAAGGCAATTGAGGAATATAATCTGCTAAATGAGTGATAATAGTTGTATTGTGACGCGGTCACATGGATGAAAGGGGTTTGGAAATATGAAAACACAGGTTTGGGCCCACAGGGGCGCATCCGCCTATGCGCCGGAAAACACATTGGAGGCATTTTCGCTGGCAGCAGAGCAGGGGGCGGACGGGGTGGAGCTGGATGTGCAGCTGACCCGGGACCATCAGCTGGTAGTAGCCCATGATGAGACCATAGACAGGGTGAGTGACGGATTTGGTTATATTAAGGATCACACCCTGAGCCAGCTGAAAAAACTGCATTTTAACAAACTGTTTCCGGAGTACCGCCAAGCTTCCATCCCTACCTTAAGGGAGGTCTATGAACTTTTAAAACCCACGGGGCTGGTCATCAATGTGGAACTGAAAACAGGGATCGTCCGGTATGAAGGGATTGAAGAAGAGGCGCTTTCACTGGCCGCTGAGATGGGGATGAAGGACAGGATCATTTACTCCTCCTTCTACCATCCAAGCCTTGTTAGGCTCAGGGAATTGGACCCCTCTGTATATACCGGCCTGCTGTATTCGGACGGCTGGCTGGACGTGGCCTCCTATGGAAGGAACAGGGTCCATGTAAATGCCCTCCACCCTGCCTTGTACCATATGCAGGATAAGGATCTGGTCCCCGCTGCCATGGCCTGGGAGTTAGGGCTCCATGTGTGGACCGTCAATGAAGAACCCCATATGGAAATGCTGGTAAAACAGGGCATAGAGGCCATTATTACAAATAAACCCGATTTGTGCCGGTCCGTGGTTGACCGGATGGGGTGAAAGGATTGGTTGAATGGTAAAATTAGTGGCAGTTGATATGGACGGCACTCTGCTGGGCCCGGATGGGCATATATCCGTGCGCAATGCCCATGTGATCCGGTGTATGCAAAATGCAGGCGTAGAGCTGTTGGTATGTACGGGCAGAAGCTATGCGGATGCCCTGCTGCCTTTGGAGGAAGCCGGGCTGAAGGCAGCGGTCGTATGCATGAACGGGGCATCTGTCTATGACTGGAAAGGACGGCTGATCCATAAACAGGAGCTTGCCCGGTCCCAGGTGGAACATATACTGGAATGCTGCCGGAACGAGGATGTTATCTTTGATTTTATGACAGACAGGGGGAGCTGCACCATTGCCGGTGAGGAGGAGTTCAGGGAATGTTTTGAGCGCGATATCCTTCTTCCCATGGCGGAATACTCCTATGAGAATATAAGACGGAGATTTACGCTGATACCGCCCGGTGAACTGCTTTGCAGGGGATTGGAGTTCTATAAGATATCCGTGATCCATGAATCCCGCCAGGTTCTGGAACAGGTAAAGGAGCGGCTTAAGGCAGTGGAAGATCTGGCAGTGGCCTCATCCTTTATCACCAACCTGGAACTGACCCATATTGAGGCCCAGAAGGGCAAGGCCCTGGCCGCCTATGCATCCATGAAGAATATACGGCTGGACCAGGTCATGGCCATAGGTGACAGTGAAAACGACTATTCCATGCTTTCCATGAATCTGAAATATACGGTTGCCATGGGAAATGCCATGGAACGCATAAAAAATACAGCCAAATGCCAGACCCGTACCAATGCACAGGACGGGGTGGCCTATGCTATTGAGAATCTGGTCCTGTACAAGGAGGCCGGCAGGGCGTGACGGAACGTGAGCAAAATTGGCCCAATGCATTGACAAAGCAAATAACCAGTGCTATGCTTATTGACAACAGGGAGCTTGTAAAGCAGGCTGAGAGGAAGTAATCGAACTTCGACCTATTGTACCTGATTTGGGTAATGCCAACGTAGGGAAATATGCGCCGGTTAATTGATTGTATATCATGGTTCATATCCCACGGGGTATGGGCCTTTTATTTTTCATATCCAGAAGCGGTCAGAATATCCAGGATCGAGTACACCATAAGATAATGGAGGAAATAAGTATGAAAATGAGTGTTAAAAAGTTGGCGGTAAGCGCCATGCTGGTGGCTTTGGCAGTGTCACTGTCCAGTTTTGCGATCCCTATCGGAGCGTCCAAATGTTTTCCCATCCAGCACCTGGCAAATGTGGTTGCAGGCGTGTTCCTCGGCCCGGGGTACGGTGTGGCCATGGCATTCTGCACCTCGCTGATACGCAACCTTATGGGCACGGGAAGCCTTTTGGCATTTCCGGGAAGCATGATAGGAGCCCTGATCTGCGGCCTGGCGTACCGGTATTCCGGTAAACTGATGCTGGCCTATGTGGGAGAAGTTTTTGGCACCGGTATCGTGGGCGGTATCCTGTGCTACCCCGTGGCAACCATGGTCATGGGCAAAGAAGCAGCCATATTCGCCTATGTGATGCCGTTTCTGATGAGCACGCTGTGCGGCACTGTGATCGCGGCATTTTTAATCGGGGTGCTGTGCAAGTCCGGGGCATTTAAATATATGAAGCATTTGCTGGATACGGATATCCAGCCGTCTAAGGCAGTGGGGAAATAAATACCGGTGGAGATACGGACACCGGTGGAGAAACAGATAACGGTGAGGATACAGACACCAGTGAGGAAATGGATACAGCGTCATGATACATAGAGAATGGATAAAAGAGATCAGAAATACCGCCCCGCGGATCCACTGCATTACCAATTATGTGACAGCCGGGGATGTGGCTAATATGATACTGGCTGTGGGCGGTTCGCCGATCATGGCTCAGGGGATCAGGGAGGTGGAGGATGTAACCACCATCTGTCAGGGGCTTGTGCTGAACATGGGGACCCTGGAGGAAGAACGGGTGGATGCCATGATCCTGGCCGGAAAAAGGGCGGCGTCACTGGGGCATCCCATTATCCTGGATCCCGTGGGTGTTACCGCATCCGGGTTTCGCCGGGCATCTGCTTTAAGGATCTTAAGGCAGGTGCCTGTATGCGTCATCAGAGGAAATGCATCCGAGATCTGTGCACTGGACCAGGCGTTTGGGGGAATGGACCGCGGAAATGTATGCGGTGTGGATTCCTGTACAGATTCCGTCATGGACGGACAGGTCTCATCAGCCCTGTCCCTGGGACGCCGCACCGGCGCAGTGGTTGTAATGACCGGAAGCGTGGATGTTGTGGCCGGTCAGCACCAGGTGGTGACTGTAAGGAACGGACATCCCTGGATGGCGCGTATCACGGGGAGCGGGTGCATGCTGGACGGCGTCATGGGCGCGTTCTGTGCCGTGGCGGCCAGGTATGAGGACAAGGGCCCGGCTGAGGGCGGAGACCCGGTTGAGGATGGAGGCCCGGCCGAGGGAGGAACAATCGGCAGAAATGGCGGGGATGCGTATGTGCAGGCCGCCGTAGCCGCACTGTGCGCCCATGGGATCTGTGGGGAACTGGCAGCTGAAAAGGCCATGGAAAGCGGTGGCGGAACCGGTACCTTCAGGATGTATCTGATGGATTATATGAGCATTTTAACGGATGAAATGCTGGAAGGAGGCAAACGGATTGAGATTTCATAAAGACCAGCTTTTGATATATGCGGTGACGGACAGGGCATGGACAGGGGGCAGGAGCCTCTGCGGGCAGGTGGAGGAAGCGCTTAAGGGCGGTGCCACCATGGTCCAATTTAGGGAGAAAAGTCTGGAAAAGAAGAACTTTGACCAGATACTGGGAGAAGCAAAGGCACTGAGGGAGTTGACGCAGAGGTATCACGTTCCCCTGATCATAGATGACAACATGGATCTGGCAGAGGCATGCAATGCGGACGGGCTCCATGTGGGGCAGGATGATATGGATGCCCAAGCAGCAAGAAGGATCCTGGGCCCTGACCGAATTCTGGGAGTCACGGCAAAGACCGTGGAGCAGGCACTGAGAGCCCAGGCACAGGGGGCTGATTATTTGGGAAGCGGTGCTGTTTTCGGCACCACCACCAAGGCGGACGCACGTCCCATGACCATGGAGACCCTGCGTGAGATCTGTGACAGTGTGGATATTCCGGTGGTTGCCATCGGAGGCATCAACCTGGGGAATATCGGACAGCTGTCAGGCAGCCATGTGGCAGGAGCAGCCATTGTTTCAGGGATCTTTGCGGCTGAGGATATCTGCGGGACAACCCAATGCCTGGTGGAGGAAATGAAAAAAAGTTTGAATTTATTTCCAAAAACAGTTGACAATTCAAAATGATGTGATTATAATAAGTTCAACATTCAACAAAACATAAAAAACTGTTGAGCAGGAGTAAGTAAGATCATAATTCCAGGCGCAGAGAGCTTCCGGCCGGTGTAAGGGAGCATTGGATTAGAATCTGAATGGACCTGCGAGGGCAGCTGGAAACCGGAAGCGTTTACGCTGATGGGAGTATGGGCTGACGGGTATCCCACCGTTAACAGGGAGGACGCATGATGGTGCGTTACAGAGCGGGCGTATTTTATTTTTGTTCAATAACACAGCATCAGGTTAATTTTAACTTGATGCTTTTTATTTTTCCTTTTCACAGGAATGGAACGGAAACAACGTCAACCAGGGTGGTACCGCAGAAGTATTAAAAGCTTTTGTCCCTGCCGATTGAATCGGCTGGGGATGGAGGCTTTTTTTGTGTACAGAACACGGCGTCCAGTTTATGCAGCCACATTAAAAACAGTAAACCCACATGATCATTTACCCGGAAAGGAGCCACACATGATAATCCCAACCTGCGAAGAAATTTTAAAACTTGCTCCCAAATACGACATTATTCCAATCTGCCGCGAAGTATACGCGGATGTGATAACCCCCATCACCCTGCTCCGCCGTATCGCCAGGCAGAGCAAACGGTTCTTTCTTCTGGAAAGCATTGAGGGAGGAGAAAAATGGGGGCGCTATTCCTTTCTGGGATATGATCCCGTTATGCGCGTGACCTGTAAAAGCGGATCCGTGACCATTGAGAGCAGCTTAAGGGAGATACCGTCCCGGACCCTGGCCTCGGATCAGCCCCTTCAGGTCATCAGGGAGATCCTCTCCCGGTTTAAGTCCCCCAGCCTGGAAGGCCAGCCTCCTTTTACCGGCGGGTTTGTGGGATATTTTGCATATGCCATGGTGGAATATGCAGAGCCGGTCCTCCATATTTCCAGGGGGAGCGCCAATGATCTCGACTTAATGCTGTTTGACAAGGTTATTGCCTACGACCACTTAAAGCAAAAGATAGAAATCGTTGTAAACATGAGAACGGGCAGAACAGCAGATCCCGATCCCCGCCCCAGGGAGACCCAGTATCTGGAATATCTGATGAAGGAGTATGGAAGGGTCTGCGGGGAAATTGAAACCATAACATCCCTGATCAACCAGTCCAGTCCGTTGGAAAAGATGACATCCCCGGATAAACCGGTATTTACCTGCAATGTGTCCAAGGAAACGTTCTGCCGCACGGTGGAAAAGACAAAGGAGTATATTCTGGACGGAGACATTTTCCAGGCAGTCATATCCAGACAGTTCACAAGTCCCTATAAGGGCAGCCTGCTGGGGGCCTACCGGGTTCTGAGAACCACCAACCCGTCACCCTACATGGTCTACATGAACATTGATAATGATGAGATCATCAGCACCTCACCGGAGACGCTGATCCGGCTGAAGGACGGACGCCTCACCACCTTCCCGGTGGCAGGTTCCAGACCCAGGGGAGCCACACCGGAGGAGGACAGACAGCTGGAAAAAGAACTTCTGGAAGATGAAAAGGAACTGTCGGAGCACAACATGCTGGTGGATTTGGGACGCAATGACATTGGAAAGATCGCAGCCTTTGACTCCGTGGAGGTGACAGAGTACAAGATGATACACCGGTATTCAAAGATCATGCACATCTGCTCCCAGGTGGAAGGCGATATAAGGCCCGGGCTGGACGGATGCTCCGCCATCGAGGCCCTCCTGCCCGCAGGTACCCTGTCAGGGGCGCCAAAGATCCGGGCATGCCAGATCATTGAGGAGCTGGAGCAGGTGCCCAGGGGAATATACGGCGGGGCGCTGGGATATCTGGACTTTACCGGCAACCTGGACACATGTATTGCCATCCGCATGGCGGTAAAACAGGGAGGAAAGGTAACTGTGCAGGCCGGAGGCGGTATTGTTATGGACAGTGTGCCGGAAAATGAATACGAGGAGTCAGCCAACAAAGCCAGGGCAGTGATAAATGCCATTATAAATGCAGGGGAGGTAAATGACAGATGATCCTTCTGATTGACAATTACGACAGTTTTTCTTACAACCTGGTACAGATGATCGGCAGTATAAACCAGGATATACAGGTGGTCAGGAATGATAAGATCACCATCCGGGAGATAGAGGATCTGGATCCCAGCCATCTGGTGTTATCTCCCGGTCCCGGTTATCCGGGGGATGCGGGCATTATGGAAGATGCGATCAGGCAGCTGAAGGGCAGGGTACCCATCCTGGGAGTATGCCTGGGACATCAGGGCATATGCGAGGCATTTGGAGGAACCATCTCCCATGCAAAAAGGCTGATGCATGGAAAACAGAGCAGGATCGAGTTAGACAGCAGATCGCCTTTGTTTAAGGGGCTGCCTTCCAAAATCCAGGCAGCCAGATACCATTCCCTGGCAGCACAATCCGGGAGCTTACCGGAGGAACTGGAAGTGACGGCCAGGGATTGTGAAGCAGGTGAGATCATGGCAGTGCAGCACAGAAAATACCATGTCTACGGGCTTCAATTCCATCCTGAATCCATCCTGACACCTGATGGAAGTAAAATATTGGAAAATTTTCTTTCAATTGCCTGACCGCCGCGGCGGCTTTGAGGCATATTGGAACGTGATCATAAGGACAGACTACGCGACATTGACGCATGGGCATAGCCCGTATTTGAAAAGGAGAATGATTATGATTCAGCAGGCAATCCACCAGTTAGTTGAAAACAGAAACCTTGATTTTGAAACCACAAAAGCAGTTATGGATGAAATTATGAGCGGCCAGGCAACCCAGGCCCAGATATCCTCTTTCCTTACAGCGCTGAGAATGAAAGGGGAGACCATTGATGAGATAACAGCGTGCGCCACAGTTATGAGGGATAAGGCAGTGAAACTCAATCCGCCTTTTTCCGTAATGGATATTGTGGGAACAGGAGGGGATGAGGTGGGAACCTTTAACATTTCCACCACCAGCGCCTTTGTGGCAGCGGCAGGAGGCATCCATGTGGCAAAGCACGGGAACCGCAGTGTATCCAGCAAGAGCGGGGCAGCGGATGTGCTGGAGTGCCTGGGAGCAAAGCTGGCGCTGACAGCAAAACAGGCCGAGGCCGTCCTGGAGCAGACCGGAATGTGTTTCCTCTTTGCGCCATCCTACCACTCATCCATGAAGTATGCGGCGCCGGTGAGAAAGGAAATCGGGATCAGGAGCATTTTTAATATATTAGGTCCTTTGTCCAACCCGGCAGGGGCGTCCATGCAGCTTTTGGGCGTGTACAGCAAGGAACTGGTGCAGCCCCTGGCACAGGTCCTGGCTAACCTGGGAGTGAAGCGGGGCATGGTGGTGTGCGGAGGCGATGGACTGGATGAGGCCACCCTCACAGGTGTTACCCATGTGTGCGAGATCCGTTTTGGCGAGCTTTCCTCCTATGACATCACTCCCCAGGAACTGGGGCTTACAACCTGCAGGCTTGAGGAACTGATCGGAGGGACGCCGCAAGAAAATGCCCTGATCACCAGGGATATCCTTTCAGGCAGCTTAAAAGGGCCAAAGCGGGATGTGGTGGTGATCAATGCAGCCATCAGCCTATACCTGGGGATTGACGACTGTACCATAAAGGACTGTGTGAAGAAGGCGCAGGAAATCATTGATTCCGGTGCGGCCATTGGGAAGATGGAGGAGTTTATCCAGGCAACGGTCCGGGCTGATCTGGAAGGCAAAAAGGAGATGGCGTCATGATACTGGATACCATTGCAAAATCCACCAGGAAACGGGTGGATGAGAGGAAATATGCAAAACCCCTGAAACAAGTTATGAGAGAGGCGCTTTTGTGTGCGGAGAGGGACAGGGACGGAGGACATTTGTTTGAGAAGGCGCTGTCCGGTCCCGGGGTTTCTTTTATCTGTGAAGTAAAAAAGGCTTCTCCCTCCAAGGGCCTGATTGCCCCGGAGTTTCCCTATGTGGATATAGCCAGGGAGTATGAGCAGGGGGGAGCGGACGCCATATCCGTACTCACGGAGCCGGAGTTCTTTCTGGGAAGCGACAGGTATCTGGAGGAAATACACCGGGCCGTATCCCTTCCCGTTCTGAGAAAGGACTTTACCCTGGACCAGTACCAGATCTATGAAGCAAAAACACTGGGAGCATCAGCGGTCCTTTTGATCTGTTCCCTGCTGGATCAGGCACAGCTGGCACAATATATGCGTATCTGCAGGGAACTGGGCCTGGGCGCCCTGGTGGAGGCCCACTCGGAACGGGAGGTATCCATGGCAATGGAGGCAGGCGCAGCAGTCATAGGGATCAATAACAGGAATCTGAAGACATTTGAGGTGGATTTTTCCAATGCCCTGAGACTGAGAAAGCTGGTAGGGCAGGATACCATATTTGTGGCGGAGAGCGGTATCAGGACGGCAAAGGATATAAAGGCATTGGCGGAGGCCCAAGTCAACGCGGTCCTGATCGGTGAGACGCTGATGAGGGCGCCTGACAGGAAAATGGCCCTGGCCGGGCTGCGGGGAAATGAGGGAGCTATACCCATAAGGAGCTAAGAGATGGACACATGTAAAATAAAAATATGCGGCCTCAGCCGCTTCCGTGATATCCTGGCAGTAAATGAGGCGCTGCCTGACTACATCGGGTTTGTGTTTGCAAAGAGCAGCCGCCGTGTCACGCCGGACAGGGCAAGGCAGTTAAAGGGAGAGCTGGATCCGCGGATCCGGACCGTGGGGGTATTTGTCAATGCGCCCATGGAGGAGATCCTGTGCCTGACAGAGGACTGCGGGGGACAAAATGGGACGATCGGCATGATCCAGCTTCATGGGGATGAGGATGAGGCCTATATAAGAACCCTAAAGGAACATACCCATGTGCCGGTCATAAAGGCGGTCAGGGTGCAGGGCACGGACCAGATACAAAAGGCACAGGAACTGCCCTGTGACTACCTGCTTTTGGACACCTACACCAGGGACGCCTACGGAGGCATGGGCGTGGGATTTGACTGGAATATGATTCCCCGGCTGTCCAAACCGTTTTTTCTGGCAGGCGGGATATGCAGCGGGAATCTGGCCCGGGCAGCTGCGCTGAGGCCCTACTGCATTGATGTGAGCAGCGGTGTGGAGACAGATGGACGTAAGGACTGTAAAAAGATAAGGGAATTGGTAAATCTGCTGAGAGCCACCCATGAATATAAAGAGAGCAAAGGAGCCTGAGACAATGTCAAATGGAAGATTTGGAATACACGGCGGTCAGTTTATACCTGAGACGCTGATGAGCGCTGTGACCGAGCTGGAAGCAGCTTATGAACACTATAAAAATGATCCGCAGTTTGTGGCGGAGTTAAGATACCTGCTGGAGGAGTACACAGGCCGTCCCTCCCGTCTTTATTATGCCGAAAAGATGACGGCGGACCTGGGGGGAGCCAAGATCTACCTGAAGCGGGAGGATCTAAACCACACGGGATCCCACAAGATTAATAATGCCCTGGGTCAGGTGCTCCTTGCAAAGAAGATGGGAAAGACACGCGTGATCGCCGAGACAGGGGCGGGACAGCACGGAGTGGCTACCGCCACCGCAGCGGCCCTGCTGGGGCTGGAGTGCGAAGTGTTCATGGGCAAGGAGGACACGGACCGACAGGCATTAAATGTATACCGCATGGAGCTGCTGGGCGCAAAGGTACATCCTGTCACCAGCGGCACCATGACCCTGAAGGATGCGGTCAATGAAACCCTGAGGGAATGGACCAACCGGATCGCGGATACCCACTATGTGATCGGTTCCGTTATGGGACCCCATCCCTTCCCCATGATGGTCAGGGATTTCCAGAGCATCATTGGAAGAGAGATCAAGGAGCAGTTAAAAGAAAAGGAAGGAAAACTGCCCCACATGGTGATCGCCTGTGTGGGCGGGGGCAGCAATGCCATGGGAGCCTTTTATGAGTTTATACAGGATGAGAGCGTAAAACTGGTGGGCTGTGAGGCGGCCGGTCTGGGAGTGGACAATGAAAAAAATGCAGCAACCATTGCAAACGGCCGTCTGGGTATCTTCCACGGCATGAAATCCTACTTCTGCCAGGATGAGTACGGCCAGATCGCGCCGGTATACTCCATCTCCGCGGGCCTGGACTATCCGGGCATTGGTCCGGAACATGCCCAGCTTTACGACAGCAAACGAGCTGAGTACGTGCCTGTGACTGATGATGAGGCGGTGGATTCCTTTGAATACCTTTCACGCATGGAAGGCATCATCCCGGCTGTGGAGAGCGCCCATGCAGTGGCCTATGCCAGGAAGGTGGCGGGAACCATGGACAAAGACCAGATCATTGTGATCAATCTTTCCGGCAGGGGAGATAAGGACGTTGCGGCAATTGCAAGATACAGGGGGGTGGAACTCTATGAATAGGATACAGAAAGTATTTGAGAACAAGAAGGCATTTATACCGTTTATAACAGCGGGGGACCCGGATCTGAGTGTGACGGAGGAATTGGTGCCGGCCATGGCTGAGGCGGGAGCGGACCTGATTGAGATAGGCATCCCCTTTTCCGACCCCGTGGCAGAGGGGATCGTGATCCAGGAGGCGGATATGCGCGCCCTGGCATCGGGCACGACCACGGATAAGATATTTGACAGTGTGAGATGCATACGGTTAAAGACAGATGTGCCCCTGGCTTTTATGACATACATCAACCCCATATTTGCCTACGGTGTGGATAAGTTCATGAAACAGGCGGCTGATTGTGGAATCGATGCCCTGATCGTGCCGGATATGCCCTTTGAGGAGCGCCAGGAGCTTCTGCCTGCCTGCAGACAGTATGGACTTGTATTGATCTATCTGGTGGCTCCCACCTCCAGGGAGCGGGCCCAGGCCATTGCCAGGGAGTCGGAGGGGTTTGTGTACTGCGTCTCATCCCTGGGCGTGACCGGAGTGCGAAAGGAGATAACCACCAATATAAAAGAAATGGTGGAAACTGTAAAACAGGGAAAAAATGTGCCCTGCGCAATCGGTTTTGGCATCTCCACCCCGGAGCAGGCCACAAAGATGGCCGCCCAGTCGGATGGTGTCATTGTAGGCAGCGCTATTGTAAAGATAGTGGCTGAATACGGAACGTTATGTGTGAAACCGGTCTGCGATTACGTGCACGAGATGAAACAGGCAGTGGGAGCATAGGAAATCATCAAAAGAAAAAGATCCGTCTCCGGAGAGTAATTTCCGGTCACGGATCTTTTTTAATATAAAATGAACCGATCCTTCTCAAGGCGCCTCTTTATAGCAGGTGCACCGATCAACCGGTCCTTCTGGCCACAGAGCCGGCAGAAGGATATAATGGATTAAAAAAGACAGGAAGTGGAAGGGAGAGAGCCATATGGAGCAGTCAGCGGCAGAACTTGCGCGCCGGATGATGGAAGGCGACAGTCAGGCATTTGACCGGATCATGGAGTACTATTATCCAAAGGTGCTGCGCATGGCCTATCTCATATCCGGAAGTTATGCGGACAGCGAGGATATTGTGCAGGAGACCTTTGTGCTGTGCTGGACAAACCGAAGGAAGATCAAGGATCCGGAGAGCTTTGGCAGCTGGATCTACAGAACGCTGACCAGGGAAGCCTGGCGTTTTTGCAGAAAGCACAGGAAGGAACAGCCTGTGGAGGCGGTATATGGGGAGGAAGAACCCCAGTCTGGATCTGTTCTGGAAGAGGTGATGAAGCGTTCCCGTGATCAGGAGCTGTACAGGGCTGTCAGAAACCTTCCGGTCAAGCAGAGGACTGCGGTTGTGCTCTACTATTTTAACCGGATGTCCACAAAGGAGATCGCCCAGATCATGGGCTGTCTGGAGGGAACCGTCAAGTCCAGGCTGTACACGGCCAGGGAAAATTTAAAGAAAGAATTGACAAAGGAGCAGAATACGGGAAGGGAGGTAACCCTATGAATGGACAACAGGATACTGATCAGACGGCTGGGCTGGAGGTGCAGATCCGCCGGACTCTTTTACGCCGGGCAGAGTCCTTAGAGGTCACTTCCGCGGATGAGGAGCGGATGAAACGCTCTGTCCATCAAAGAATAGAGGAGGAATCAGGAATGAGAAAATGGAGCGCAAGAAAAATAGCAGTGGTGGCAGCCGCAGCCTGCGTGCTGGGAAGCATGACGGCAGTGGCTGCAGGAAAGATTACACATGTAAGCTCCCATAGCTACCATACCAATGATTTCACATATGAAAAGCTGGGGGAGACGGAGGAAAGGCTGGGATTTGCAACAAAAGCGCCGGAAGCTTTCAGCAACGGATACCGATTCAGCGTTGGTGTTCCTGTGGAACAGTCCGGTATGGACGAGGAAGGGAACCCTGTGGAAATGGGGGAGACCGTTTCCCTGACTTATAAAAAGAAGGGCCAGCCGGACCTGTTTGTGTCCGTGGAAAAGAGCGGTCCGTATGGGATATCAGGCCAGGCGGACCAGGTTTTTGACCATAACGGGATTGCCATTGAATTTAGTGAATATGAGTACCGTATGGTACCGCCTGATTACCAAGTCTCTGAGGCGGAACAGGCCATGGTGGATGCGGGAGAGCTGGTCATCGCCTATGGTTCCCGGAAAGTGGAAAATAAGGTCTGCCAAAGCCTGTCATGGGAGGAGGGAGGCGTCCATTACAATATGGATGTTTTTGACAGTGACCTGACAGCTGATCAGATGGCCGGCATGGCGGTAGAAATCATAGAGGGTCATTCATAAATACACAGGCCGGGCCGTGTCCAGATCATATCTGGCCACTGTCCGGCCGTGTGATTTCCCTGATCTGCTCTGATCTGCACCTGATCTGCACCTGATCCGCACCTGATCCGCATATAATCCTCACATTATCTGCAGGCTTCCACAAAACTCTTAAAGATATTGGCGGCAGCCCTGTCCTTGGGCCACATATGTTCCGGATGCCACTGTACGCCCAAAAGGTAGGGATAATCCTGCATTTCCACAGCCTCTATGATACCGTCCGGCGCGTAAGCGCTGACCGTAAGACCGGGAGCCGGTGTCTGTACCGCCTGGTGGTGGAAACTGTTGACCGCAAGCTCCGTCTGCCCGGCCGCGATCCCGGCCAGAAGCGAATCCTTTAAAACAGTTACATGGTGGGATGGAACCGGGTAGGGAAACGGCTGTTTGTGGGCAATGGGAAAGCTGCGCTCTGTCTGGCTGGGGATATCCTGGTAAATGGTTCCTCCCAGGCCCACATTGATGATCTGTGCTCCCCGGCAGATCCCAAGAATCGGTTTTCCGGCCGCCATGGCCGCTTTCAGGAGCAGGAGTTCCATGGTGTCCCGGGCAACGGATGCATTGCCGCAGTGGGCCTGAGTCTCCTCTCCGAAAAGAAATGGATGGGGATCCGGGCCGCCGGAAAATAAAAATCCATCACACATATGGACCAGCTGTCCTAAGTCCTCCTGGGTGATCTCAAGGGGCAGTACCACAGGAATGGCCATGGCTGCCTGGACCGCCCTCAGATAGGTAGGGCGCAGGCTGATGTCATCATTCTCTGTGTTGTGGGAAGGGGTGATGCCAATGACTGGTTTCTTCATTTTTTCAATCCTCCAATAATGATATATGCGGCAAGGCGCCCTCAGTTTACAAAACCCTGTGTGTCCTTGTAAACGTAAGGGATCTTCCAGATAGCGAAAAAGAGCCCCTTCCATATGGAAGAGGCTCTTATGTACTGCAATTAGCCTTCGATTGCTCCTGTTGGGCAGGTAGCTGCACAAGTACCGCAGTCAATGCAGGTATCAGCATCGATTACGTACTTTCCATCTCCCTCAGAGATTGCGTTTACTGGACATTCGCCAGCACAGCTTCCGCAGCTTACACAAGAATCATTAATTACATATGCCATGATAAAGTACCTCCTTAAATTTGTCTACATTGTTATTTTATTTTATACTATAAAGGACAATTATTCAAGAGGAAATTGATTCCTCTCCGGGTTAATATTGTATTAATTTAGGAGCAATTAGCCCTTGCGTCACGCATTCCCCTGAGAATCACTTTTCTGGCCTCCGCTGCCTTTTCAGGAGCCATGGGGGGCACATCCTCAAGGGCATAGGGAATCCCCAGCTCATGATATTTAACCTTTCCCATATCGTGATAGGGCAGGACGTCCAGGGCTTTGATATTTTTAAGGGTGCCCAGGTATTGTCCCAAGCGGTACAGATAGGTTTCCTTGTCCGTTATGCCGGGAACTGCCACGTGGCGGATCCACACAGGTATTTTTTTCTGTTCCAGATACCTGGCAAAAGCCAGTATATTGTCCTGGGGCTGGGCGCAGAGCTTAATGTGCTCCTGGGGATCAATGTGTTTAATGTCCAGCATTACCAGGTCCGTTGATGACATCAGGCGGTCAAAACGCGCCAGGATGCCATCTGAGTCCGGATTAAAGGTAATGCCCGAGGTGTCCAGGCAGGTATGGATATTCCTGGCCTTGGCTGCCTCGAATAATTCAGTGACAAAGCGGATCTGGGTCAGGGGTTCACCGCCGCTGACCGTGATGCCGCCTTTCTTATAGAAGGAACGGGCCTGCTCAAACTGGTTCAGTATCTCATCCACAGTCATGGCAGTGCCGCCCTTGGGATCCCAGGTATCGGGATTGTGGCAGTAAAGGCATCTCATGGGGCAGCCGCTCAGGAAAATGACCATACGGATCCCGGGGCCGTCAACCGTCCCAAAACTTTCAATGGAATGAACACGTCCAATCATATACAGCTCTCCTCTCCGACTAGTTCCGCAATCACCTAACTTACTTTACCACAATCCCTGAAAATATGATAGTATCCGCCGGATTAAATCGCTCCGTGGAATGTCCTGGAAATGACCTCGTCCTGCTGTTCCTTTGTCAGCTTGTTAAAGTTAACGGCATAGCCGGATACCCTTACAGTGAGCTGGGGATATTTTTCAGGATGAGCCTGGGCGTCTAACAGGGTTTCTTTGCTGAATACATTTACATTGAGATGGTGTCCGCCTTCCTGGGCATAGCCATCCAACAGTGCTACCAGGTTATCAATCTGAGCTTCGCTTGCTTTTACCATAGTATTTGTCCTCTCTTTCTTATGAAACAGTTCATCGATCATGATTCCTCAATATCTGATTCGGAATCCAGTCCTTCAAACAGGTTTCCGCCCATGTCACAGCTGGGGCAGCTGGACAGTTCCACTTCCAGGTCTCCCATAAAAATCTGGTCATCCTTACCCAGGGCGCCGGGGATGATGGAGAAGGTATTGGAGATACCATCCTGGGCATCCCTGAAAGGAAGCTTTGCCACAGAGGCCAGGGAAGCGATGGCTCCGTGGCTGTCCCTGTGGTGCATGGGGTTGGCTCCGGGAGCAAAGGGCTGTCCGCCTTTACGGCCGTCCGGTGTGGAACCTGTATTCTTGCCGTACACCACATTGGAGGTGATGGTAAGAATGGAGGTGGTGGGGATTCCGCCGCGGTAGGTGTGGTTGCCTTTGATATAACTCATGAAAATGTGTACCAGGTCAGCTGCCAGCTGGTCCACACGGTCATCATTGTTGCCGTATTTGGGGAAGTCTCCCTCTACAATATAGTCAGTGACAATGCCCTTTTCATTGCGGACCGTCTTAACCTTTGCATATTTGATCGCGGAAAGGGAGTCTGCCACAACGGAGAGACCGGCGATACCGGTTGCAAACCATCTGACCACCTTCTTGTCATGAAGTGCCATCTGCAGTCTTTCATAGCTGTACTTGTCATGGTTGTAATGGATGATGTTCAGGGCATTGACATATACCTTGGCAAGCCATTTCATCATGTCCTTATATTTGTCCATAACCTCATCAAAATCCAGGTACTCAGAGGTGATGGGACGGTATTTGGGGCCTACCTGCTTGCCGGTGATCTCATCCACACCGCCGTTGATGGCGTACAGCAGGCACTTGGCCAGGTTGGCTCTTGCGCCGAAGAACTGCATTTCCTTGCCCACCCTCATGCTGGATACGCAGCAGGCAATGGCATAGTCGTCACCATGGGTGGTCCTCATCAGGTCATCGTTCTCATACTGGATGGAGGAGGACTCGATGGAGGTCTTTGCACAGAACCGTTTAAAGTTCTCCGGCAGCCTGGTGGACCAGAGTACGGTCAGGTTGGGCTCAGGGGCGGTGCCCAGGTTATGCAGGGTGTGAAGGTAACGGTAGGACATCTTGGTCACCATGTGGCGTCCGTCAATACCAATGCCTCCAATGGATTCCGTTACCCATGTGGGGTCGCCGGAGAACAGGTCATTGTACTCAGGGGTTCTTGCGAATTTAACAAGACGCAGTTTCATGATAAAATGATCCACGAATTCCTGAACCTGTGCTTCCGTATATCTGCCTTCTCTTAAGTCACGCTCAGCGTAAATGTCCAGGAAGGTGGAGGTGCGTCCAAGGGACATGGCAGCTCCGTTCTGCTCCTTCACAGCCGCCAGGTATCCGAAGTATGTCCACTGGATGGCTTCCTTTACATCAGCGGCAGGCCTGGAAATATCAAAACCGTAAATAGTACCCAGGGTCTTTAAATCCTCCAGTGCGCGGATCTGCTCGGAAAGCTCCTCACGCTCCCTGATCACATCAGAGTACATAATGGTACGTGTGGAATCCTTTTCTTCTTTCTTTTCCTGGATCAGGGCATCCACTCCGTAAAGAGCGATCCTGCGGTAGTCGCCAATTATCCTGCCGCGTCCGTAGGCGTCCGGAAGTCCTGTTATGATATGGCTGGAACGGCAGGCCCGCATTTCATCGGTATAGGCGTCAAACACACCTGCATTGTGGGTCTTTCTATGCTTTGTGAAAAAATCTACAACTTCAGGATCCACCTCAAAGCCGTTATCCTGGCATGCCTTCATGGCCATGCGGATACCGCCGTAGGGCTGGAGGGAACGCTTAAAAGGCTTGTCGGTCTGAAAACCAACAATGGTTTCTTTATCCTTATTTAGATAGCCGGGACCGTGGGAAGTGATGGTGGATATAACTTTTGTATCCATATCCAGGACACCGCCCGCTTCCAGCTCCTTCTTGGAAAGCTCCATTACCTGATCCCAAAGTTCCGTGGTATTCTCCGTGGGGCCTTCCAGGAATTGGTCATTGCCGTCATAAGGGGTATAATTCTTCTGGATGAAGTCGCGGACATTGATCTCCCGCTGCCATACACCGCCTTTAAATGTGTTCCATTCTGTTCTCATAGACTTTTCCTCCTGTGAAATGCGTAAACTGATAGTATCCAATATGAAATAGTATGAGCCACTTGACCGACAGCCATACCGGACAGAAAAATTTGCCGGTTCCTCTGAACAATCATAGTTTACTAAAAATCATTGCTTTCTGCTGTTGCTTTTGCAACACTTATTATATTATGCACATTGTATACACGTCAATAGTTTTTACTGATAATATTTTTTAACAATCCTTGATAAATCTGGTTAATATGAAAAAAATGTAAGTCTTGTCAAAAAAGGAAATTCGTATTATGATGATAGAAGCGCAGTAATCCGTTATTGTGGGAATACTAATAGCAGAAATAAAAGGAGGTACACTACCATGACGATTGATAAGAGCATGCTGATCGGCCAGTTGATCCAGGTCGATGAGATCATCCCCAACATCCTTATGCGTGCAGGAATGCACTGCTTAGGCTGTCCTGCTTCCCAGGCTGAGTCCCTGGAAGAGGCATGCATGGTTCACGGCATTGACTGTGACACACTGGTTTCTCAGATCAATGAAGTTCTGGCAGCCAAAGGCTGATTGGCATTTTCATAAGTTGAGACAGGAAGGACGTTTGCTGCACCCATTGGTGTGTGACAGGCGTCTTTTTTTCATATCATAGGGGATTTCTCTGAGATTCCCCATAAAATGAAAAAACGCTCAGCGGTGATTGCCCTGTGCCCTCAGTGTACAAGGGCTGACCAAAGGTTAAATATATTTCAGGCCGTAGTGGATTTCCTGTACTTTTTGTGATATACCTGATACAGTGTACTCTCGGAATCTCCTGGTGGTCAGATTTGCGAAAATCAGACGCAAAAATGGGGGCCGGGGAGATTCCGGGAGAACCTACAGAAAGGGGAGGTAAGGCAATGTATACATGCGCATATTGCACGGTTCTGGCCTGCGGTCAGGAACATCCGGAAACCATGCCTGCAAATTGTCCCATGAGGGACCGGAACATGGTGGAGGCCGCGTTTAAGCGGTATGAGGAGGATGAAGTAAAGGATTTTTATATCTGTTCCTCAGAGATTGAAAGCCTGGGATACGGACAGTGGGTCCGGGTAAAGGAAACCATGGAATTCTGCAGGAAAATGGGTTATCACAGGATTGGGCTGGCGTTCTGTAAGGGATTGAGAAAAGAGGCCCGCATACTGGCGGACATACTGAAGAAGAATGGGTTTGATACAGTGTCCGTCATATGTAAGACCGGGGGAATTGACAAGACCAGAGCCGGGATTCCTGATGAAAGGAAGATACATCCCGGAGGGTTTGAGCCGATGTGCAACCCCATCCTTCAGGCAGAACTGCTTAACGGGCAAAAGACAGAGTTTAATATTGCCCTTGGCCTGTGTGTGGGACATGATTCCCTATTCTATAAGAACTCCCAGGCTATGGTGACGACCCTGGTTGTAAAGGACAGGGTCCTGGCCCATAATCCGGCGGGAGCGCTGTACTGCGCTGAGGGATATTATTCCGAAAAACTTCAATAAAATAATGGTCAATAAAATAATGACAATATGAATGGTGAATGCGTATTGACAAAGTCTGTGCCCGAGAGTAATATATTAGTATATTAAGCGTTGCTGATTTAGCATACGGATAAGGAGGACAAAGACTATGGATATGACATTGCGTTGGTTTGGGGAGGGTGTGGACTCTGTTGCACTGGAGCAGATCCGTCAGATTCCCGGTGTAAAGGGTGTGATCACAACCCTGTATGACATCCCGGCAGGGGAAGCATGGCCCATGGAGCGGATTCTTAAGATGAAGGAGCAGGTGGAATCCAAGGGCCTGAAGGTGATGGGAATTGAGAGCGTGAATATCCACGATGCCATAAAGGTGGGCATACCGGAGAGGGAGCAGTACATCGCCAACTATATCACTACCCTGGAGCGCCTGGGCCAGGCGGATATCCATATTGTGTGCTATAATTTTATGCCTGTATTTGACTGGACCCGCTCAGACCTGGCCAAGGTCCGCCCGGACGGCTCCACGGTGCTGGCATATGACCAGAGTGAGATCGACAAGATCAACCCTGAGAACATGTTTGAATCCATGGGAGAGAAGTCCAATGGTTTTGAGCTTCCCGGATGGGAGCCTGAGCGTATGGCCAGGATCAAGGAACTGTTTGATATGTATAAGGACGTGGATGCCGACAGGCTGTTTGACAACCTGGTTTACTTCTTAAAGGCCATCCAGCCTGTGTGTGAGAAATATGACATTAAGATGGCCATTCATCCGGATGATCCGGCATGGCCTGTATTCGGCCTGGCCAGGATCATCACAGGCAAGGAGCAGCTGTTGAAGCTGATGAAGGCAGTGGATGCCCCCTTTAACGGCGTCACTTTGTGCACCGGTTCCCTGGGCAGCAATCCGGAGAACGATATCCCTGATATCATCCGTTCCCTTAAGGGCAGGATTCCATTTGCACATGTGCGCAATCTGCAGTATAATGCACCTGGGGATTTCCAGGAGGCTGCACACCTGTCATCAGACGGCAGTATGGACATGTACGAGATCATGAAGGCGCTTCACGATATTGCGTTTGACGGTATCGTGCGTCCGGACCATGGAAGGGCTATCTGGGGCGAAGTATCCATGCCCGGATACGGCCTTTATGACAGAGCGCTGGGCGCCTGCTACCTGAACGGACTTTGGGAGGCAATAGACAAGCAGAGCCGGTAATCCTTATAACAGACAGGAGGCCGTGTTCATGAAGATTGAGGAAAAGAGATCAGGGGAGACTGCCAGGGAATATGCGTACCGTACCATACGGGACAACATCATTTCCCTGGACCTGGAACCCGGGTCCCCATTTAATGATATGGAGATGTCGCAGCATATTGGCATCAGCCGCACCCCGGTGAGGGAGGCTGTCATCCAGCTCAGCGAGGAATCCCGCATCATAGAGATATTTCCCCAAAGGGGGATGCGGATCGCCCTTATAGATGTGGAACTGGTGGAGGAAGCGCGCTTTCTGCGCCTTGTGCTGGAGAAAGCAGCAGCGGAGCTGGTATGTGATATGGCCGGTGAAGAGGACCTGGCATGGCTGGAGGAGAATATCATGCTTCAGGAGTTCTACATGGAGAGGGGGTCCAGTGGAAAACTTCTGGATCTGGACAATGAAATGCACAGAAAGCTGTTTACCATCTGTAAGAAAGAACTCACATACAATATGTGCCAGCGCCTGGCCGTCCACTATGACAGGATACGCAGCCTTTCCGTGGCAATGGTTAAGGATTATAAGATCATTGAGGACCATAAGAAGCTTTTACAGGCCCTGAAGGCCAGAGATAAACATTTGGCAGTGGATACAATGGATAAACACTTAAACCGCTGGATGATGAACGAGCAGATGTTCAGGGCACAGTATCCCCAGTATTTTAAATGATCAAAACAAGTAAGGGTACCCTTGTATGATGAGGGTAAATATAAGACAACCCCCTGAAGTCCGGATATGGACTTTAGGGGGTTTTGTATTTAGATTTTTGCCAGGTTCTGCAATGCCTGGTCCTGGATCATCACCTCATAGTGTTCCTTAAAGTAAGCCTCACTGGCGCCTTCGCTGGGAAGCTTTGCGGCGTATTCCGCCAGAATATTGCAGACTCTGGAAAAGTCCAGATCCGTGCAGTCCTGACGCTTGATGATCAGATAATACTGCCGCGTGCCGGGCTTTTTGTAGAGGCTGTTAACACCGGTATAGATACCTTCCACTGCCCTGGATGCCTCGCTGATGCGGTCCAGGCTGTCAAAACGGAAAATGCGGCTGCTGCTGACAGCGCCCGTACCCTTTTTGGCAGTTTTGCCGCCCTGTGAGGCGGAATCCGCTTTGCTCTGCGCTTCCTCAACCGTATCCGGCTCCAAATAGTCCAGGGAATCATCTGCGCCCTCCAGAAATTCATTGGCCAGCTGTGACAACAGAGAATCCTGGTTCTCCTCCGTAAATGGGGAAAACTTGGCAAAGCGGGTGTCCAGCTCTTCCGGGTCTTCAATTTTCGTGATGACCAGCATAATGCTTTCGCTGGATAAGGGAATGGCTTCCACCATCAGTGGAATGTCCTCTGCCTCAAAGCCCACTTCATTGGATGCCTTCTGGATCATCTCACGGAACAGCTTCCTGGCTTTCTCCGTGCCATAGGCCAGTTCCACAAGATTAATGTTGCGCACGCTTAAGTCAAAGCTGGTTAATGTACATCGGATCTGGTTGTCATTAATTCGTTCTATCTTCATAGGATCACTTCCTGTTCTATATCAACTGTGGTTTGTCTATCTGCAATTAGGGCAGAAGATAGACTTCTACACTTTAAATATACTACATTACATAGGAAAATATCAATTACTCATTGAAAAATTTAAGAAAAATTTTTGGAAATGAAGATAGAAGATATAACGACCATAGACGAGTGGCAGAAAATAGTATAAAATTTATGTAAGAGATGGACTTGTGACAAAGGAGGGAAGCACAGAGGAGAAGATTTTATTTGGTAAATACCGCCTGCTGCACAAGCTGGGGACAGGGCGGACCGGAACGGTCTGGCTGGCGCTCCATCTGGGTCTGGAGGAGTACAGGGCGATCAAGTGCGTGCCCAGGACGTGTGCGGACTATGAGACATTCCGCAGGGAGGCGCTGATCCTAAAGGAACTGCAGCATCCGGGAATTCCCATGATTTATGACCTGGAAGAAGATCCTGAATATTTTTATTTAATCGAGGAGTATTTACAGGGATACTCTCTTTACACCCTGATCAAGTGTCAGGGCACTCTTAAGCAGGCAGATGCGGTCCGTTACGGAATGCAGATCTGCGGGCTTGTGGAATACATGCACTCTGAATGACAATTCCCCTATTTTTTACAATTTATGGCATTTTAGCAACAGAAATACGTTGTTTTTATTGTGTTTAGAGTGTGCTAAAAGTGGCATAGAAAATTTTAATCGCAACAAATCAGCAACATAATCGCAACACTGCGCTAAATACCATAGTCTACCTTATTAATTTCCTGTAACAGTTCTGCAGGTGTCCGATGCGTATATACGTTTTCAGTCAAGTCCTGAATTGCATGACCCACTATGAGTTTAAGGCAGTACTCATCCAGCCCAGCTTGCTTGGCCTTGGTAACAAATGTGTGACGGGTGTCATGGGGAGTATGCTTTGTTTTCATGTCTTTCATTATGGCTCTAAAACGATGGGAATACATATTGTAGGTAACATCATCGCCCTGTAATTTAAACAGTTTACCAGCACTTACCCTTTGAGAGATTAAGTCATAAATCTTGTCATGGATTGGGATGATTCTATCTTTGCCAGCCTCTGTTTTACTTCCACCAATCATATAGTGCTCTTCCAGGTTGACATTGCATGACTCTAACGCGCATACCTCTCCTGGGCGCAGCCCGGTATATAAACCAACCAATACCATATCCACGCATTCCATATCCAACATCTTCCACAGATATTGTACTTCATTGTCTGGAAATACGATACGGTTGATACTGGCATCTGGTCGGGATACCACATCAGTAAGTTCTGCATAATTCTTTTCTACGATTTCGTATTTCATTGCCCATTCAAAAAGTTTAATCAGGAGACTGCGGACATCAATCCGAATGATAGCTGACTTAGAAGAGTTCTGTATAGCTGTATCTAAGTCCAGAGTTTTTAGTTCCCGGAGTTTTTTATCGTGGATGGAGGCGCAAGCCCGCAATGCATCCCTCCATGCCTTTTTACGGCCTTCAGACAGTTTTTTGTCAGCGAAGTATTTTGGAGCCCATTCTTCATAGGCTTGCGCAATCGTGGTCTCATATTTTTTGTCATAGGGAGTTTTGTTATATTCCATCAATGCTTGATAGGCTTCATTGTAGGTCTTAAAGCTGGCCTTCGGTTCGATAGGCTTCTGTATTGGTTTACCAAAAGGAGTCTTTCCAATAGTTTTTCTGGCATAGTATGGCTCCCGGCGCCTTGGACCAAGGTAAGATATGCTACCAAAACCATTAGGCAGGCGCATCCTGGACGGTGGCTTGGGACGCTGGACTGCTGGGGTACGAACTGATTGCTGGCGTGGATATATGGGGCATCCGCAGTGTGGACAGGCCATAGCCTGGTCGCTTACTTTACCCTCGCATTCTGGACATTTTATAAGTGCCATCAATATCCTCCTTCCTGATGTTGCAACTATTTTTGGGTATAAAAAATACACCCATTGACCGGATGTACGTAAAGATGATATAATATGGTTGTCGAGACCGATATTATCATCCGGCGCATAACCGGCCAATGATATCTACAAATGCTCTTGTGTTAATCGCACAGGGGCTTTTTGTATTTCTTTGGTGTGTATTTTTCTTTGTTTATTTTTTTAATGACAATGAGTGTACGGTATATAGCCTTCATCATACATTCAGTGCTAACGCTATCAAGGTCGAATTGCTTTAACTTTTCTCGTTCCTCAACCATGGAATGTTCAATATCACGCAGATCCCGCTTGTTGAGACCTGTCAGATCAATGGGATCATTTGAATTAATCATCATATTGCCCCCCTCCTCACCTAAGCTGCATCATCAAAAAAATCCATATCGCGTATCCCCTCGTTTACTGATTCAAGGATATCTTTCTTCTCAATGAAGTCGATCCATGCAAAGAGAGAGGTTGAGGAAATTTCTCGTTTTAAGTTGCCGTATAAGTTTTCCACAGATTTTTTCCACATCTCATAAGCTGCGGATTCAACTCGCTCATCAGACCATTTATTATCTCGTTTTGCATTTAAGATGGTCTGATATCGGCGCGCTTTTTGCATAAATGCCCAGTAGCCACTTAGGTTATCTTCCATGTACTCTAAAAATTCCTTGTATTTCATTGTGTACCTCCTTAGAATTTTCCTCTTAGCTCAACTACTTTTCCTATAATACGCACAGGTTTCTCTTCAATCTCTTCATTGGTAAATACTATAGGATCGTAGTGGGGATTGTTTGACAAAAGCATAATGCCGCCATCATATTTTTTTAGACGTTTACATGTGGCCTCATCACCGTTAACCATAGCTATAATTACTTCACCACTTTCTGCATCATCCTGTTGACGAACTATCACAACATCACCTTCATACATTCTTGGCTCCATGGAATCACCATGAATTTGGAGACCAAAAAAGCTACCTGTGGATGCCAATTCTGCTGATATTTCTTCTGTGTCAATAATATCTTCTATAGCTTCGATGGGGACACCAGCCGCAACCCGTCCAAGGACATTAATGGTGACGCCAGGTGCCTTATGCTTAGTGCCATTGGTAATGGGGCCGACATTATTGTCCCAGCCTATAAGATAAGATGGAGAAACATTGAAGACATCAGCTATTTTAGCTATTTTGTCTCGTCTCATATTGGCAATCATTCCGTTTTCCCATTTGCGTACTGTACTTTTCCCTACCCCAACCTTATCCCCAAGTTGTTCTAGTGTCATATTATTTTCAATACGTAATTTTTTAATTATATTGCCCATGTTTGTCATTGATAGTTCCTCCTTATATTGATGAGTTTAACACAAAAGTGTCTTTTTTGCAACATGATAAAATGAAAAAGTGTCTTAAAAGACAAAAAACACTTGACATGACAATACAACTGTACTATACTCGAAGTGTCCTAAATGACACCGGACAAGAGGAGGTGAGGTTTTGAATAAGGATAAATTAGAACATGAAATGAAACGAGAAGGCATTAGCAAGGCAAGAATGTGCGAGGAACTCGGCATAAGCCGCTCTGCTTTTTATAGAAAGTGCAGAGGCAAATCTCAATTTACATTGGAGGAGATACAGGCAATAACCAGGCTATTGCATTTGGACTCTCCGATAAGTATTTTTTTTGATGAAAAAGTGTCTTAAAAGACACAAAATAGGGGAAAGGAGGGGAGAAATGAGAAAAGTACTAATTTATCTAATACTTGGAAAAAGTAAAAAATATCTTTCCATAATCAGGTTAAAGGGGAAGCTATACAAAGTGGATATTCAACCATTTATACCTGCTGGTAAAGAACTTGAAGCATGGAAAAGCGCCCTTGAAAAAGGCAAAGGCGCATGAGAAGTATTTAACGGTCCAATTGTTTGAGATTTGGATATTGATCAGACAGCTTTTGAATAACAGATAAATATGGTGCTTTCTGATTTTTAATAGTAGATTTGTCAAATGGACAATTCTTAGCTGAAGCAATTTTATCAAATTCAGCCAATTGTTTTTGAAAATGTCCGTATATGAAAATCACATCAGTATTTGATAATTCAACGTTCATCGAAAATGTCCCCTTTCTTTTGTACTTAGCGCTGCAACGCCTGTAAATACAGTATACCAAGGAGGGGGAGAAAGTACAACATGTCAATAGGCAGGAGATGGAAAGGAGGTGGGAGAGGTGTGGGTTTCAAAAAAGAAGTGGCAGGCTACAGAGAGAAGATTGGCACACATTGAATCATTGCTTCAACGTATGCCGGAAATGGTTGCTGCTGCCTATTTGATTGAAAAAGAAAAGAATGAAATGTTGCCGTTAGGCAAGAAGTATTCTGATACGGTCATTCTTTGTCCTGCTGAGGAGCGGTAAATCCTCCTTATCCATGTATTTCAGCATGGCAGTGCTGATAAGGGAATTGTATCACGAGGAGGAGAGTAAAACAATATGACAATGGGTTATGTGGAGAGGAATAGTCAAGAAAGGAGAAGCAAAATATGTCAATAGAAGAACAGCAGGAAGCAGTACAGGAAATGCATCTGGCCCAGCAGATAGCGGAGCATGTAGCCCGTATCCTTATGTCAGCGGTGCAACCATACCCAGAGTTTGGTACTGGCGGTGTCCCTATGGCAGTGGCCGCGGAAGTTTACGGAAAGGATGCGGCATGGGTGCGCGAAGGCATAGATGCTGGATGGTTGCCAATAGGCCGGTGTACCAAGCGCCAGAAAAACAGGAGCTTTTACATATCTCCAAAGAAACTATGGGAAGATACAGGCTATGTATGGAAGGGAGAGGACGTATGAACGAATTAGCAAAAACCACAATCACATCAATGGAAGCCGCAGAGTGGTGCGGTAAAGAACATAAAGAATTATTGCGAGACATCAGAAGGTATGTAGGGCAATTAGCCGAGAGCAAAATTGCGCTGGGCGATTTTTTCCAGGAGAGTACATATCAGGATGCGAATAACCAAACACGTCCCTGCTTCCTGGTCACAAAGAAAGGCTGTGAGTTCATAGCCCACAAGATGACCGGCCAGAAAGGAACAGAGTTCACAGCGCGGTACATTAACCGGTTTCATG
>NZ_JYHN01000006.1:0-265235 GCF_000954015.1 Clostridium sp. FS41
TATTCCTCGATAGCTCAGTCGGTAGAGCACGCGGCTGTTAACCGCGCTGTCGTAGGTTCAAGTCCTACTCGGGGAGTTTTATTTATATTTTTGCAAGGCCCCATGGTCAAGCGGTTAAGACATCGCCCTTTCACGGCGGTAACAGGGGTCCGAATCCCCTTGGGGTCATTTATAATTAAATATGGCGACGTAGCCAAGTGGTAAGGCACGGGTCTGCAACACCCTCACCACCGGTCCGAATCCGGTCGTCGCCTCTCATGAACCTTGAAGGATTAAATCTTCAGGGTTTTTTATTAATTCTTAAAAATACGTTCCATGTATTATCTGTACATCCAGGATCATCACAAAATTGAAGAAATGTAAGGTAAGCGTCAAATAACAGAGTGTATTTCTTTTTCTGCCATAATCCGTGATAATTAGTTTTAGAGTTTTGAGAGTCTGCTCTTAAAACTCTAAAATACGGAGGTATGTCATGGAAGAATTATCAGCAAAGACACAAATCAGCAGGATCTGTTTCCACTGAAGTACCGGAGACTACCGTGTTTGCATCCATTCCGGTTATCAGCCATTGCTCTTCCAATCCCGCACCTGTTATCATACGTGCCGGCAGTGCAGTGATAGAGATCGCTGCGGATACGCCAGCTTCCCTGATCCAGTCAGTCCTTCTGGCTGCATCCAGATGTTAGGGGATCTTTCACGGGCAGAAACGATTTACCTTGCCTGTGGATATACCGATATGAGGAAATCCATAGATGGCCTTGCTTGAGATTGAGAAAAAACTGGAAGTCCTGTCGCCCCAGGGCAGGAAGGAACAGCGTCTGATACAGGAAATGCCTGTATTAGAGGCCTTTTGGTCGTGGGCGGAAGATGCAGCTGCCGGAATCCTTCCAAAATCCAAACTAGGAGAGGCATTTACCTATGCTTTCAATCAGCCGAACGGACTGATGAATTATCTGCTGGACGGGAACTGCGCTGTCTCAAACAACCTTGCCGAGAACAGCATCCGCCCATTTACGATAGGCCGGAAGAACTGGCTGTTTTCCGGAGGCCCCAAAGGAGCCGAAGCCAGCGCAGGGATCTATACGCTGGTAGAAACAGCAAAAGCCAATGGCCTAAACCCCAGAAAATACATCCAGTATATTTTAAGTGATATCCCCGGGACAGCATTCCTGCAGTATCCGGAATTTCTGGAAGACTATCTGCCATGGGATGCTGTCATACAGAAAATATGTAGATAACCGCCAACCTTGAGCATATCAGAAGGCTGGCGGTTTTTCTATACACTCTGTTATTTCACGCTTACGAAGAAATCCACAAATCTGCAATAAATCCGCGATAAATCCGCAAAAATTTAAAAAACCACTTGACCTGGACTTAACTCCAGGTAGTAGTCTATAGTAGTAGCTTGTAAAATTAGTACATGGATGAATATGGAAAGGAGTTTATAATGAGTAAAAAGGTTCTGATTCTATCCGGCAGCCCCAGAAGGGGAGGAAATTCCGATACGCTATGTGATGAGTTTATGCGTGGGGCAGAGGACACTGGAAATACTGTGGTAAAAGTTTTTTTAGGAGATTATAAAATCAACTATTGTACTGGGTGCGGTGTCTGTAACGGGACCCATCAATGCGTGCAAAAGGATGATATGGCAAAGATATTGGATAAAATGGTGGACAGTGATGTGATCGTCATGTCTACGCCAGTATACTTTTATTCCATGGATGCACAGATGAAGACGTTGATCGACCGGACAGTACCGCGTTACGCAGAAATACGGGATAAGGACTTTTATTTTATTGTAGCGGCTGCGGACACGGATAACAATATGATGGAGCGTACCGTAGAGGGATTTAGGGGATTTACGGAGGATTGTCTGCCTAATGCCAGGGAAAGAGGAATCATATATGGCACAGGTGCCTGGCAGAAGGGAGATATAAACAACAGTCCGGATATGGTACAGGCTTATGAAATGGGACGTGGAGTATGAATACATGGGATATAGCCATTAAAACCGACCAGGAGGAAAATAATATGTCAATTGTATATAAGACAAAGGAAATTACACCAGAGGGCTTAGTCCGCGTTTACGAGGCGTTAGGCGTGTCCCTGAAAGGTAATATAGCAATAAAGATCTCCACAGGTGAACCGGGAGGCCATAACTTTCTCCAGCCGGGATTGATCAAGGACCTGGTGAATAGGTTGAGTGGGACCATTGTAGAATGTAATACCGCTTATCCGGGCAGACGTAATACGACACAGGCTCATTGGGAGACGATCCGGGACCATGGGTTTTTGGCCATTGCCCCCTGCGATATATTGGACGAAGAGGGTGACATGGCAATTCCTGTTGAGAGTGGTTTTCATTTACAGGAGAACTATGTAGGCACCCATTTAAAGAATTATGATTCCATGGTAATGCTGTCCCACTTTAAGGGGCATGCCATGGGTGGATTTGGAGGTGCGCTGAAGAATATGTCCATCGGCCTTGCATCGTCCAGGGGTAAGATATGGATTCATACATCCGGTACCAGTAATGTTTTTGAGGACGCGTTTACGGCAGATCATGACTCATTCCTGGAGTCCATGGCAGATGCGGACCGGTCTGTAATGGATTTTATGGGACGTGAAAAAATTGTTTATATTAATGTGGCCAACAGACTGTCGGTGGATTATGACTGCGATGCACATCCCCATGACCCGGAAATGGCGGATATCGGTATATTTGCATCTGCAGATCCCGTTGCTTTGGACCAGGCATCCGTGGATGCGGTGTATGGCTCTGAGGATGCAGGCAAACGTGCCCTGATCGAACGTATGGAATCCCGTCATGGAATCCATACAGTGGAGGCCGCCCAGGCCCATGGCCTTGGAAACCGTAAGTATGAGCTGGTGTGTATAGATTAAAATTGCTTGGCGAATCCGGATATTCAAAACAGGTCTGAATCACCTGATTCGGCCCAGAAACCGGCCCAGAAACCAGTCCAGATACCGGCCCAGAAACCAAATCAGGAATCGTCCCAGATACCGGGCCGAAGCCAATCCCTTGGTTATTTGACTTTTTACAGGTCAAATGATATGATGATAAAGATATTTTGATATTAAAATAGTCTATCACAGATTGTTTGCCACAAACAGATAGATAAGAAGTCAGAAGGGGAAACATGGATCATAACAATAAGAAATGGAAAAAGCGGCTGCTGGGCCTTTTGGGCTGCCTGGCTGGACTGGTGATCATTATAGTATTGGGAGGAGCCTTTATGTTCAGGCATGAAATCAAGACATTGGGTACGCTGGAAAAGATAGATGACAATGTACTTTATTCCATGAGGTATGACGGGGACTACGGATTTGATGATTTTCTGGAAATTGGAGCCAGCACGGACGGAGAACTGGTCAGGTTCGTGACGGAACGGCTTTTAAAGGGGCTGCCCTTTGAGTTCTCCATACCGGATCTTGGCTGTTCCACATTTAGCGCATGGACCAAAGAAGGGGACTATATATTCGGACGTAATTTTGATCTGACCTACTCCCCGGCTCTGATAGTGGAGACAGCACCTGATCATGGATACAGGTCCCTGTCAACTGTAAATCTGGCATTTCTAGGCTTTGGGGAAGATAAGCTGCCGGATTCACTGAAGGAAAAGCTGATCGCCCTGGCAGCTCCCTACGCTCCTTTGGACGGTATCAATGAAAAGGGCCTTGCGGCGGCAGTGCTGCGCATTGCAGATGAGCCCACGAATCAGGATACGGGAAAGACGGATATAACCACCACTACTGCTATCCGGTTGATGTTAGATAAAGCGGCCACGGTGGATGAGGCAGTGGAATTGCTGGAACAGTATGACATGCATTCCTCCGCGGGAAGCTGCTATCATTTCCAGATTGCCGATGCCGGAGGGAACAGCGCGGTGGTGGAGTACGTGGACAATGAGTTGGTTGTGCTGAAGGCGGAGCAGGACTATCAGATGGCAACGAATTTCCTCTTGTCGGATAAGAAATATAATTTTGGAAACGGCCAGGACAGGTATGAGATATTAGAGACATCCCTGGACAGCTGCAATGGTGTGGTAGAGGATGAGCAGGCCGGCATGGATCTGCTACAGGCAGCGTCCAAGGATTGGCACGTGTCTGAGTCATCGGGAAGGATGAACGCCACCCAGTGGTCTGTTGTTTTTAACTGTACGGACCTGACAGCAAAAATAATAACCGGCCGTCAATATGACAAGCCGGCGCATGAATTCAGTCTTGATCAATGAGGATCAGCAGCGGAAAGCAGTGATGGAACAGGCTTTCCGCTGCTGTTTTTTGGAAGCTCTTTTGTGTAAATGATCCTGCGGGGCAGTTCATAGGGATTCAGGCGCTGTTTAAGCTGCTCCATCAGAAGACAATAAGCAGGAGTGCCTTCGGACTGCGGATTCAGTACCACATAGGCGGTCAGGGCGCCATGCTCCAGCGTCACTGCGGCTTCATCCACCTCATCCAGTGCCATCAGTGCGTGTTCGATCAGTGAAGCAGAAATCTTGCGCCCGTGGATATTATATACATTGTTTTTGCGCCCCAGCAGGTACAGGTATCCGTCCGCACCCGTATATCCCATATCCCCAACGCTGCAGGGGGTGGGAAGGCCCAGGGCCCTGTATGGCGTATCCACTGAGATCTCATTGTTTTTGATCATTATATTTATACCGGGAAATGGGAGTCCCACGCATGCGGGGTCGTCATTCATCTGGGAGTCCCGGATGAATGAAACAAAGCTCAGTTCGCTGGCTCCGTAGTAAAGGGTGCATTGATTGTTTGGGTATGCTGTCCTTAACAGACGGATATCCCCCAGTCCCAGGCTTTGAGAGCCGGATACAATGGTCTTTATATATGGGTTGCATCCGGAGGCTGTTCTGGCCAGCAGGCGCAGTTTGGAGGGGATCAAATATACCCCATTGGCCTGATAATCAACCATGGCCTGATTCCATGCAGGTGGATAGACCGGTGAGCAGGTAATGGCGGATGCCCCCTCTGACATCAAAGACAGGTACATATTCAGGTTTCCTGTAAAGGCCAGACTGCCGTGGACCAGCATGCGGCTGGAGCTGTTTATGCCAAATATATGGTTCTGTGTGGGAAAAAAGCTGTGCCAGCTTTCAAAGGTGCGAAACCATATTTTGGGGACCCCCGTGGTACCTGACGTGAGGACACCCATGCAGGCTGTGGATGGGACAGGAGAGCCGGGAATCGGCCTGCGTGTTGTTTCCCTGGATATAATCACGGGGACTTTGTTTGTGCCGCTGTAAGCAAGGAATCGGATCAGCTGTCCGTACACAGAGGCTTCGTCTATCCATTCCAGCCCAGGGTCAAGAAGGTCGGACTGATGCCTGATCTCATCCGCGTCCCTGACGATACTTCCATATGTATAACAGTTGGAATCTTCAATAAGGGCTGTCCTGTGAGCAGGTACAGCCCTTATCATTTCAAGGTAATCCATGATGTTCTCCTTAGGTTTTATGGTTCTTCACTATCTTAATGATTGCTCTCTGTTGCTCCGGTAGGGTCCCTACCGCTCCAGCATCAGGGCGGTCCCGATGCCTCCGGCGGCTGCCACGGAACAAATCCCCTTTTGGCTGCCGGTACGCTCCATGGCTTTTACCAGGTGGAGGAAGATAATAGCCCCTGAGGCGCCGTAGGGATGTCCATAAGCAAGGGCCCCGCCAAACTGGTTATAACGGCTGAATGTACCCGGATAGGCTCTCTCAAAAAGGACGTCAATGACAGCAAACGCCTCGTTGCATTCAATGCATCCGATTTCGTCCATGGAAATGCCGGTACGCTTCAGCAGGTTTTCTATGGATGAGACAGCGGACACCGGGCTCATAAGCGGATTGGTCCCAATGCTGCAGGCATCCAGGATCCGGCAGCGGGCTGTCAGGCCATGGCGGGCCAGATACTGGTCTGAACAGAGTACCACAAAGGCCGCTCCATCGTTCATTGTGCAGGCGTTGGCGGCATTGAGGGATCGTCCGTCCTGTAATACGGGGGGAAGCTTGTCCAGCAGCTTCTGGCTCATTCTGGGACGTATGCCTTCATCGCGCTCCAGGCCGAACACGGGAAATATTATATCGCTGAGTATCCGGGACTGACGGGCCATAAGGGCCCGGCGGTGGCTCTCCAGTACCCAGCGGTCCAAATCCTGTTTGTCCACGCGGTAATGGGCTGCAGTCCGTTCAGCACCCTGGAGCATTACATCCTCCCTGTGGGGACCGGGTACAAATTTTGCGGTGGTATAAGGAGTGGTATCCCTGTAGTCAGGATGATTGGGGTGATAGGAGCGAAGGGGCTGCGTGGATGTACTCTCAAATCCGCCGGCAATTACCAGGTGGCAGAGTCCGCTTTCGATCATGGCGGCGGCAGTGGTTATGGCCTCCAGGGAGGAGGCGCACTGCTGGTCCACTGTAAAAGCGGGAACGGACTGATCAAGCCCCGCCTCCAGAGCCATAAGCCGGGTGATGTTGCCGCCGCTGCCCGCGCTGTTGCCGCAGATGACCATATCAATATCCCCGGGAGAGATTGTACCGGGAGAGATTACCCCGGGATCAACAGCCCCGGGAGCGTAGCCATCACAGCCGCATTGTCTGATCAGCCCCTTTAATACGGCCGCACCCAGACATTCGGCCGGGATATGGCGGTAAGCGCTGTTCCTGATACCGATATAACTTCTGAGTCCGCCTAGTACAAAGACATGGTCCATATCATACCTCCCCGCATTAGATGTGTACTCTCAGAGCCTTCTGGTCCCCATTTTTGCGGTTGATTTTTCGCCGGTCACACACAGAGCGAATCAACGATACACCGTATATGCCTCATAGATTGGTGCACAACAGGCAAAAATTCATTACGCAGATCTGATTAACATCCGAGAGTACGCAGATTCAAATAGAAGTTCCAGCCTTCAACAGGCTGATCTGCACCGGCTTTGCGATAGCGGCAGCGGCAGCGCATTTAAACAGGTCCAGAGGGATAAATGGGAGTACGGCAACCGTAAACACGGATACCCAGTCCATGCCTGTTACAAACTTCATATAAATGCTTCCAAGTATCAAAGTCACAGGCATCCCCACCAGCATGGTCACAAGACAATAGCGCCTGAAGCTGTAACGTTTTCCCTTCAGCCAGGACATCAGTACAACGGCTATCAGCCAGGCCATAATGTACCCGCCGGTAGGGCCAAAAAGTTTTCCGGGTCCTCCCACTCCGCCGGAGAATACGGGGAGGCCGGAAAGGCCCAGCAGCATGTAGACCACAATGGTGAAGGCAGCCTGACGGGGAGTTAACAAAAGCGCAATAAGGTTGACCACCAGTGTCTGGGCGGTCAGGCTTGCAGGGGAAAATGGCAGGGGTATCACAATGTATGCTGATACGCAGATCAGTGCAGTGAGAAGAGCCATTTTTGTCAGTTCCAGGGTGCTGAAGTTTTGTTTTGTATTCATAGTTGCCTCCATGTCATAGGTTTTTTATTTGAAGGTGAAAATGTACAAGGCCATCGCAGCTTCCTGTGACAGTGTTGTTTTCACATTTCAGGTAAATGGGTTGGCCCGTATAGGTTGGACGGATCAGGCGGATACTGTATTCTATGGGCAGATGGATTCCGTATTCTATAGGAAGAACAGGAAGAGGGCTGCATGCCATATGGGAAAAGGGTTCATACAGGCGCGTGAATATCCATAATCCTGGCACCAGGGCCGGATCACCCCGGTGAATGGGGTTGGTGTCGCCGGATGCTTTCAGAAACTGTCTCAGGTCCGTCTTAAGAAAGCACATGGAAGGCGGATCTGTGGAAGACGGATCTGTGAAAGGCGGATCTGTGGAAGATGATTCTAAGGAAGATGGTTTTGATGTAGCTGATATTTGGAAATGTAGCTGCGGGGCATCACCCTGCTGGTTTTTATCCTTAGATACGTCCATCAGAAGCACTTCCAGGCTTCCGGCTGGTGCCGCGGCTTGTGTGTATCCCGTTGTTTCCAGTACTGCGGCATATCTGTGGCTCTTTTTCCGCTGTGTATGAAAACAGACAGCGGCTTCATTGCTGTATTTGCGGTAAACAGCCCGGGCCATGACCCAGCCGTCAAAGCGGTGACGGCCCCATAAACACGTTTCATATATCAATTGTCTCATTTATCATACCCCAAATGTTATCTAATAGGTAGAAACAGGTTTACAATTCATTGATTATTATAGGGTCTCAAGTTGAAAATGTCAACCAAAATAAGATAATTGGTTAACAAATGTTTGGGCCGATTTTGTACAGTGAATGGGAGAAAAAGGTAAAATAGAATGCCCCTTTCCATATTCTGTGCATTATGATAAGATAGGTAAGTAAATTAAGATTATAGAGTGACAGGATGAAAAAATGAACTACATTGTTTTTGACCTTGAATGGAACCAGAGCCCAAATGGAAAGGAAGATTCAGTGGACCACCTTCCATTTGAGATTATTGAGATAGGCGCTGTAAAATTGGATGAGGGATTTTGCCAGGTAGGGGAATTCCATAAGCTGATCAGGCCTCAGGTATATAAGAAGCTGCATTTTAAGATATCGGAAGTAACGCACATGGATATGAGGAAGCTGTGCCAGGAGGGGCAGCGTTTTGAGGATGTTATAAGGGAATTTGTGGAGTGGTGCGGGGAAGAGGAATACTGCTTTTGCACATGGGGGTCCATGGACCTGACAGAGCTCCAGAGGAATATGGCTTACTATGGCCTGGATATACCTTTTCCCCGCCCTCTTTTGTACTACGACATACAGAAGCTGTTCTGCTTCCAGTATGGGGACGGAAAGAATAAGGTGTCCCTGGACCAGGCAGTGCAGCAGATGGCCATGGAGGAGGAACGGCCGTTTCACCGCGCCCTGGATGACGCTTACTACACGGGAAGGGTGTTGTCCGCCCTGGATATGGACTTATATGGGGTGTATGTTTCCGTTGATTATTACGGCCTTCCGGATGAAAAGGACAAGGAATTTTACCTGTACTTTCCCGAATACACCAAATTTGTATCCAGGGAGTTTGACTCCAGGGAAGAGATCATGAAGGATAAGAATATTACGGACATGGTGTGCCTTAAGTGCCGGAGGATGCTGCGCAAGAAGATACGCTGGTTTCCCTATGGACAGAGGTTCTATTTCTGTCTGGCATACTGCCCGGAGCATGGCTATGTGAAAGGAAAGATCAGGGTTAAAAAGTCCGAGAAAGACAGATATTATATTGTCAAGACCACCAAGATGGCGGGGGACGAGGATGTGGAACTGCTGACCCAAAGAAAGGAAGACGGGCGCAGAAAGCGCAGTGCCAAGAGCCACACTAAAAAATATGACAACAATTAGCAAAACCTGCAGGACGGCTGACCAGCGATCCTGCAGGTTTTATTTTTTGTTATTCCTTCTGCTATTCCTTCTGTTATTCCCTCTATTCTTCCCTCATACGGTAACCCACGCCGATCTCTGTGAATATATATTGGGGCTCTGCGGGATTTTCCTCCAGCTTTCTTCGGATATGGGCCATGTTCACACGCAGGATCTGATTGTCGCTGTCAGCATAGGGGCCCCAGATTTTGGATATGATAGTTTCGTAGGTCAGCACCCTTCCCGCGTTCTGAGCCAGCAGGGAGACCAGTTTGTATTCGATCTGGGTCAGATGTACGTCCTGATCCTTTACCTTTACCAAACGGCGTTCAAAATCGATCATCAGGTCCCCGACCTCATAGCGGGTATTCTCATTGGCTGTCTTCTGGCTGTGGCGCAGTGCGGTGCGGATGCGCGCCAGCAGCTCCGCTGTGCCAAAGGGTTTTGTGAGATAGTCATCGGCTCCCATATCCAGGGCAGCTACCTTGCTGCGTTCCAGGGTTCTGGCAGAGATAACAATGATGGGCACGGAGCTGTATGTCCGAACCTCCTCAATGATCTCAAGTCCATCCATATCAGGAAGGCCCAGGTCCAGTAAAACAACATCCGGTTTGTGGGTATTGATCTGCTTTAACCCATCGGCTCCTGTATATGCACAGACCACATGGTAGTTCTGAGGTGTCAGGACCGTTTCTATAAAATTACATATATTTTTTTCGTCTTCAATGATGATAATACTGGCTTTTGCGTTCATAAATCAGTATTCCCTCCAATCTGGTAAGGTAAAAGTAAATTGGGCGCCATTCTGATGATTGCCGGCCCGGATCTGGCCGCCATGTGCGTTTATGATGGTTTTACAGAGAGACAGGCCGATCCCCATTCCCTTATGGCTGTCTCCCATCTGGTTGGCATAAACCCCTCCTCCGTCAAACAGGGTGTCCAGCAGATCCGGACGGATACCCTTTCCATAATCCTTTATGGTTATGGATACGTAAGGTCCGTCTGTGGTTACGATCAGATCAATGGGACCGTGGCTTCCGGAGTGAAAGAATGCGTTTTCCAGAAGATTGTTAATGACCTGTTCGATGAGCGTGGCGTCCATGGGAACCATGATAAAGATATCCGGTATGGAAACATGGACAGGAACATCCATAAAGCGTTTTCTGAACCTTCTCACTGCGGAAGAGACGATCTCCTCCAGCGACTCGTCCGCCTTGATCACATTGGCCACACCCCGCTCATCCTGGATCCTGGTAACGGTGAGGAGATTTTCCACCATGGTCAAAAGCCACTGCGCATCCTCCTCAATGTTCTGGACCAGTTTGTGCTTTTCATCGGGTGACATGGTCTCCTCCTGTTCAAGATAGGTGGAACTGGAACCGATGATTGTGGTAAGAGGCGTGCGCAGATCATGGGACATGGCCCTCATCAGGTTGGCTTTCATGGTTTCCTTCTCTGCATTAAGCAGCATCCGGTCCTTTTCCTGGATCTGGGCATTCTGCTTTGTGATCATGATGCAAATGCTGCTGGTAATACAGGAGATCAGCATCATGCCCACAAACGTGATCGGGTATCCTGACATGGTAAAGTTCAGCGTCATGTAGGGATATGTGTATGCAAAGTTTACCCAGAAGACCGCAAATAAAGAGGCAAGTATTCCGGAACCGTAGCAGCTGGTGGCGCGGGCGATCAGGATAATGGCCAGAGTAAATATGATGGAAATGTTGGTGACATTGTTGCTGAAATGAAAAAATATGGTGGAAACTAAGGTGGCGGCAGCCATATATTCGATGGTTATAGGAAGGTTCCTTACCAGGTTCATGACAGCTGCTTTCAAATCCTCCTTATCCGTTTGGAAAAGTTTCATTTCTCTCTCCCCTGTAAATTGTGGTTACATACATGATTGATCTCATGAATAGCCCCCCTACATTATAACCCATGGATATGGGAAGTTCAACGGAAAAAGGTCTTTTTACGCCGGCCTCTCCTGTTTCTCCGTTTGGAGGGAGAGGGGACCCTGCGCTCGGCCACCAGTTTGTCAAAGTCGGCAGAGGAGTAGCCGATATCCTCCAGGCGTTCAAGCCTGCGCTGGCGGCGGAGCGTCAGATCGGCCTCCTCCTTCTTTTTAACATGTATTTTTACGGCGGCCACAATTGCCACAATAACACACAGGGACAGCGCGATCCCCAGAATGGTCAGGGTATTGGCGGGAATCCGGATACTGGAAGCAGTGCCTTCCTTTGTGGTGATGTCCGGCCGTGTGGCAGGAGGTGTCAGGTTCCCATCTGTTGAGAGGCCGTTTCCCTGATCCTGGAGATTTCCCTGGCCCGGCTCATGGCCCAGGTTCTGACCTGAATCCTGCCCTGGATTCTGACTTGAATTCCGCCCTGGGTTCTGGCCCGGAACAGGCTGGTTTCCATTGCCTGCCGCTGCCTGTGGAGGTGTGGCGGCCGCAGCCATGGGATCGGCGGAACTTTCCATGCCTGATGAACAAAGGTATACAAAGCCCACCTGGCGCCCGTTGTAGGTGTAGCGGATACAGGCAACCCCGTTCCTGGGACTGCTGCTGTCCAGGTCATAGGTCAGGGTGGATTCCGTGTCCGTAAAGTCGGCATCCTTTGGTATGACCACACGTCCGTTCCGGTCAAGCTCCAGGGAAATGCTGTCCCGGGCCGTCATGCCGGCAATGGTCATGTCATTTTCCAGGGATTTGTACCGCGTCTCATAATCCACCGCTTTCAGGGACTGGAAATTGCGGAAACCGAAATCGAACAAGGCCTTTGTGTCTGCGTAGTGGGACTGGTGTCCGTTCAGCACAACGGCAATCAGGGTCATGCCATCTTTTTTTGCACAGGTTACAAGGGTATTGCCCGCAAGGGATGTGTATCCTGTCTTTCCTGCAAAGGCGCCCGGATAGTAGACGGATTCGTTCTTATTAAACATCTTGTGGTGATTGGCCACATATCCGCCCTCAGGTGAACGCTTGGTAGGAGCCAGTCTGTAGCTGCGGGTTATGTTGATGGTAAGAAATTCAGGATTTTTAATGGCTTCCCTGGTAATGAGAGCCATGTCATGGGCCGTGGTGTAATGGTTCTCATCATTTAAGCCGCTGGGGTTTGTAAAATTGCTTCCTGTACAGCCCAGGCTGGCGGCCTTTTCATTCATCAGTTTGGCAAATGCCTCCCGGGAGCCGCTTACATGACATGCCAGGGCGTTGGCGCTCTCGTTGGCAGAGGCCAGCAGCAGGGCATAGAGACAGTCGCGGACCGTGAGCACATCGCCCTCATCAATGCCGGCGCTGCTGCTTCCCGCTTCCACATTATAGACGTCATCATGGGAAAATGATACCATTTCATCCAGACCGCAGTGTTCCAGCACGATCAAAGCGGTCAGTATCTTGGTGATACTGGCCGGGTAATACTGCTGGTCCATATTCTTCCCGTATAATATAGTTCCTGTATCCGCATCCATGACAATGCCGCCGTCCGCCTGTATGGAAACATGGTCGGGCCACTGGGGCGCTGCCAGGCTCTTCATGGTAACTATGCCCATGGAGAGACAGAGACACAGGAACAGCGTGAAAAATCGCTTCATCCAAACAATCTCCAATCATATAATAGCCTATGGTACAGTATAAAATATTTCCGGCTTTAAGTAAAGCCCGGTTAGGATTTAAGCGGCTTTTTTACGGTTTTTTATGGTCAGGAACAGGCAGAATCCAAACAGGATCAGGGATAAAGCGCCGAAAAGACCGGCAATGCGGGCGGCTGTATCCATAAAAAATCCTTCAGGCACAATGTTGATGAGCATATCCGTGGCAGGGTCCAGGATCCACAGGTCATTGGTAAAGAATATATGGTGGAACATGACAAAATATTTGGAGAAATCAGTGGAAATGATCAGGGCCAGGGCGGTGACCAGCCCAAAGAACAGGCCGCATCCAATACACAGGGATGAGGGAAGGGTCTGTCTCATCCGTCCTTTGGCGGCAGCCATAAAGATAAGTAATAAGGCTGCCGCTGCCAGACAGATACGGCGTATGGACATGGCTTTTAAGAACAGCACCTGCACGTCCTCCATATGGGCGATTTCCCGCTCATTAAAAAATTCCCGCTGCTGGCCTCCCATGGTGGTGGTCACGTGGAGATCCTCACGGTCGCCTTTTAAGTAATCCATCATCTGGTCCGTTACTTCCAGCAGGTCGTCCATGGTCATGGCTGGAAGGCTTTCCAGCACATTGTATTTGGTATACTCTTTTTCAAAATATCCAGGGGTCCAGTACACCACGGCTTCCACCGAAGTGATGAACAAAATGATCATAATGCAGAATGCGGCCGCGATCCCGGCAAATCTGTGTAAGTGTTTCATAGTTCCTCCTGACTCAGAATAGAATATAATCTGTAAAAAGTTGTCTGTAACAAAGAAAAGCCCGACCCCGCAGCTTCCTGTATCTGCAAAGTCAGACCTTTTAGTGCGCCTTCAGGGACTCGAACCCTGGACAAATAGATTAAGAGTCTACTGCTCTACCAACTGAGCTAAAGGCGCATATGTTTAATTTAATTCTTTTGAGTGACACGTCCACTATTATATAGCTTGGAGAAGGAAATGTCAATAATATTTTAAGAAAAAATTTATTTTTTAAAATATACCTTTTTAAATTTAGCTTTGTCCCAGATGTGTTTGTTCTATTAAGGCACAAAAAAGTCCGACCCCGCAGCTTCCAATATCTGCAAAATCAGACCTCTTAAGTGCGCCTTCAGGGACTCGAACCCTGGACAAATAGATTAAGAGTCTACTGCTCTACCAACTGAGCTAAAGGCGCATATGTTTAATTTAATTCTTTTGAGTGACACGTCCACTATTATATAGCTTGGAGAAGGAAATGTCAATAATATTTTAAGAAAAAATTTATTTTTTAAAATATACCTTTTTAAATTTAGCTTTGTCCCAGATGTGTTTGTTCTATTAAGGCACAAAAAAGTCCGACCCCGCAGCTTCCAATATCTGCAAAATCAGACCTCTTAAGTGCGCCTTCAGGGACTCGAACCCTGGACAAATAGATTAAGAGTCTACTGCTCTACCAACTGAGCTAAAGGCGCATGCCCGTGTTTTGTTATAACCCGTCCGGGCGACACGAACGACATTATATCTCTTTCATAGACAAATGTCAACGGTTTTTCGGAAAAAATTATTTAAATGATTTTATTTTCCTTTTTTATCCTTTGCCTTGGAACCTGTGCCCAGAACTTTGTTCACTTCCTTGAAGGAGCGGCTCAGGCGGAGGGCCTGCTTGTTCAGGTCGGTTTTGTCGCTGGTTGCCTGCATTAGTTTTTTGGTGATTCCAGGAGATAATGCCATAGGATCTGCCTCCGGCAGGTAATTTACTTAGTAACAGTATATGGCGTGATCTGTCATTTTGTGCAGGTATCCGCATTAAGACCTGCTTACGCCCTGGCGGCCACCAGTTTACAGATGGGTTTTCCCTCGGCGGCAAACTTTGTCTCATATTCGGTCATAATATTGCCTTCGGCCATGGGGCTGTTATGGAGGTCAAATGTGTGGGACAGGATCTTCCAGCCCGCGGATGGGATGGATTCCAGAGAATATTCAAACAATTCCCGGTTGTCGGTCTTAAACTCCACCACTCCGTCACGGGCCAGTATTTTGTCGTACACTGCCATAAAGTCAGGCGAGGTGAGGCGCCGCTTGGCATGCCTGTCCTTGGGCCAGGGGTCTGAGAAATTGAGGTAAATACGGCTGACCTCTCCCGGGGCAAATAGTTCGGGCATGGTTTTTGCATCAACGCACATGAAGTATATATTGTTAAGATCCAGCTGTGAGCGTTTCTCCAACCCTCTTAAAAGTACGCTGGAATAGCGTTCGATCCCTATATAATTAATATCCGGATGGGCCTCTGCAAGCTCCATGATAAAGCGTCCTTTACCCATTCCCACTTCAATCTCCAACGGGTGGAGGTTTCCAAATACCTGATGCCAGCTTCCGCGTTTTGTCTCTGGTTCCTGGACCACATAGGGGCTTGTGGCAATGGTTTCTTCCGCCCCGGGGATATGACGTAATCGCATGTCTTTTTTCCTTTCTTCCGGAGAGGCGTTCACAATATGCCCCCGGCAGTGATTTTTTTGTTGGTGCAGGCCTTATTTTATCATCCGAAGTGCCTATTTGCAACAAAATTTACTTTTTTCTTATTTTTCTGATTTATTACAATTAGTAGTGCAAAATTGGCAAAAATCGATTATACTATACATAATAGACGGATATCTGCGGATACTAAGGAGGAAGGCTTATGTCGAATGTGGAGCGGACGACCAGCTGGCAGCAGATCCAGTTGGGCGTTAAGGACGCGGAACGGTTGATCGTACGAAAAGAATATAATCTTGTGATGGTTAAAGCAAGGCAGGTTCTGGAATATATGGTAAGGTGCATGGCTGAGCGCGCATGCCTGGTGGAGGGGGATCTGTCGGACACCATTGACCAGCTCTATGAGGGGCGCTGGATCAACAAGGCGACCAAGGATAACTACCATACCATCCGCATACTTGGCAACAAGGCTGTCCATGAAGGGGATGACACTGCATATGATGCCAATCAGGCGTATCAGCTCCTGACCCAGGAGGTCTATGTGTTTGCCAACGAGTTCTCCGGAGGACGCTCATCAGCCAGGGCGCCGCAGACAGGAAGAACTGCATCGTCCAGACAGACGTCCCAGCGCCAGGGATCATCATCCCGGTCAGGCGCCCGAAGCCCCCAGAGCGGCAACCGCCGTCCTGTCCAGTCAGGAGGCCAGCGCCAGGGAGGTCCGAGAAAAAAGAAACGCAGGCGGGTATCACCCGTATCTTATATCTGGAGACTTTTGATCCCTGTACTGATCGTGGTTCTTCTCATTGTTGTGATTCGTACCATGGTTCCTTCCGGGGACAAGGATAAGGGAAATTCAACCACGGCACCCACAGTTACCACGGCGGCCACTGAGCCGGCGCCCACACTGCCCCCTGAGCCGGAGATGGTTCCTGAGACAGAACCTCCGGTGGCGGTATACAGGATTAAGGGCAGCAGCGTGAATGTACGCACGGAGCCGTCCACGGACAGCCGTATCATTGTGCAGCTGACCAACGGCACCGAGGTGGATTATGTGAAGCGCTACAGCAATGACTGGGATGTGATCAATTACGATGGACAGGAAGCATATGTATCCAGCCGGTTCCTGGAAAAGGTGGAACCCGTGGCTGAGACAGAGGTTCCGGCAACCAGCGGGAGCGGTCAGAATAACTGATAAAACATGTTTGTAAAAACTGCATAGATAAATTTGTCACATACGTTGGTAAAAAGAGGAAGGACGAAAAATGTTCTTCCTTTTTTTGGCATTCTGCCACAGGTAATTTGTTAATTTTTTATTTTAATTATTAAAAAACCCTGGTATTTTTAAAAAAAAGGAGTATCATGAAGTGATATAAAATTATATATAAGGAGGAGCTCTATGGATACTGTGATCAACAGATTATCGGAAATAGAAGAAGCAGCCGGTGCCATTGCAGATGAGGCGAATGTGCGTAAAAAAGCGTTTGCCAAAGAGATGGAAGACAAGACAGCCTCTTTTGATACGGATCTTGAACAGGAAACAGCCCGCAGGATAGCCGAGATCCAGCATAAGATGGAGGCGGACATGGAAGACATGCTTGCCCGCCAGAAGGCGGATTTTGAGGCGCTTTTAAAACAGCTGGAAGGTAATTACAATCAACATCATGCAGCGTATGCAGAGGCTCTGTTCCAGAACATGATAAAGGGGTGAGGATATGGGCAGCCTGATAACTTACAGCGGCATTGCCACCAAGGTCAAGGCCATGGAGCGGTGGCGGATCAAGGATGAGCAGTTTAAGGAAATGGCTTCCCTGGAGACAGTGCCTGAAGCAGTGGAATATCTGCGGCGTTTTCTGCCTTACCGGGAGATTTTCCAGGAGGCGGAGGACAAGGACCTGCACAGGGGCAATATTGAACAGCGTCTCAACCTTTCGCAGTACAGGGATTTTGCAAAGCTTTATAAATTTGCCAATATCAGGCAGAGACGTTTCCTGGACCTGTATTTTATGCATTATGAGATAACGATCATAAAGACATGTCTGAGAAATGCGGCGGGACACAGGGAACAGCGCCAGGACCTGTCCATGTTCCAGGATTTTTTTGAGCGCCATTCCAGCATTGACCTGATCGTTTTATCCCAGTCCCCATCCATAACGGAGTTCGTGGGCAATCTTAAGGGGTCGCCTTATTATGAGCCCTTAAACATGATGCTGCAGAACGGGACCGTAAGCCTGCCCGCCTTTGAGACGGCGCTGGATATGCTGTATTTTAAGACTATGTGGAAGATCAAGGACAAATATCTGTCCAAGGAAGAGCGTAAGATCCTGGCCCAGTGTTTCGGCACCAGGATGGATATGCTGAACCTGGAATGGCTCTGCCGTTCCAAGAAATTTTATAAGCTGTCTCCCGGAGAGATCTATGCAATGATGATTCCGGTCCAGCTTCATCTCACCAAGAGCGAGATCAATAAGATGGCTGAAGCCGAAACCCTGGACCAGCTCTATGGACTGATCCGTTCAAGCTGGTATGGAAAGCTGGACTTAATAAGCCACTCAGAGGAACCGGATCTGGACCGCCTGACCTATGAGATCATTGACAGGATCTATCAGATGACCAGAAGAAAAGACCCGTATTCCATCGCCATCCTTAACTCCTACCTGTATTTTAAGGAACGGGAGATTGCGCGCATTATCAACACCATTGAGCGCATACGGTATGGCTTGGCTGCAAATTGACTAAAGGGGGTTAAGACGTGATTGAAAAGATGAAATTCTTGAGTATTACCGGTCCCAAGGATGATATTGACCGGGTAGTGGACACGTATCTGTCCAGATACGAGATACACCTGGAAAATGCCCTGTCGGAGCTCAAGACAGTAAAGGACCTCCGGCCCTATATTGAAACCAATCCATATAAAGAGGAACTTTTAAAAGCAGGGGAGCTGATGGAGAGCTATCATGAGCTTTTGCCTGAACATACGGACAGGAGGCTTAAGCTGGGGGATGCGGTGCAGCTGATCCGCAGCCTGGATAAAGATTTAAAGGAACTTACGGACAAAAAAAGCGTTCTGGTAAACCAGAGGAACGAGCTGCAGGCGTCCAAGGACAAGGTGGTGCCCTTTGCAGGGCTGAACTACAGTGTGAAGGAGATACTTGGATTCCGGTTTATCAAGTTCAGGTTCGGGCGCATTTCCAAAGAGTACTATGAAAAGTTTTCCACCTATGTGTACGATACCATTGATACGGTCATGTTCAAATGCGAAGAGGACGGGGACTATGTGTGGGTGGTCTACTTTGTGCCGGAAAAGCTGGCAGACAAGATCGATGCCATCTATGCATCCATGCATTTTGAGCGGAGTTTCCTTCCGGATGAATATGAAGGGACCCCGGTGGAGGCCGGCCATGTGCTGGATGACCGGATCAGTGCGTTCCAGAAACAGATTGATGAAGCGGACCAGGCCATTGTGGAATCCATCAGCAACCGCAAGGACGACCTGGTGGCGGCCTATCATGTGATCCGGACATTTTCCACTAACTTTGATGTGAGGAAGATGGCAGCCGTCACCAAGCATGACCTGCACAATTTTTATATCCTGTGCGGGTGGATGACACAGAAGGATGCAGCCGACTTCCAAAAGGAGATTGAGCGCGACAGCGATACGTTCTGTATCATAGAAGACGACCATAACAATATAATGAGCAAGCCGCCTACCAAGATGAAGAACCCGGGGCTGTTTAAGCCCTTTGAAATGTATGTGGAGATGTACGGACTTCCCTCTTACAATGAGCTGGACCCCACTATCCTGATCGGGATCACTTACTCCATCCTGTTTGGTTTCATGTTCGGGGACGCGGGGCAGGGATTGTGCCTGCTCACAGGAGGATTTCTTCTGTACCGGTTTAAGAAAGTGCGCCTGGCCGGCATTATTTCCTGCTGCGGTGTATTTTCCACCATATTCGGATTCCTGTTCGGCAGTGTGTTCGGATTTGAGGATATCATAGACGCAGTTTGGCTCAGGCCGCAGGAGGCCATGGTAAACCTTCCTTTTATCGGGAAGCTGAACACTGTGTTTGTGGTGGCGGTGGCCATAGGTATGGGAATCATACTCATGTGCATGGTGCTGAACATTATCAACAGCGCCCGTGTCCATGACACGGAAAAGATTTATTTTGATACCAATGGAGTGGCCGGATTTGTATTTTATTTTGCATTGTCCTGTGTCATCATTCTTTATATGACAGGCAACACGCTGCCTGCCACGGCCATACTGGTGGTCATGTTCCTGATCCCCCTTCTGATCATGTTCTTTAAAGAGCCGCTTACAGCAGTGGTGGAGAAAAAATCAGAGAAGATCGAAGGCGGGATGGGTATGTTCATCACCCAGGGGATCTTTGAACTGTTTGAAGTTCTGCTGAGCTACTTTTCCAATACCCTTTCCTTTGTCAGGGTAGGAGCCTTTGCGGTCAGCCATGCGGCCATGATGCAGGTGGTCCTGATGCTTGCAGGGGCAGAGGCGGGAGGAAGTACCAACTGGGCCGTGGTGATAGGAGGAAACCTGTTCGTGTGCGGTATGGAGGGCCTGATCGTGGGCATCCAGGTACTGCGTCTGGAATACTATGAGCTGTTCAGCCGGTTTTACCGGGGAAGCGGACGTGCGTTTGAACCATATGGAAAGGCTGCCGGAGAGCAGTAATACAATATAAAACTAAAATAGCCGGGAAACAGGCCATTTTAAGACCGGGCCGGGTAAAAAAGGAGATAAGAGATATGAGTTTATTAGTTAAGATCACACTGAGCGTAGCATTGATTTTAAGTATCGCAGTACCGTTTGGCGCATTTGCAATGGGTGAGAAATCCAAGGGACGTTATAAGACAGCATTGGCTGCCAACCTGTTCCTGTTCTTTGGCACCATGATGTTTGCCGCCGTTGTCATGTTCTCCGGCAATGCGCAGGCAGCTGAGGCCGGGTCTGAGGCGGTTTCCGCAGCCGGCATGGGATATCTGTCGGCTGCCCTGGCAACCGGGCTTTCCTGCCTGGGCGGCGGTATCGCTGTTTCTGCCGCTGCAAGCGCTGCTCTGGGAGCGATCAGTGAGGACAGCTCCATTCTTGGCAAATCATTAATCTTCGTAGGTCTTGCCGAAGGTGTGTGTCTGTATGGACTGATCATTTCCTTTATGATCTTAGGAAAGCTGTAAGCCTATGAAGATGTACCTGATCAGTGACAATGTGGACACCCTGACAGGGATGCGCCTGGCAGGTGTGGAGGGCGCCGTGGTCCATGAGAGGGAAGAACTTAAGAATGAGCTGGATAAGGTCCTGGCCGATAAATCCATTGGCATCATCCTGCTGACTGAGAAATTCGGCAGGGAATTTCCGGAGATCATAGATGATGTAAAGCTGGAGCGGAAGCTCCCTCTGATCGTTGAGATCCCGGACCGCCATGGCACCGGCCGCAAGCCGGATTTTATCACCTCTTATGTAAACGAGGCGATCGGACTAAAACTGTAAAAATATGGGATAAGAAAGCAGGTGAGGCAGCTTGACAACAGAGGAAAAGCTGAAACATTTCCAGGATATATGCATGGAGGATGCCAGGGAGCGCAGCGCAAAGATGCTGGACGATTATATGAACGCCCTGGAAAAAGCCTACGAGGAACATACCGCTGATGCCAGACGGCGGGCTGACATGCAGGTGGAGGCAGAGACGGAAAAGCTGGAGCGTGAGATCAATAAACGTCTCTCCATCGGGCAGCTGGACCTTAAGAGGGAATTCAGCCACAGGCAGGAGGAGCTTAAGGATAAGCTGTTTGTGGAACTTAAGGATAAGCTGGCTAATTTTATGGAAACCCAGGAATACCAGCAGCTTCTGGACCGCCAGGTCAAGGAAGCCAAAGCATTTGCAGGGGATGAGGAACTGATCATCTATATGGATCCCTCCGATGGGGATAAGCTGCAGAGGATTGCAATGCATCACAATGCCAGCATTAAACTGAGCGAATATTCCTTTACCGGAGGCATCAGGGCGGTGATTCCAGGCAAACATATACTGATAGACAACTCATTTGAGACCAAACTCAGTGAAGCGCGGCATGAGTTCAAATTCGATTTAGGAGGTAAGTAAAGTGGCAAAGACAGGTGTGATTCACGGCATTAATGGTCCTGTCGTTTCCTTGCTGGGTGACCCGGGATTCCAGATGAACGAGATGGTTTATGTGGGAAAGGAGAACCTGGTAGGTGAAGTCATTGGACTTACTTCAGAGAAAACCACCATTCAGGTGTACGAGGAGACCAGCGGGATCAAGCCGGGGGAAGAGGTGACCGGTACAGGGGCGCCTGTGTCCGTAACCCTGGCGCCCGGGATCCTGAGTAATATTTTCGATGGGATCGAGCGGCCCTTAAGCGAGATCGCAAAGGGGAGCGGATATTACATCAGCCGCGGTATTTCTGTGGACAGTCTGGATACTTCCAGGAAATGGGATACACATATGGTGGTAAAGCCGGGGGACCGGCTGATGCCCGGGGCCATTATCGCAGAGGTTCCGGAGACAAGAGCCATCATTCACAAGGTGATGGTGCCCCCTGATGTGGAGGGGTATGTACTGGATGTGGCGGAAGACGGACAGTACACCATCCAGGACCCCCTGGTCACGGTACAGATGATGGACGGAACTGAGCGGAAGCTGACCATGACCCAGAAGTGGCCCATCCGTATACCCAGGCCGTCAGCCAAGCGTTTCCCGGCTGTAAAACCGCTGATCACGGGACAGCGTATCCTGGACACCATGTTCCCCCTTGCAAAGGGCGGTACGGCAGCGATCCCGGGAGGGTTTGGAACCGGAAAGACCATGACCCAGCACCAGGTGGCAAAATGGTCGGACGCGGATGTGATCATCTACATTGGCTGCGGTGAGAGAGGCAATGAGATGACCCAGGTTCTGGAAGAATTCTCAGAGCTGATCGATCCTAAGTCAGGCAACCCCCTGATGGACAGGACCACCCTGATCGCCAATACGTCCAACATGCCTGTGGCTGCCCGTGAGGCAAGCCTTTATTCCGGTCTGACCCTGGCTGAGTATTACAGGGATATGGGCTATCATGTGGCTATTATGGCTGACTCCACCTCCCGCTGGGCGGAGGCGCTCAGGGAACTGTCGGGACGTCTGGAGGAGATGCCCGCGGAGGAAGGATTCCCTGCCTACCTTGCATCCCGTCTGTCGGCATTTTATGAGAGGGCGGGCATGATGCAGAATTTAAACGGCACGGAAGGGTCCGTGACCATTATTGGAGCCGTGTCGCCTCAGGGCGGCGATTTCTCAGAGCCTGTGACCATGAATACCAAGCGTTTTGTGCGCTGCTTCTGGGGACTGGACAAATCCCTGGCCTATGCCAGGCATTTCCCGGCCATCCACTGGCTGACCAGTTATTCTGAGTATATCAATGACCTGTCCTCCTGGTACATGGATAACGTGGATAAAAAATTCGTGGACTACCGCAACCGGCTCATGGGCATCCTGACCCAGGAGAGCAGTTTGATGGAGATCGTAAAGCTGATCGGCTCAGATGTGCTCCCCGATGACCAGAAGCTGGTGCTGGAGATCGCCAAGGTGATCCGTTTGGGCTTCCTGCAGCAGAACGCGTTCCACAAAGAGGACACATCCGTGCCTTTGATCAAGCAGTTTAAGATGATGGACATCATCCTGTATCTGTACAAGAAGTCCCGTGCCCTGGTGAATATGGGCATGCCGGTTTCGGTTCTTAAGGAAGAGAATATTTTTGATAAGATCATATCCATTAAGTATGATGTACCCAACGACCGCCTGGATATGTTTGATGATTACAAGAAACAGATTGATGCGTTTTATGACAGGGTAATGGAAAAGAACGCGTAGAGGAGGACGGACATATGGCAATTGAATATTTAGGTTTAAGTGAGATCAATGGCCCTCTGGTTGTCCTTGAGGGCGTTCAGAATGCGGCGTTTGATGAGATAGTGGAGATGACTGTGGGAGGCAATACCCACAAAATCGGCCGTATCATAGAGATTTACGGGGATAAGGCCATTATCCAGGTGTTTGAGGGCACCGAGGGCATGGCGCTGCGCAACACCCACACCCGCCTTACAGGCCATCCCATGGAAATACGGGTGTCCGAGGAAATGCTGGGCCGTACCTTTAACGGTATCGGCCAGCCCATAGACGGATTGGGAGACATCATATCTGATGTGAAGCTGGATATCAACGGAAAGCCGTTAAACCCGGTGACCCGTGAATATCCAAGGAACTATATCCGTACCGGTATTTCCGCCATAGACGGGCTGACCACCCTGATCAGGGGGCAGAAACTTCCTATTTTCTCAGGAAACGGCCTTCCCCATGACCAGCTGGCTGCCCAGATTGTACAGCAGGCCTCCCTGGGTGACAATTCAGATGAAAAGTTCGCCATTGTGTTTGGCGCCATGGGCGTTAAATATGATGTGGCTGATTTCTTCCGCCGCACCTTTGAGGAGAGCGGCGTGTCAGAGCATGTGGCCATGTTCATCAACCTGGCCAATGACCCGGTGGTGGAGCGTCTGATCACACCAAAGATCGCCCTTACCCTGGCGGAGTATCTGGCATTTGAAAAGGGGATGCATATCCTGGTCATCCTGACCGACATGACAAGCTATGCCGAGGCCCTGCGTGAGGTGTCCTCATCCAAGGGTGAGATCCCTTCCAGAAAGGGCTTCCCCGGGTACTTGTACAGTGACCTGGCGTCCCTTTATGAGAGAGCGGGCATTGTGGCGGGACGGCAAGGATCCGTTACCCAGATCCCCATCCTTACCATGCCCAATGATGACATTACCCATCCCATACCCGACCTGACGGGGTATATCACAGAAGGGCAGATCGTTCTGGACCGCCAGTTAAACGGACAGTCCATCTATCCGCCCATCAATGTTCTGCCCTCCCTGTCACGTCTGATGAAGGACGGCATCGGCGAGGGATACACAAGGGCTGACCACCAGGATGTGGCTAACCAGCTGTTCTCCTGCTATGCAAAGGTGGGGGATGCCAGGGCCCTGGCATCGGTTATCGGTGAGGATGAGTTATCGCCCACGGATAAGAAATACCTTGTGTTCGGACGGGAATTTGAGGAGAAGTTCATAGGGCAGGCACGCCATGAGAACAGGACCATCCTGGAGACACTGGACATTGGATGGAAACTTCTGGCAATGCTTCCAAGGGAGGAGCTTGACCGTATTGATACAAAGATACTGGATCAGTACTATCAGCCGGCAGCCGAAGAGACGAGGTGATGTAAATGGATCCAAATACATTTCCCACAAAAGGTAACCTGATCGCGGCCAAGAATTCCCTGAACCTGGCCAATATGGGCTATGGGCTGATGGATAAGAAGAGGAATATCCTGATCCGTGAGCTCATGGGGCTGATCGATGAGGCAAAGGGAATCCAGTCTGAGATCGACACTACCTTCAGGGCCGCATATGAGGCGCTGCAAAAGGCCAATATTGAGCTGGGCATCAATTATGTGCAGGAGATCGGCGCATCGGTGCCCGTGGACGACCGTGTGAAGATCAAGGCCAGAAGTATCATGGGAACAGAGATTCCCCTGGTGCAGCACGAGGTAAAGCCCCTGGCCCTGACCTATGGTTTTTATAACACAACCGAGTCATTGGATGAGGCCAGGTATCATTTTGAAAAGGTAAAGGAGCTGACCATTAAGCTGTCTATGGTTGAGAACTCCGCCTACCGGCTGGCCAACTCTATTAAGAAGACACAAAAAAGGGCCAATGCCCTTAAGAATATCACCATTCCCCATTACCAGGAGCTGAGTAAATCCATTTCCGATGCATTGGAGGAAAAGGAGAGGGAAGAGTTTACAAGGCTGAAGGTGATCAAGAGGAATAAGGGGAGGTAAGGTGAATTTGAGTGAACTTGAGTACGTTGGAATGAGAAGGAGGCTGCGGTGTGCATACGTTTGATGAGCTGAGGGGAATTGTCGCTAAGCTGCGCTCTGAGGAGGGATGCCCCTGGGACAGGGAGCAGACATTTGAGAGTTTGAAGAAGTGCCTGGCCGATGAGACGGAAGAGGTGTTTGAGGCCGTGGACAATAAGGACATGGAAAACCTGTGCGAGGAGTTGGGGGATGTGCTCCTTCAGGTGGTGCTTAACAGTGAGATCGCAAGTGAGCAGGGAAGCTTTACAATCGATGATGTAATTGACGGAATTTGTAGAAAAATGGTGCGAAGACACCCCCACGTCTTTGGAAATGTAAAGATTAATTCTGTGGAGGAAGGGACCGCTCTTTGGAATCAGATAAAAATGCAGGAAAAAGCCAAAAAACCTTGACAAATCATAGCAAAAAGGCTATAAATGATTAGGTATACTAGACTTTAAATAGTAATGAATCCGGGGGGCTTCCCGGGACTATATTTAGGAGGAAAAATTGATGAACAAGACAGAATTGATCGCAGCAGTTGCTGAGAAGGCAGAACTTTCCAAGAAGGATGCAGAGAAGGCTGTTAAGGCTTTCACTGATGCAGTAGCAGAAGAACTTGTAAAGGGCGGCAAAGTACAGTTAGTTGGATTTGGTACCTTCGAAGTTGCTGAGAGAGCTGCAAGAGAAGGCAGAAATCCTAAAACAGGCAAGACCATGACCATCGAAGCTTCCAAGACACCTAAGTTCAAAGCTGGCAAGGCTCTGAAGGATGAGGTTAACAAATAATTCATGAGACTGGACAAGTTTCTCAAGGTTTCCCGTCTGATAAAGCGCAGAACCGTGGCAAATGAAGCCTGTGATGCAGGCCGGGTGCTGGTGAACGGCAAGCCAGCCAGAGCATCCCTGAGCGTTAAGACCGGGGATATGATTGAGATTCAGTTTGGTGCCAAAGCCGTTAAGGTGGAGGTTCTGGACGTACAGGAAACCGTTAAAAAAGATGAAGCCAAAGAGCTTTACCGTTATATCTGAGATAAAAGGCATAGAATGGCCAACCTCCCCATATATTTAACATAGGTTAGATATGTGGGGAGGTTTTTGTATGGAAGAAAAGATGGTTGGCGCACGCCAGCACAAGCTTATATTGCAGAACCGCGGAGTGGGTAATATCACAGGAATCTGCGATGTGGTATCCTTTGATGAGAACGCGGTGGTCCTGGACACGGATATGGGGCTTTTGACCATCAAAGGCAAGGAACTCCATGTGAGCAGGCTGACCCTGGAAAAGGGCGAGGTGGATATAGAGGGGACCATTGACAGTATGGTCTACAGTTCCAACGAGGCACTGCGCAAATCAGGGGAATCCCTGTTTACCCGTTTATTTAAATAGGAGGTGTCATCAGTGAGCAGCAGGATTCAATACGAAACCTGGCTGATGGTGCTGAGCCTGGTGACCGGAGCATGGCTGATGCTGGCCTATGACACCCTGAGAGTGTTCCGCCTGGTTATCCACCACGGCCCTATCTGGACAGGAATAGAAGATTTCCTTTACTGGCTGTATGCAGGGCTTGTGACCTTTATCCTTCTGTATGAGCAGAACGATGGAGTGTTCCGGGCGTATGTAATCGGCGGAGTATTTATAGGGATGATACTGTATGACAGATTCATCAGCAGAATTTTCTTTAAATGCTTGAAAAAGATAAGTAAATGTCTTAAAATGATAATTAACAGAAACAAACCCGGCGAGGTTTGTAACCGGGAACAAAGTGAAGTTGGTGATTAACAGATGAAATCCTATGGCAGATCAAGACGTGTAAGACGTGATAAATGGGCAAACCGCATGGCTATCATGGGGATTACCCTTGTTGTTATGTGTCTTGCGGTGGCTATTAATATAAAGGGCGCTGATCTAAAGCAGTCGGACCTGGATTACAAGGTCAGAGAAGAGAATCTGGACGCCCAGGTCAAGGCTGAGGAAAAGCGGACCGAGGAATTGAAGGAGTACAAGATTTATGTAAAGACCAAGCAATATGCCGAGGAGGTTGCCAAGGAAAAGCTGGGTCTGGTGAATCCGGACGAGATCCTTTTAAAGCCCACGGAATGATGACGAAAAGGGGCGAAACATTTTTAAGAATCCAAGCATGATTAGACATTTATTTCCCTCCATGATGCGTATACTGAAAGTTACGCGGATTAGGAGGGATTTTTGTGTTTTCGAGGAATAATAAGGATGTAAAAAACAGATTGGATGTGAATCATTATACGGCCAGGAGACTGGGGGATATGGCTGAGTCCTTAAACCAGCTGGCCAAGGCGTTTGATGACGAGATAGAGAAGAACGGGCAGCTGTCCCGGGGAGACGGACTGGCTGCCATGCAGGCCAGCGCTACTTTGGTGTGTGAAAACTGCAGCCAGTGCAACCTGTACGCGGACAGTGAGAAGGAGGACAGCTATTACCTGTATTATCTGCTCCGTGCATTTGAGCAAAAGGGGCATATTGACCATGACGACATGCCCCAGATGTTCCAGACCGGGTGCAGGAAGCAGGACGCTTATCTGGCACAGTTAAACCGGAGTTTGGGACGGGCTACCATGAACCTGTCGTGGAAAAACCGGTTTCTGGAAAGCCGTGATGCGGTGGTGTCCCAGTTCAGGGAAATGTCCGTGATACTGGAAGAATTTTCCCACCAGATCGATCAGGCAAGAGACATCACGGAGGAGTACGAATACATAATAAAGAAATATTTCAGGAAATATCATATGGCGGTGGGAAATCTGCTGCTGCTGGAATATGAAAATGGCCAAAAGGAGGCATTTCTCACTGTCAGGACAACCAATGGCAGGTGTGTGACTTCCAAGGAGGCGGCGGAGCTTATGGGGGACGTGGTGGATGACAGCCGCTGGAGGCCTGCGGGGGACAGCCGCAGCATCATAACAAAGCAGTATGCCACCATACGCCTGCTGGAGGATGGGGGATACCATCTGATCTATGGGGCTTCCAGGATACCGAGACAGGGAGAGCGGTATTCGGGAGACAATTATACTTTTTGTGAGAGCCAGGGCAGTCAGGTGGTCATGAGCCTTTCTGATGGTATGGGCAGCGGGGAGACTGCGTCCAAGGAGAGCAAGCAGGTGGTAGAGCTTACCGAGCAGCTTCTGGAGACAGGATTCTCAGCCAGGGCGGCCCTTAAACTGGTCAATACGGTCCTGCTTCTGGCAGGGGTGGAACAGCACCCGGCCACGCTGGATGTAAGCTGTATTGACCTGCATACAGGGGTGCTGGAGGTGATGAAGCTGGGGGCGGTACCCACCTTTATCATAGGGGATGAAGGTGTGGAGATCCTGGAGGCCGGACAAGTTCCCATGGGCATTATCAATGGTGTGGAGCCTGTGCTCATGTCCAGGAAAATGTGGGACGGCAACCGGATCGTTATGGTCAGTGACGGGGTGCTGGATGCCCTTCCCGGAGATGACAAGGAACAGGTAATGAAGCAGTATCTGGAAAGTGTGGAGGAGATGGGGCCTCAGGAACTGGCAGATCAGATACTGGAATTTGCTGTTTCGTTCATCCCCGCTCCCAGGGACGATATGACCGTGCTGACCGCCGGATTGTGGAAGCGGCATTCCTGACGGAATGGGGTAAAGGGTGCGCGCAGTATATATTCCCGGCGGATATTGCTGTATTACCTGCATTATGGGGCTTGCACGGTTGAGGTTTTACGGGTATATTATAGAGAGAACATCCGGCCGGGCCCGGCCTTTCGGGGTCCGGCCAAAGGGATGTCCATGATACAGGTGGGATAAATGGAAGAGATGGAGCATAAGGTCCGAAGGACCATAGAAGAATATCACATGCTGTCACCCGGTGACCGGGTCATTGCAGCTGTATCAGGAGGGGCAGATTCCGTCTGCCTCTTAGCGTTGTTATACGGCATGAAAGAAGAATGGGATCTGCAGCTGAGAGCCGTCCATGTCCATCACGGTCTCAGGGGACAGGAGGCTGACCGGGATGCGGATTTTGTCAGGATGTTGTGTGCAGAACTTGATGTCCCCTGTCATATCATAAAGGTAGATGTACGCCGGTTTGCGTCCGGGTCCGGCATGTCTGAGGAGGAGGCTGGACGTCATCTGAGATATGAGGCCCTGGAACAGGAGGCGCAGGAGTGGGAATCCGGGGACAAGGGCCGGGCCAGGATCGCTGTGGCCCACCACAGTGATGACCAGGCGGAGACCATCCTGCATAACATGTTCAGGGGAAGCGGATTGGCCGGGCTGAAGGGAATCCCCCATGTGAGGGGACGGATCATCCGGCCGCTGTTGGATGCGGACCGCCGGGAGATCATAGACTGGCTCAGGAAAAACGGGTTTTCCTGGGTACAGGATTCCACCAATACATCAGACCACTATACACGCAACCGCATACGCCGCCTTCTTCCTATGATCGAGGAGGATGTAAACCAGGGGGCGGTGGGGAATATACTGCGAATGGGAAGGCTGGCCGGCCAGGCGGATGAATATTTGTCCATGAAGGGGAAATGCTGGATCAGGGAATACGTGAAACAGCTGGGTCCACAGGCCGCGGTGCCCTGTGCGGCACTCACGGCTGAGCCGGAGATCATCCGGTCCTATGTGGTGATGGAACTATTAAAAGACCTGGCCGGTTCGGCCAAAGATCTGGGATGGATCCATGTTCAGCAGGTGCTTGGGCTGACCGGGCGTCCGGTTGGAAAGGAAGTCCATCTTCCGTATTCCCTTGTGGCCGTAAGGGAATATGAGAGTATTTTGATCGGCAGGAACATTTCGCCGGATGAGGAAGAGGAAGGGGAAATGGCGCTGCCCAAGGTGGAAATGAGTATATTTTCCTATAAAAAAGGGACACAATTCCCCAAAAACATGTATACGAAATGGTTCGACTGTGATAGAATAAAGGGTACGCCCGTGGTGAGAACAAGGCGTCCGGGGGATTACATGACCCTGGCGGACGGAAGCCACAAGGCGTTAAAACGGTTTATGATCGATGAGAAAATACCGAGACAACTGCGGGACCAGGTCCCCCTTCTGGCAGACGGCAGTCATGTGATGTGGATTATCGGATACAGGATCAGCGAGTTTTATAAGATCGGTCCGGATACCACACGGATACTGCAGGCAGAGGCAGGCAGGAGAAAAGAATAAGTGTACGCTCGGAATCTCCCAGGGTACGCAATAAGTGAAACGGAGGATAAAGTAATGGCGGATAAGATTCGTGTATTGCTGACCGAAGAAGAGGTTGACAAACGCATCAATGAGGTGGCGGCAAAGATCAGCGAGGAATATGCTGGCAAGGAGATTCACCTGATCTGTATTTTAAAGGGCGGGGTATTCTTTACCTGTGAACTGGCAAAAAGGCTTACGGTACCCGTATCCCTGGATTTCATGTCCGTATCCAGCTATGGGGCTGGGACTGAATCCAGCGGTGTTGTGCGGATCCTTAAGGACCTGGATGAGCCGCTGGCAGGAAAGGATGTGCTGATCGTGGAGGATATCATTGACTCAGGACGCACGCTGGCATATCTGATCGAGGTCCTGAAGCAGAGAGGGCCAAAGAGCGTCCGTCTGTGTACCCTTCTTGATAAGCCGGAGCGCCGTGTGAAGAAGCAGGTCAAGGTGGATTACACCTGTTTTACAATACCGGATGAATTTGTAGTGGGATATGGGCTGGATTATGACCAGAAGTATCGTAACCTGCCCTATATCGGAGTCGTGGAATTGGATTAGGGCATTTAAAAGCCATGCCCTGGAACGCAGAAAGAAGGTCTAAGGAGGCAATTCGTTGAGACAGCAGCAGACATTTAGAGGTTTTATATTTATACTCCTGATGCTGATTTTAATCGCCACGGCAGTTCGGCTGCCATATGCAAGACAGGCGGATAAGGTTACGAATCAGGATTTTATTCAGATACTGGATGATGGGCAGGCATCAGAGGTTGCCATCCATCAGAATCCACAGACGCCCACCGGCGAAGTGGTGATCACCATGGCGGACGGACAGGTAAAGCGCCTGTATGTGACAGATGTGAAGGACACCCAGAAGATCCTGGATGACCATAAGATGGAGTATGTGGTAATGGATGTGCCCCAGGAGAATTATCTGGTGACCATTATCCTGCCCTTTATGCTGTCCATTGTGGTGGTGGTGATCATTATCATGGTTATGAACCGCAGCGCGGGAGGCGGCGGCGCCAATGCCAGGATGATGAATTTCGGCAAGAGCCGGGCAAGGATGAGCCGGGACAGCAAGGTGAATTTTTCCAATGTGGCCGGACTTGTGGAGGAAAAGGAAGAGTTGGAGGAGGTTGTGGATTTCCTCAAGAATCCCCAGAAATACACCAGCGTGGGAGCCAGGATACCCAAGGGACTCCTGCTTGTGGGACCTCCGGGAACAGGTAAGACGCTGCTGGCAAAGGCAGTGGCCGGAGAAGCAGGTGTTCCCTTCTTTTCCATATCAGGTTCTGATTTTGTGGAAATGTTTGTAGGCGTGGGAGCTTCCCGTGTCCGTGACCTGTTTGAGGAAGCCAAGAAGAATTCCCCGTGTATTGTATTTATAGATGAGATCGATGCGGTTGCCCGCCGCAGAGGCACGGGCATGGGCGGCGGCCATGATGAGAGGGAGCAGACCTTAAATCAGCTGCTGGTCGAGATGGATGGATTTGGCGTTAATGAGGGCATCATTGTGATGGCAGCCACCAACCGTGTGGATATACTGGATCCGGCCATTCTCCGTCCGGGCCGTTTTGACCGGAAGGTTGCAGTGGGCCGTCCTGACGTAAAGGGCCGTGAGGAGATCCTTAAGGTACATTCCAAGGATAAGCCCCTTAGCGAGGATGTGGATCTTCACCGCGTGGCCCAGACCACTGCGGGATTCACAGGCGCGGACCTGGAGAACCTGATGAACGAGGCAGCCATTGTGTCTGCAAGGGAGAACCGCAGGTTCATCAAGCAGAGCGATATAGACCGGGCATTTGTGAAAGTGGGGATCGGCGCTGAGAAAAAGAGCAAGGTGATTTCTGAAAAAGACAAGAAGATCACCGCTTACCACGAAGCAGGCCATGCGATCCTGTTCCATGTGCTTCCCGATGTGGGTCCGGTACACACCGTATCCATCATACCTACGGGAATCGGAGCAGCAGGCTACACCATGCCCCTTCCTGAAAAGGATGAGATGTTTAACACCAGGGGGCGCATGCTTCAGAATATTATGGTGGACCTGGGCGGACGTATCGCAGAGGAACTGATATTTGACGATATCACCACCGGCGCATCCCAGGACATCAAGCAGGCCACCCAGATCGCCAGGGCCATGGTAACCCAGTACGGTATGTCTGATAAGGTGGGTATGATCCAGTACGGCGGTGATGATAATGAAGTATTTATCGGCCGTGACCTGGCCCACACAAAGTCATACGGCAACGGCGTTGCGGACACCATTGACAGCGAGGTGAAACGGATCATCGATGACTGTTACCAGAAGGCCACGGATATCATCAAGCAGTACGATTATGTACTCCATTCCTGTGCGGCCCTGCTGATTGAGAAGGAAAAGATCAACCAGGAGGAATTTGAGGCATTGTTCGCTCCTGCACAGTGATCAGTTAATTGTGATCAATCATAAGAGAGACAGGGCGGTTCCCGGAAATGGGAGCCGCCTTCTGTATCCGCTGTCAGCTTTGTTGGGAGCGGGCATCTATGGGGCCTCGGAAACGTACTGGCAAGAGGCGGACAGGTGTTCCTGATCAGAGGAAACGGCTGGATCCTTCTCCTGGCCTTTGTGCTTATGGCAATAACCGCCATCTTGGCAATGAACCTTTACTGGGAACGCTGGGCGGGAAATTCATAAGCCCCCCTCCTTTGTGTATTTTTACCACAAACATCCAGGAAAATAATTGATCTTTGTGCACACTTTTTCCGCCCCCTGTGCTATTATAATAAATGTAACCCCCCCCAATACATTATATAGTTTTTGCTACACCCCATAAGAAACGAAATACCTTCTCCTGAAAAGCCTGGCTACCCCGCCAGGCTTTTCACTTTGTGGCATCTATGCAAAAACGTCACCATTAAAGCGGTTTTTCTACTATTATTCGCCTTGTGCAAATAAAAAAATTCATATACAATAGATGATGGGAAAATGGATTTAAACAAATAAGGAAAAGGAAATCAACAGTGGGAGACAATATAAACCGACTTATCAACAGAGACGCCCTCTTTTCCTCAGAGACAGAGGATTACCGTTTTCCGGCTGAGCCGGACGCGGATGATGACGTATTACTTCGTATGCGGACCGGTAGGGGCAATGCAGATCATGTATATTATGTGGAGGACAAAGCAGAAGTTGAGATGGCCAAAGTGCTGTCCGATGATTTGTTTGACTATTATGAATATGAAATTACAGTAGGCACCGATCAGGTGCTTTATCACTTTAAAGTTGTATCCGGACAGGATGTCTGCCTTTATAACAGGCTGGGACCCGTGGATGATGGCCAGGCATGTTTTGATTTTAAGATCACACCGGGATTCCACACTCCTGATTGGGCCAAGGGCGCGGTTATGTACCAGATCTATGTGGACCGCTTTTGCAATGGCGACAAGGATAATGACGTGGAGTCATGTGAATATGTTTATATAGGACGCCCGGTACAAAAGATTGAGGATTGGAGCAGGAATCCTTCCGCCATGGATGTGGGATGTTTTTACGGAGGAGATCTTCAGGGAGTATGGGATAAGCTGGATTACATCAAGAGTCTGGGGGTGGAGGTCATTTACCTGAACCCGATTTTTGTATCTCCTTCCAACCACAAATATGACTGCCAGGATTACGAACACATCGATCCCCATTTTGGCAGGATCGTCAAGGACGGCGGAAGCCTGGTGGATAAGAATGCCACGGATAACAAGGGAGCGGAGAAATACATCATCCGCAGCGCGAGCTGGGAAAATCTGGAGGCCAGCGATGCATTTTTTGCAGAGTTTGTCCAGGAGATTCATAAACGGGGTATGAAGATCGTGCTGGACGGCGTATTTAACCACTGTGGTTCTTTTAACAAGTGGCTGGATGCGGAGGAGATCTATAAGAACTCAGGGGACTATGAACCGGGCGCTTATGAGACCAAGGACAGTCCTTACCACAGCTTTTTCCAGTTCCATGACGAGAGGGACCAGGCGTGGCCCTGCAACGCTACCTATGACGGCTGGTGGGGCCATGACACCCTGCCTAAACTGAACTATGAGAATTCCGGAAAACTGGTGGAATATATACTGAACGTTGCAAAGAAATGGGTATCACCGCCCTATTCCATTGACGGCTGGCGGCTGGATGTGGCGGCCGACCTGGGCCACACGGCGGAATACAACCACTCCTTCTGGCGCAGGTTCAGACAGGCGGTCAAGGAAGTGAATCCACAGACCCTTATACTTGCGGAACACTATGGGGATCCGGCAAGCTGGCTGGAGGGAGACCAGTGGGATTCCATCATGAATTATGATGCCTTTATGGAGCCGGTCACATGGTTCCTGACAGGGATGGAAAAACACAGCGACAGCTATAACGGCAGTGTGTGGGGAGACGGAGAGGCGTTCTTTAATGCCATGAAGTACCATATGAGCCGTATGCAGACCAACACAGTGCTCACTGCCATGAACCAGCTGTCCAACCATGACCATTCCAGATTCCTTACAAGGACCAATCAGGTAGTGGGGCGGACCGGCACCTTAGGGCCTGAGAAGGCTTCGGAGAATGTAAAGCTTCCCGTGTTCCGGGAGGCGGTGGTGATCCAGATGACATGGCCGGGCGCTCCCACTTTATATTATGGCGATGAGGCTGGTGTGTGCGGATGGACAGACCCGGACAGCAGAAGGACCTATCCCTGGGGCAGTGAGGACTTGGAATTGATTGAGTTCCACCGCTATATGACAGGCATCCACAACCGGCTTCCCGTGTTCAAGAAGGGCAGTGTAAAGCCTCTTGTGGCAAAGCACCAGCAGATCGCATTCGGCCGCATGTACCGGGAATACCAGGCAGTGACCGTGGTATCCAACAGCCCTGAGATCCAGATGATGGAAATTCCCGTGTGGCAGCTGGGTATCACGGATGATATGATCCTGGGCCGTCCCATACTTACCATGGAGAGCGGTTATAATGCGGGAATCATGATGTACCGGGTTAAAAACGGTGTGTTAAAGGTGAATATGCCGCCTTACAGCGCGGCGGTGTTTATCTCCAAGCCGGAAGATTTTTATCCGGTGGTGGATTCCCGGTTTGCAGATGGGGTTGGGGAAGAAAAGTAGAAGGAACAGAGTACTCCTGACAGGTAGTGTCAGGGGTACTTTTTCCTTCTGGTATCTCCGGAGATTTTTCCTGTGTATGGTGATTTGCATAAATTGCGATGAAAATAAAAACAGATCCAAAACATGAGAGAGGGACAGCCGAAACCGGCTGTCCCTCTCTCATTACCTTAAAAATATCGAATTTGTTTTAATGCGGGTGGCCGGACTTGAACCGGCACGGTATCGCTACCGAGGGATTTTAAGTCCCTTGTGTCTGCCTATTCCACCACACCCGCATAAGCACAGGTGTACTTACTGTGCGTGCCACGGCTGAAAACCAGGACCTTTACGCGCAATGCACTGATGTCCTTAAGCTATAACTGACACGCTAGTGGGCGAAGGTGGATTCGAACCACCGAAGCTATAAGCAGCAGATTTACAGTCTGTCCCCTTTGGCCACTCGGGAATTCGCCCAAATATTGCTTTGACAAGCAGTGATTATAATACCACAGACAGGGGGAAAAATCAAGAGGTTTGCACAATTTTTGTACGTATCAGGGTGCATTTTAGGTGCTGGAACAGAGCACGATTCCGGTTGGATGGGGCAGTGGGGAAACGTCCTGAACTGTTACTATAATTTTTAATAAAAAAGAGTATTGACAAATAAATAACGAAGTGATATATTAAAAAAGGATTCAGTATCCATTTTTTATTAAATAGTTTGTTTAATAGTTAAATAAAGTCCGGCAGATGCAGATTGCAGACATGAGAATAAGTGCACTTGCAAACGGCTATACACTTTTGTTGGCCAGTTTGTTTAATACATAAACAAATAAATGGAGAACATTTAACAATGGGAAGAGAAGGATTTAAATATCACTGGTGGGGCAAGGGCGATATTGATGCCTCCTTTGGGATCTTCTTTGATGGATTTTCAAAGATCCTGACAGCCACAGGTATCATGACAGTGGTGTTCGGCATGCCGGCGTCCATTGTCATCGGCAAGGTGGTGCCGGGGATCGGACTTGCCATATTCCTGGGAAATCTGTGGTACTTTTTTGAAGCCTCACAGCTGGCCGGCAAGGAAAAGAGGCAGGATGTCACATCCCAGCCCTTTGGGATCGGCGCATCCCAGCTTTCAGGCTGGCTGTATCTGATCATCGGCCCGGTGTACTGGCAGACCAGGGATGCCCAGCTGGCATTCCAGGTAGGACTGGCTGCTGCTTTTATCGGCGGCATGGTAGAGGTGGCTGGCGGTTTTGCAGGGAGATGGATCATCAATAATGTGCCCAACTGCGCGCTTATGGGAAATATGGCCTCATCGGCCATGGTATGGCTGTCCATTGTTGGGCTGGCCATGGTGTTTGACAAGCCGGTGTATGGGCTTTTGCCGCTGTTCATTATCATCATCGATTACCTGGGCAAGGCGGATAAGCGGTTTGCCAAGATCCCCTCCGGAGTGGTGGCTATCCTGATCGGCACAGCCGCTGCCTGGGCGGGAGGATACCTGACTTGGGGCCAGTTTGAACAATCCTTTTCCAGTCTTGGGTTTTATCCCCCTTCCCTCAGCCTGGGGGATGTGACGGCTGGATTTAAGGGGATCGTGCCATTTCTTCCGGTGATCATCCCGCTCCAGATCAACAATTTCCTGTCCACTCTTCAGGGGCTGGAATCAGCCAGAATGGCGGGGGATGCATATCCGGAACGCCGGTCCATGATCATGGATGGGGTGTCCACCATTACCGGCTCCCTGTTTGGCAACCCCTTTCCCACCACGGTGTATTTCGGTCATCCGGGCTGGAAGGAGCTGGGGGCAAGGGCGGGATTTTCCCTTGTGAACGGTATCCTTTACCTTGTCATCTGCACCACGGGAATGACCGGGGTGCTGATGGCCCTTATTCCAACAGAGGCTGTGATGGTGCTTCTCATCTTTATCGGTTTTTCAGTGACCGACAGTACGTTCCGGTCCATGGATAAGAAATACTATCAGGTGATATTTTTATCCCTGATGCCCATTCTGTTCCAATACATGCAGACACTCATCAGCTCGTCCGTGCAGGCGGCAGGGGCAGCCATGGAAAACATATCCTCCGCAACATTTGCCGAGTATTCCGTGCCCATTGAGGGCATCATGTATCTTGGGAACGGTGGTTTCCTCACCAGCCTTTTGCTGGCAGGTCTTCTGGCCTGTGTGGTGGACCGGCGCTACCGGATGGCAGGCGGGTTTGCCCTGGTGATGGCGGGCTGTGCGGCCATAGGAATGATCCATTGTCCGGAGATCGCGCTGCTGTCCGGTCCGGGGATCGTGTTTGGGATCATTTACCTTACGGTTGCCATTTTCCTGTTTTCAAAGGGATATTATTTTGAGCAGCAGACAGAGGAAAAAGGACCGCACCCCATGGTGCAGGATCATATATAATTTTCATTACAGGAGGAAATAAGTATGGGAAAGGCAATACCTTTTTTCAAAAAGGCAGACCTGGATGCATCCATTGGCGTGTTCTTTGATGGATTTTCCAAGGTAATCGTGGCGATCGCCATTTTAGCAGGCACATTTGGGCTGGATGGAAGGACCATCTTCGGCACCATGATGCCGGGTGTATTTCTCACCGTGGTCATCCTAAACGGAGGGCTTTGGCTCTATTACAGGAAGATAGCGGCTGACCGCAACGACCCGAACCTGACCGCGATCCCTGCCGGTCTGCAGGCAGGCCGTATGTTTATCTGGCTTTACAGCATCATGCTTCCGGTATTCATAAGCACAGGCAGCGCGGACCTTGCGTTTAAGACAGGCGTGCTGGCCCATCTGGTGGGCGGGATCATCTTTATTATCGGCGCATTTGTGGTTCCGGTCATCTTAAGGATCGTGCCGGCCGGCGCACTGTTCGGCTCCCTGGCCGGAGGGGCCATGGCATTCCTGATCATGCAGTCCATGAACGGCGTTCTGAAAATGCCTCTGGTGGGATGGCTGTCCCTGATGGTACTGTTTGTGATCTATCTGGGCAAGGTGGAGGTTAAGCTTCCCGCAGCCCTTATAGCCATTGTGATCGGCTCTGTTGTGGCGTGGATCAGCGGTGTCATGGGATTTGGCGCAGTGACGGAATCCCTGAGTAACCTGAGTTTCTACATACCACTCCCGGTACTGGACATTTTTAACCCTGACGTTATCAGCGCCATGATCCCATTCCTGCCCATTATCATTGTGTTTTCCCTGAATGAGGTCATCACAGGGATCCAGGCAGTGGAGCAGGCCAAGGAATGCGGCGATACCTTTTTTACAACAACCAAACCCCTTGTGCTGTGCGGTGTGGCCAGCATTGTGGGGGCATGCTTTGGAAATCCTCTGGCCGTGGGCCTGTACTGGGGATATCCAGGATGGAAGAAAATGGAATCCGGAACGGGATATCATCTTGGAATCGTTGCCCTGTATGCTCTGGTGGGACTGACCGGACTTTCAGCCATCATCAATGCTTTTATCCCTGAAGCGGTGGTTCTGCCTATTCTGGTATTTGTAGGAATATCCAGTTATTCCCAGGCTTTTGAGGTGGTGGATAAAAAGTATTATCCGGCGGTCATCATGGCTTCCCTGCCGGTTGTCATGGACTTTATTGTGGACAACATGAAGGAAGGCGCCCTTCCCGGATTTACGGCCTTTGACCCCGGCTCTGCATTTGTGGGACTTCTGGTGGGCTGTGTTTTCGTATTTATCATAGACAACAATTGGAAAAATGCCTCCATTACCAATGGGGCGGCCCTGGCCCTGACAGCAATTGGAATGATCCATTCCCCGGGGATACTGGGCACGGAAGGATATGCGCCGGATATGGGATTTATACAGGTGTACATTGTGCTGATCATTGTATTTGCAGTAATGCATGTCACAGGTTTTAACAGGAAAAAAGCTTGAATCAGGAGGAAGTAAAGGTGAAGACACTTGTAATTATAGGAGCGGCAAGAAAAAACGGGCATACGCGCCAGATGGTGGATCTGTTTCTGGAGCACCTGGATGGTGAAAAGGAGATCATCGATGCCTACCGCACGGAAGTAAAGCCCTGTGTGGACTGCCGGTTCTGCTGGAAAAAGAAGGAATGTGCCATCAAGGACGGCATGCAGGAAATCTATCAGAAACTGGAGGAAGCGGACAACATCATCCTGGCCTCCCCCATGTATTTCCACTCCATCACAGGGAGGATGAAGTCCCTGATCGACCGTTTCCAGGTGTATTGGGCAGGTCATGTGAGAAATGATATGCCGGAAACATTTTTGCGCAAAGGCGCCATACTGATGGTGGGCGGCGCTCCCTCCTTTGAGAACCAGTTCCTGGGCGGGGAGATCGTGCTTAAGAACCTGTTAAATGATCTGAGCACAGAGTGTCTGGGCCAGGTCTGTCTGCCAAACAGCGACAGGGACAGTCTTGAAACCAGGCCTGATATCGCGGCGCAGGTTATTGCTTTGGCGGAAAAGATGAATCGGGCAGTAAAATAAGCCGTCCTGAACAGTTACAATAAAACAAACATATAAGGAGGAATTATCATGCAGGGTTACACTTACACAAAGGGAGAGCATTATCCGGTAGAACATTTGGTTTTTAAGGTAGCGCCGGAGGACGTGGAGCATTATCTGGCGGTTGACCATGAGATCTGGACTTTAAAGGAGGCATATGCGCCTGGATTTGACCATATCCCCTTCCTTTACAAAGAGGTTTGGGTCAATGACAACAAGCCGGGCGAAATCCACTTCATCTTTGTCTGGGAGAGCATTGAGTCCTGGAGAAAGATCGATGACAAGGAATACCAGGCTAAACTGATCAAGGAGTTTGACGAGAAGTTCGGCCGGCCTTACGAGTTCATCCGCTGCGTGCAGAATGAGGAGAACTTCGGCGTTCACCGTGTGAGCCGTTTTGAGAGAATCTAGTAAAGGAGCGAGGAAAAGAATATGAGATTTGAAGATAAAGTAGTGATCGTTACCGGCGCAAGCTCCGGTATCGGTGAGGGAGTTGCCAGGAAATTCCTGGATGAGGGCGCTTTGGTTGTGGGATGCGGCATTGAGCCTGAGATGCATATTGAGAGCAGCAGGGCCATCTATGTACAGGCCAACCTTACTGAGTTTGCCCAGGCGCAGCATGTGGTGGAGGAAGCAGTGAAGGCATTCGGCAGGGTGAATAAGCTGGTGTGCTGCGCAGGGGTTACCTTTGTGGGTTCCCTGGAGACAACGGATTATGACACCTTTATGAGGGAGCTTTCCATTAACATGGGCGGCGTGTTCAATATGTGCAAGGCAGCCATTTCCGAGCTTAAGAAGCAGGAAGGTTCCACCATTGTGAACGTGGGATCCGACCTGGGAGTGCGTCCCATTCCGGAGCGCATCGGCTACTGCCCGTCCAAGGCTGGCGTTATCATGCTGACTAAATGCATTGCCCTGGAGTATGCTCCGTCCATCCGTGTAAATGCCATCCTTCCGGGACTGGTGCGCACACCTATGATCGAGCAGAGGTTTACAGAGGCAGAGGATCCAAAGGCTCTGGAAGAGTCATACGCAAGCCTGTACCCCCTGCACAAGATGGGGAAGATCGAGGATATGGCCAATGCCATTGCATTCCTGTCCAGCGATGAAAGCGGGTTTATCACAGGAGAGATCATGCAGGTCTGCGGCGGCAGTCTGATTTAAGGAGGAATGACATGGCAACATCTTTATTTAAAATGCCTTTTGATATTGAAAAGACCAGGGTGAAGCAGATCTACAGAAGCAGCTCCCTGGACCAGGCGCAGGTGGAAACCATAACATGTGAGGAGATGAAGGAAATCTACGGGGACCTGAAGTTTGAGGCTCTCCACGAGGACCGTCCCTATACATATACGTCCCTGGTCACATCCATTGACGGCAGGATCGCATTTACAGACGCACCCCAGGGGCCCCTCATTGCAAAGCTGAACAAGTATGACGGGGATGGGGCCGGCGCCGACTGGTGGATCCTCAACATGCTCAGGGCCGTGTCTGACGGAGATATCATTGGTGCGGGCACCATGAATGCGGAGAGTGACTATACGGCCCATGTGTTCTCGCAGCAGCTGGAGGATGCAAGGGTGGCGGCCGGCATGGAGCCGGTCCCATGGAATATCATCTCATCCCTGGATGCAACAGACATTCCTTTTGACCATGTACTGTTTAAAACAAAGGAAGTTCCCGTGATGATCAGCACCAGCGCTGCCGGTGTTCCTGTTATCCGGGAAAAAATGAAGGAAGATTACTACCTGGTAGGGCCTGTTAAGGATATTTCTGAGGTCACCGGGGAAATGATCGAGTCCATGAAGGCAAACCGGAACAAGGTACTGGTGATCGCCACAGGCGACAAGGCGCCGGATTCCAAGGTTGCCCTCTATATCATGAAGAAATTCGGCCTTAACAAGGTGCTGGTGGAGACTCCCTCCTACATGCATTACCTGGTATCCCAGGGCATGATGGATGAGCTGTTCTTTAATTACTCCTGCATTTATGTGGGCGGGCAGGCGCTGACCATCGGCAAATTCGGGCAGGAGTTTGGCTCTGAGGACCACCCCCATACCAGGATGCTGAGCATCCATTCCCACAGCGATCATTTCTTCTATTTCAGGCATAAGCTGATTTATGGTTAGGGAAAGGGGCAAATAAAATGCCGTGCATACAGGTAAAAACAAACGTTAAGACCTCCCGTCAGGCTGCGGAGGAGATCAAGGAAGCATTGGGGCAGGCCATCAGCTGTCTTCCGGGAAAAAGCGAGGATTGGCTTATGGTGTCCATTGAGGACGGATGCCAGATGTTCTTTGGAGGAAAGGGCAGCCGGCCCATCGCCATGGTGGAGGTAAAGATTCTGGGAAATGCCGTGGATCAGGAAGGCGCCAAACGCATGACCGGGGAAATGACCAGAGTATTAGGCGGGACTTTGGGGGTATCGCCTGATAACATGTACATTAAATATGAAGCATCTCCTGACTGGGGATGGAATGGAACGAACTTTTAATAGGCTGGCAGAGACGGTGTGATGCAGGATCTGCCGGCAGTTAAAGAGGGGACTGGATCTTCCAGGTGCCCCTCTTTTTGTATGGTCATGTTTCGGTTTACATATCCGCCTTAACCATGGGCTGATAAAATCTCAAAAAATTCCTCAATGGCTTTGAGGGAGGCCCCAAGGATCGGCCCTTCATTTCCAAGTGAGGAGATCAGGATCTCCTGGGTATGGGTGATGGGGAGGACAATATCCTTCATGATCTCAGGCAACAGGTAAGGGAGGGACTGGATGAGATGGGAGTTAAGGATGATCATTTCGCAGTTTACAAAAAATATGATGTTGGACAATCCGATGGCCAGGTTGCGGATGTATGTGTCCAGGATGGCCAGCGCAGAGGGATGCTGCTTTTTAACCAGCTCTATAAACTCATCAATATCCTCCAGGGGTTTCTCCAGATGGAGGTTGATCTCGTCCAGAAGGTATTGGTCTGAGCAGTACTGTTCCCAGCACCCGTATTTGCCGCAGGAGCATTGCTTTGTCTCCTGGATGTTGATGGTGTGGTGCCCAACTGCATTGGCAAATCCCAGGTAACCGCGGATAAGCTGGCCGTTGGAGATCATGCCGCAGGATATGACATCGGAGATGCACAGTACGGTCAGCTCCTCATACTGGGGATGAAGGCGGGATTCCATGGAAGCTGCCAGGTTCCCGTCATTGTCAATGTACACAGGTACATTGTAGCGCTGTTCCAGCAAGGACTTAATATCGATGTTGTGCCACTGGAGCTTGGGAATAAAGCGGATGACCCCGTCCAGATCAATGATCCCACGCACAGCCAGGCTGATGCCGATCAGCCCGTAGGGGCAGGGAGGTATTTCCCTGATCATTTTGTCAATTGCCACATAGATCTGCTGGTACACGTAGGAAAACGCCTTTTTCTCAATGAACAGGGACCGGCGGCTGATAATATCGTTGTTCAGGTCCGTGAGGATGAGACTGATACGGCGCGCCCCGATATCAACGGCAATGCAGTAACCCGCCTTGGCAGCCAGGGTAAGGATGATGGGGGGCCGTCCTCCGCTGGAATCACCCATGGTGGTTTCCTCCACCAGCTTCAGGCTCATCCATTCCTTTACAATGGTGGAAACAGTGGCCTTATTAAGCCCCGTCTCCTCGGAAATACGGGCGCGGGAAATCTGCTTTTTGTTTAATATATGTTTGATAATGGTCAGCCGGTTGGCTGAGCGTATGTCCTTGGTCTGTGATATTTTCATGGGTATGCCTCGATGTTAAAGTATGATTCCATATCAGGAGATGATTTTAATTAGTCATATCATAACATACAGAGGAAATGACCGCAAGTCAAAGCCGGGACCCGGCTCACGGACTGAGCCATGCAAATGCAGGAAGATTGCGCAGTATGCCGAATAGGAGGAGGAAACCGGCCATGATGTAAAGGACCAGGTTCTGGGCCCTTGTGGGCTGCAGCTTGCCGCTTTTTATATACCGGAAAGCCATTTGAAATGCGATTATAAGGCCGGGTGGAAGGATCAGCATGACGGCGGCATTAGCCTGAAAGGCCGACTGAAAATCCAGGGACAGCAGGGACAGACACATGCGGCTCACTCCGCAGCCGGGGCAGTACAGTCCTGTAATGGTATGGAACATGCAGGGGATAAGGGGATGGCCTGCCAGAATACAGAGTAATGCATAAAACAGGCCGGCTCCCAGGAGCCCGCCTGTTTTTATACATAATCGTATCAAACGCTTATGCATTGGGAAGGTATTTGTTTAACTCGTTCTGCAGCAGGGCATAGGACACAATGCCCAGGCCGAACAGGCTGAGAAGCAGATAGACCACAGGTGCGCTTCCCCTTGGTTCACCGTGTTGGTCGTGAAGCATCTCCACTGCATTTCCCATCTGGTACATCCAGAAAAGCCCGTAGATACCGCAGGTGATCAGTGTGAACAGGAAAACCATTCCACCGCTTGTGCCCTGTCTTCCGGAGAGGCTGTTTGTGTCATCATTGAGCACAATCATCCAGTAGATGCCGTATAAGCCGCAGGTAATCAGGCTCAGCAGGATGCAGACCACAATATTGCGCTGTTTCATACGTATTTCCTCCTTGGTATGTTTTGATATGCAATACAGGTAGATTCTATCACAGGCTCTGCGTATTATCAACAAAAAGCATGTAAAATAAGACATTTTCAGACACCGGCCATATGGTGCATTACTGGTAAAAACTCATTTTTATGGACGAATGGGGCTGGATATGGTATACTAACTAAGATAGGCGTATTCCGATTATGGATACGAATGGAGGCAGACTATGAAAGATAAAGGAAGGACGCGGGGGACATTTAAGGTCTACCTGCAGTGGCCGCTCTTCTTGTCGGTCCTTATGGTCATATTGACTGCCGCTGTTGGAGCGGTGTCCACAAAGGCCGGCATTATTGTATCGGTATTTACCATTGTCTATATAGGGATTGCCCTTTGGCTGTATTTTTCACGGAGAAAAGGCATACTTGCAGGGCTGATCGCATTTTCATCTGCCTATGACCAGAGCAGGCAGAACCTGATGGAAGAGATGCTTATGCCTTATGCAGTGGCAGACGGAAGCGGGCATTTGCTCTGGATGAACCGGGAGTTTGCGGCAATCCTGGCAGAGGAAAAAATTTCATATAAGAATATAACAGCCATGTTCCCTGATATTACGAAGGAAATGCTGGCAACCGGCGGTGAACTGGTAAGCGTGCACAGCTTTCTGGGGGACAGGAAGTTCCGCATTGATCTAAAGCAGGTCATGGTGGACCGGCTGGAGGCAGCGGTGGCTGACAACGGGCTGGAGGGACAGGGGTCGTTTGTGACAGCCATCTACCTGGTGGATGAGACACAGACTCTTTTGTACATGCAGCAGATCAATGATCAGAAGCTGGTGGCCGGACTGATCTATCTGGATAATTATGATGAGGCGCTGGAAAGCGTGGAGGAGGTTAGGCGTTCTCTGCTGACAGCTCTCATTGACCGGAAGATCAGCAAGTATATATCCGGTATGAACGGCATTGTAAAAAAGCTTGAGAAGGACAAATATTTCTTTGTCATCAAGCAGCAGTACATGGCCAGGATCCAGGAGGAGCGTTTCTCCATCCTGGAGGATGTAAAGACAGTGAACATAGGCAATGATATGGCGGTGACCTTAAGTATCGGTATCGGTATGAACGGGGACAGCTACAGCCAGAACTATGATTACGCCAGGACCTCTATTGATATGGCCCTTGGACGGGGAGGCGACCAGGCCGTTGTGAAGGATTCAGGTAAGATCCAGTACTACGGCGGCAAAGCGCAGCAGATGGAAAAGACCACCCGTGTCAAGGCAAGGGTGAAAGCCCATGCCCTCAGGGAACTGATGGAGAACAAGGACCGGCTTTTGATCATGGGACACCGGCTGGCTGACATTGATTCCTTTGGAGCAGCTGTGGGTATATACCGCATTGCCGTGTCCATGAATAAGAAGGCCAACATTGTGGTCAACGAGGTGACATCCTCGGTGCGCCCCATGATGGACCGGTTTATAGGCAACGCGGAATATCCGGAGGATATGTTCCTCACAGGGCCAAAGGCATCAGAGGTGGCGGACCAGGGAACCATGCTGGTCATCGTGGATGTGAACCGCCCCAGTATTACGGACGAACCGGCATTGCTGCGGGAGGTCAGGACCGTTGTGGTACTTGACCATCACAGAACCAGCAGTGAGATTATTGACAATGCGGTGCTTTCCTATGTGGAGCCATATGCTTCATCCACCTGTGAGATGGTGGCGGAAGTTCTGCAGTATATAGCGGACGGCATCAAGGTGAAGCCGGCAGAGGCGGATGCCATGTATGCAGGCATTGTGATCGACACCCAGAATTTTACCAACCAGACAGGTGTGAGGACCTTTGAGGCGGCCGCATTCCTACGGCGCAGCGGCGCGGATATCACAAGGGTGCGCAAGCTGTTCAGGGAGAACATGAGGGATTATCAGGCCAAGGCCGATGCTGTGCGCAAGGCGGAAGTATATATGGACGCCTTTGCCATCAGCGAGTGCTCGGCAGATGGGCTGGACAGCCCCACCATCATCGGCGCCCAGGCCGCCAACGAGCTGTTGGAGATCCGGGGCATTAAGGCTTCGGTGGTGCTGACCGATTATAACGGTACTATTTATTTCAGCGCCCGCTCCATTGACGAGGTCAATGTGCAGGTGATGATGGAGAAGCTGGGGGGCGGCGGACACCGCACCATAGCAGGCGCCCAGATGGAGGGCGTATCAGTGGAAGATGCTAAGATCCGTTTAAAGGAAGTCATCCGCCAGATGCTGGAGGAAGGCGAAGTTTCCTGAGAATGAATTATAAATTGGAAAGGAAGTAAGAGACATGGATATTGTATTACTGGAAGATGTAAAAGCATTAGGAAAAAAAGGACAGATCGTAAAGGTAAATGACGGCTATGCCAGGAATTTCATCCTGCCCAAGAAGCTTGGCCTGGAAGCTACCTCTAAGAACTTAAATGACTTAAAGCTTCAGAAAGCCAATGATGCCAGGATCGCCGCAGAGCAGCTGGCAGCAGCAAAGGAGCTGGGAGCAAAGCTGGATGAGTCCACCGTGACCTTGTCCATTAAGGCGGGCGAGGGCGGAAGGGCGTTTGGCTCCGTGTCCAACAAGGAGATCAGCAAGGCCATTTCCGACCAGCTGAACCTGGATATTGACAAGAAAAAGATCGTTTTAAACGACCCCATCAAATCCATCGGAAGCTTTGAGGTTCCCATTAAGCTTCACAAGGAGGTAACGGCCAGACTTGCGGTAAAGGTAGTGGAAGCTTAACGGTAAGCTGCCGCTGATAATGAAACATGACATGACCCGCCCCGAAAGGAGCGGGTCTCATAGACTGGTATGGGATCTGCATACCGGTTTGAATACAGGAGACGATTAAAATGGAAGAAGCTCTGATCAAGCGGGTGCTTCCCCACAGCCTGGAAGCGGAACAGTCCGTCATCGGATCCATGCTGATGGACAGGGAGGCAGTCATCGCTGCATCGGAAATTGTAACTGGAAGTGATTTTTACCAGCAGCAATATGGTATCATGTTTGATACCATGGTGGAGCTGTTCAATGAGGGCAAGCCCGTGGATCTGGTTACCCTTCAGGACCGGTTAAAGGAAAAGGATGTGCCTCCGGAGGTGTGCAGCCTGGACTTTGTCCGCGACATTGTGACCATGGTGCCCACATCAGCCAATGTGAAGTCCTACGCCACCATTGTAAGTGAGAAGGCAGTCCTTCGCAGGCTGATCAAGACAACGGAGGAGATCGCCAATACCTGCTATGCGGGAAAGGAACCCTTGGAGAATATCCTGGCGGACACGGAGAAATCCGTTTTTAACCTGCTTCAGAACAGGGGAGGCCAGGAGTTTGTTCCCATCAAGCAGGTGGCCATTAATGTCCTTGAAAAGATTGAGGACGCCTATAAGAATCAGGGTACGGTAACGGGTATTCCCTGCGGTTTTATTGACCTGGACTACAAGCTGTCCGGTTTCCAGCCCTCTGACTTTATCCTGATCGCGGCCCGCCCTTCCATGGGTAAGACTGCCTTTGTGCTTAACGTGGTAGATTATGTGGCGGTGCGCAAAAGCCTGCCCTGTATGGTATTCAGTTTGGAAATGTCCAAGGAGCAGCTGGTCAACCGTATGCTTTCCATGGAGTCCAATGTGGACTCCCAGAAGCTGCGTACAGGCTCCCTGACGGATTCGGACTGGGACGCGGTGGTGGAGGGCATCGGCGTTATTGGTAATTCCAAGCTGATCATTGACGACACGCCCGGTATCTCCATCTCGGAGCTGCGCTCCAAATGCAGGAAGATGAAGCTGGAATACGGCTTGAGTATTGTTATCATTGACTACCTGCAGCTGATGAGCGGTAGCAAAAAAGGCGGGGGAGACAACAGGCAGCAGGAGATTTCCGATATATCGCGATCCCTTAAGGCTCTGGCCAGGGAGCTTCATGCTCCGGTGATTGCCCTGTCCCAGCTGTCCCGTGCCTGTGAGACAAGGCAGGACCACCGCCCCATGCTTTCCGACCTTCGAGAGTCCGGAGCTATTGAGCAGGATGCGGACGTGGTTATGTTCCTTTACCGTGATGATTACTATAATAAGGATACGGAACATCCCAATGAGGCTGAGGTGATCATAGCCAAACAGCGAAACGGCCCCATTGGTACGGTGACATTGATCTGGAAGCCCGAGTACACAAAGTTTGTCAATGCGGCAAGACCTCAGGGCGGAGGACCCCAGGAGTAATAAAAATTTTCCGGGAATGTCATAATATCCATTCTCAACGCATACACTAATAGTAAGGCAGGACATGCCTGTTAAGATGTGAAGGAGAGAGTGGCTATGGATGAAGTACATTATCTGATATCGGATGCGTCCAAAAAGGTCGATGTGGAGGCCCATGTATTAAGGTACTGGGAAGAGGAGCTGGAACTTGATATTCCCCGTAACGAGATGGGGCACCGGTACTATACGGATTTACATATCCGCCTGTTTAAGCAGGTCAAGAACCTGAAAGAAAAAGGGTTTCAGCTCAAGGCGATCAAGCACGCGCTGAACCAGGTACTTAAGAAAGACGGAAAAGCTCAGACAGAGCTGTCCGATGAAATTTTAGAGCGTGATATGAACGCGGCCCTGAATGAATTCAAGGAAGAGGATGGGAACACATCATTAAGCACTATGAAGAGTGACGGTGTATCCGTGGTAGCCATGGAAGAGAAGATGGAACAGTTCCAGCAGATTATGAACCTGATAATCGGACGAGCCCTTGAAGTCAACAATGAAAAGCTGAGCCAGGACATCAGCTGCCTGGTCAACGAAAAGATGGGAAAGGAATTGGAATTCCTGCTCCAGGCATCAGATGAGAAGGAAGAGGAGCGTTTCCGCCAGCTGGATGAAACCCTGAGGGCTTACCAGAAGGGCGGACAAGCTGAGGCGGCGGCTGCCAAAGTCCCATTTTTCAAACGCCGCAAATTCGGCCGCAGCGGAAAGAAGCTGAGGGATGGAAAGTAGTCCGGATCTCATGCCGGAAGAGAAGGAAGGAATTATAAAATGATACAGGACAGGACATACGCTGCCGCGGCAGTGAGGGTTCTGTCCTGTATGGTTTATAATTCCTTCCTTTTTTGGTAGTTCCATCCCCTTTCAATTTTCTTACAACCACAAAAATGATATCGCTATTCCGTAAGAAATGTGTTAGAATAAATGTGATTTTAGCGTTTTAACCAAGGAAGAAAGTAATTCTTAAGCACGCTCCAGGAAGGATACGCACTTCACATGAATTTGAGGAATAGATATAGAAAATACATTACATATACGGGCACGGCCGGAATCCTGGCTTTGTCCATGACACTAAACGGCTGTACAAAAGGCGCGTCAGGTTCCGCGGAGGGCAATGCCACGCCGGCGGAGGCCACTGAGATCCAGGCTGTGCCTGAGACTATTGCACAGCTGGGGCTTCAGGGACAGGTCCTGCCCGGACTTAACGACATTGACCTGCCGGATGCGGAGCCGGCTCCGGAGTACCTGCGGATCGGTGTGCGTCATGAGATCGTAAAAAAGCTGCAGCAGCGCCTGATGGACCTGGGCTTTATGGATAACGATGAGCCAACGGATTATTTTGGTGAGATGACCCAAATGGCAGTGAAGCATTTCCAGAGGCAGAATGAACTGCCCATGGACGGCATTGTGGGAAATGTTACCTGGGATGCGATCATGTCCCCGGATGCCAAGTACTACGCGGTGTCCAAGGGAGCCCAGGGTGATGATATTGAGCGGATTCAGCAGCGTCTCTACGAGCTGGGATATCTGGCGACCGCGGATCTGGTGACCGGGAATTTCGGAGATTCCACGGAAGCGGCAGTCCTGAAACTCCAGGAGGTCAATGGTCTGGAGCAGGACGGCAAGGTTGGACAAAAGACCATCAACCTGATATACAGCGATGAGATCAGGCCCAACTTCCTGGCTTACGGGGAGAAGAGCGATGTGGTGCTGGCATGCCAGCAGCGCCTTAAGGAACTGGGATACCTCACCACCACGCCCGATGGCGCCTATGGTGAGGACACGGTTGTGGCGGTTAAGCAGTTCCAGGCCAGGAATGACCAGATCGTTGACGGTTATCTGGGGCCGTCCACAAGGATCGCCCTGAACAGTCCGGATGCAAGGGCCAACGGCCTGATGCTGGGCGAGCGGGGGGACGCTGTGACCAAGGTGCAGCAGCTGCTGAACAAACACGGATACCTTGTTTCAGGCAATATAACCGGATATTACGGCGAGGCCACGGAGCGGGCGGTGGAGAACTTCCAGTCCCGCAACGGACTTACGGCTGACGGCCTGGTGGGCGTTCAGACAATGGCTAAGCTGACCAGTGATAATGTAAGACGGCCGGCAGCCAATACAGGCGGTTCAGGAAGCCAGGGCGGCTCAGGCAGCCAGGGCGGTTCAGGCGGTCAGGGCGGTTCAGGCAGCCAGGGCGGCAGCACAAGCAAGCCGTCAGGCAATACTCCGCCGGCAGTGAGCAAGCCCGTTGGGCAGGGCGCAGGAGCATTGATCTCAGTTGCCTCCTCCAAGCTTGGAAGTCCATATGTGTGGGGGGCAAAGGGTCCCAATGCATTTGACTGTTCCGGCTTTGTATACTGGTGTCTGAACCAGGTGGGAGTTAACCAGAGTTACCTCACTTCCTCCGGTTGGAGAAATGCGGGAAGATATACAAAGATCACGAATTTTAATGATATACAGGCAGGTGATATTGTGGTTGTAAACGGCCATGTGGGAATTGCGGCAGGAGGCGGAACCGTGATCGATGCGTCCTCCAGTAACGGGCGTGTGGTACACAGAAGCCTGAGCCAGTGGTGGGCAAACAATTTCATCTGTGCTTGGAGGATTTTCTAGTACTGTTCATAACAAGGAGGGCTAAGGATGCAGACAATACTGGTATGTGATGATGATAAGCAGATCGTGGAGGCCATAGACATATATCTGACAGGAGAAGGATTTCAGGTGATCAAGGCTTATGACGGATATGAAGCACTGGAATACCTGGAAAAGGGGGAAGTGGATCTGCTGATTGTGGATGTAATGATGCCCGGCCTGGACGGGATCCGCACCACGCTTAAGGTGCGGGAGACCAGCAGTATACCCATCATTATACTTTCCGCTAAATCAGAGGATGCGGATAAGATCCTGGGACTGAATATCGGGGCGGACGACTACATAACCAAACCCTTTAATCCACTGGAGCTGGTGGCCAGGGTCAAGTCCCAGCTGCGCCGTTACACCCAGCTGGGCAATATGAACCAGCAGGCAGAAGGCCAGATCTTTAAGTGCGGCGGGCTTCAGATCAATGATGACAACAAAGAAGTGACAGTGGACGGGGAACCCATCAAGCTGACGCCCATTGAGTACAATATCCTTCTGCTTCTGGTGAAGAACGCGGGCAAGGTATTTTCCATTGATGAGATCTATGAGCAGATATGGAACGAGGAGGCCATTGGAGCGGACAACACAGTGGCGGTGCATATCCGCCATATCCGTGAAAAGATTGAGATCAATCCAAGGGAGCCGAAGTATCTGAAGGTGGTATGGGGTGTAGGATATAAGATTGAAAAGCAGTAGGTGGCTTTATGACAGAAGATAGACTGAAATTCAGGCGTAAGAAACAGATCCTGACCCTGGTCCACATATTCTTTGTGATGATCGCTGTGTTTGGGATCAGCGCCATGTATCTGAACTCCAATTACGGTAAAGGGATTAAGTGGATTTATGAGGAGGCTTATGAGGACTCCCCTAATTTCACCACCCAGCTTGCATCGGATGTGGAGCGTATCTTTACTTACGTAGGATACAAGGATATGTTTGAGACTGACGGTGAGCTGGATATGAACAAGGTCATTGTCAACTATACCAATGGTCCCGGTGAGACAGCTGAGATGACCCTGGATGAAATCGTCAGGTACATCAAAAAGCGGGGCTATTATCTGGATGAGAATTTTGAGTTAAAGGGATCCCCTATCTCCATGGATGACGAGGATGATGAAGAGATCACCGTGGATTTCCAGAGCACCAATCCCAACTTCGTGGATGCGGACGCAAGCGGGGAACGGATGACCAAAGAGGACCTGGCTCTGGATATCCTGGACCATCTGGGTGAATACTACACCATTTATAATAACTACATAGAGAATGAGACAAATTTGAGGTTCCGCATTGTGTATAGGGATGACAGCGGGAAGGAGAGCGTGTACACCAACGTGGAGAACATGTCCCTGGAGGACCTGAAAGGCGCGGGAAAATATCTCTATATCCCGGGAAACAGCATTAAGATGGAGACAAACATGCCCACCATCCCGGAAAATGCAGCCACCCTGCTGGAGATATGGAACCCCAATGGAAATGATAATTATTACATGGTCATTTCCGTGGATACCACTTACCCGTGCACGGATGCGTATTCCATGGCTGCATGGGAATACAGCGGCGGAAGACAGAACTTTATCCTGGGGATCGGCGGGATCATTGCCGGAGTGCTGGGCTGTATTGCCACACTGGCAGCCCTGATCCTGATGTCAGGCCATCTCACGCCGGAAAGCGATGAGATAAGGCTGTTCCCCATTGATGAGATCTATACCGAACTGTGCGTGGCCGTCTGGGCCGCCCTTACAGCCTTGTTCCTGCTGGGAGGAAGATATGTGGGCATACGCCTGTTCAGCCTGTTTGTGGCTGAAGGACAGTGGCCCTACTGGAATAAGGTGATCAAGGCCGTGATCATTTACGGCTGTCTGGTCCTGTTTTTCTTTAACATGCTGCGCCGGTATAAGGCCAGGACCCTGTGGAGCAACAGCCTTTTAAAGAAGGTTATTGACACGTTCAGGGAATATGTGCGCCATATCACATTTGCCGCTGGAATGGGACTTTGTTATTTCCTGTTTTTAGGCGCCAATGCAGTTATGCTGTGGGGGATCCTGTTCCTTTTCGGCTATGAAGGGGAACGGTTCGGCTTCCATGTGCTGCTCTATGGGTTGGCGGTGGTCCTTTTGGCAATGGATGGATATATATTCCACCAGATGTTTAAAAAGGCAGTGCAGAGGGATATATTGGATGCGGCGATCAGCAGCATTTCCCAGGGCAACACGCGGTATCAGATCGAGATGGGCAGTCTCACAGGCAAGGAAAGGGATATGGGCGAGCATCTCAACAACATCAGCAGCGGACTTGACTCAGCCCTTCAGCAGCAGGTAAAAAGCGAGCGCCTGAAGGCCGACCTTATCACCAATGTATCACACGATATCAAGACACCGCTTACATCCATTATCAACTATGTGGATCTGCTTAAGAGGGAGAAGATACAGGATCCCAAGATCGCGGCATATCTGGAAGTTCTGGACCAGAAATCCCAGCGCCTTAAGACGCTGACAGAGGATCTGGTGGAGGCATCCAAGGCCAGCTCGGGCAATATGAAGCTGGATATATCCGATATCGACCTGGTGGAGCTGGTCCAGCAGACCAACGGGGAATTTGAGGAGCGTTTTGTGATGCGCCGCCTGGAGCTGGTGTGCAATGTGCCTGATGAGGTGCTTATCATACAGGCGGACGGGCGCAGGCTGTGGCGTGTATTGGAAAACCTTTACACCAATGCGGTAAAGTATGCCATGGAGCACAGCCGCGTGTACGTGGATGTGTCAGAGGAAGACGGAAAAGCCGTGTTTACCATTAAGAATGTGTCTGAGAATCCGCTGAACATCAGGCCGGATGAACTGACAGAGCGCTTTGTCAGGGGAGATGTGGCCAGGACAACGGAAGGCAGCGGCCTGGGCCTCTCCATTGCAAAGAGCCTGACTGAACTGCAGAATGGCCAGTTCCAGGTTATCATTGACGGGGATCTGTTCAAGGCAATGGTGTCCTTCCCCATCATGCACGCAGAGCATAAGACGGAGAGGATCGGTGTTGATCCTGCTTCCGTTGAAGCAGCCGCAGCTGAGGAGACAGAGCAGGAAGAGGTCAGGCACGACAATGTGGTAGTGGATGTGGAGCTGATAGAAGTAGGAGATTCTTCCAATCATTTACAAAATGAGGAAGAAAGCTGATAAATATTTCACGAAGAAAATGACACAAACCACAAAAATGTAAAAAATATACAAATATAATTAGTTAATATTACAGCGAAAAAAGCCCCCGGAAATTCCTTCCCGGGGGCCTTTTTGAACCCTAAATAATGTGTAAGCAGATTTTATTGGTATTCAAATACATTAATCCAACTCTCTAACAGTTCCTTTTCCTCAGGACGTTTGTAAACCAGCTGGGCGGCGGCCACGATGGGCAGCCATCCCTGTACATAACGTTTCTCTGTGCCTGTTTTTTCACAGAACAGATCCATGTACATCTCGGCTTTCTTTTTGTCCTTTAAGGAGAGAAGGAGGTAGGTTCTGGCAACATCGGCACTTGCATTGCCCTGGGAAGCATGTACCCAGTCGATCACGTACCATTTGCCGTCATCGCCCACAATGATATTGGTTGGGTTAAAGTCGCCGTGGCACAGCTTGGTGTGCTTTGGCATTCCGTCCAGTCTGGTCATCAGTTCGTAGCGCAGGTTATCATCCAGCTGCTCCTCTGATTTCAAGGCGCGGATGGTCTTTTCCTTTAACTTATTAAGGAGTGGGCATGCCTGAGCATGGATCAGCAGGTGCAGATCCACCATCTTATCCATGTACTCCTCAAGCTTATCCGGATTCTCATCCATCAGCTGCTGAAGGGTCTTGCCTTCAACAAACTCCTTGATAATGGACCATTTGCCATCCACAACAGATACCCCCAGAACCTTCGGGATGTTCAGGGCTTCGATGGACTCCACACGCGCGTTGCACAGTGCTTCATTCAATACCTCAGCCTTTGGAAAGCCCTCACAGAATTCCTTGATGGCAGTGTTTCCGTCACGGTAAACGGATTTTGTTTCGCTACTGGAAATTAATTGTTTTGCCATAATTACACTCTCCTTCCACACATTATAAACGGTGCTGCGACATAATACCCATCGCACTGCCTTTATTCTACTACAACAAGGTCAAAAAGTACATACCCAATTTGATAAATATTTAACGTACTTTTTGGCCTTATATGACAATATTTCCTTATGATTTCCTAAAAACGGAAAATAGCTGTTCCGTATGGGGGAAGAGGATAGGAAAATGAATATGGCTGCCCATCACACTCGCCTTTGGAGGACTGGAAGCCGGGGGCTTCCGATGCCTTATAGGCGCCGTGGATGTTGTCCAGCAGCAGGGTGTATTTGCCTCGTTTGGGAACGCCCACCCTGTAATCCGGCCGTTCCACCGGTGTGAAGCTGATGATAAACAACAGGTTCTTTTTGCCTGTCTCATCCCTGCGCAGGAAGCTGAAGATACTGCGGTCCCCGTCATTGGCATTGATCCACTGGAACCCGTTCCAATCATTGTCCAAACGGTAGAGGGCGGGATATTTCTTGTATAAATGCAGCAGGTCCTTAACGTAATCCTGCAGCTCTTTGTGATCACCCTGGTCAGCCAGATACCAGTCCAGGGACACCTTCTCATCCCACTCATGAACCTGGGCAAAGTCCTGGCCCATGAACAGCAGCTTCTTGCCGGGATGTCCCATCATAAAGGTATATCCGGCCTTTAAGTTGGAGAATTTGTCCTGGTCCAGACCGGGCATCTTGTTGATCATGGAGCATTTTAAATGCACCACCTCGTCATGGGATAGTACCAGGATATAATTTTCACTGGTAAAATAGGTGAGTCCAAAGGTCATGCGGTGGTGGTTATATTTGCGGAAATAGGGGTCCAGCTTCATGTATTCCAGGAAGTCATGCATCCATCCCATGTTCCACTTAAAGGTAAAACCAAGCCCGTCCTCCTCCGGATGGGTGGTGACCTTGGGCCATGCCGTGGATTCCTCAGCGATCACCAGGGCTCCGTGGTTGCGTCCCTGCACCACGGTGTTCAGGTGTTTAAAAAATTCAATGGCTTCCAGGTTCTGGTTGCCGCCGTACTTGTTGGGAACCCACTGGCCCTCCTGGCGGCCATAATCCAGATACAGCATGGAGGCCACCGCATCCACCCGCAGGCCGTCCACATGGTATTGTTCCACCCAATAGAGCGCATTGCTGATCAGGAAATCCTTTACCTCATTCTTTCCGTAATCAAACACCTTAGTGCCCCAGTCCGGGTGTTCCCCCTTGCGCGGGTCCGCATATTCAAAGAGGGGCTCACCGTCAAAATCAGCCAGTCCATGGGCATCCTTTGGAAAGTGGGCAGGCACCCAGTCCAGGATGACCCCGATCCCGCTGCGGTGCAGGTAATTTATAAAATACATAAAGTCCTTGGGCATTCCGTACCGGGATGTGGGGGCGTAATATCCGGTGACCTGGTAGCCCCAGGAACCGTCAAAGGGGTGTTCCGCGATCCCCATCAGCTCCACATGGGTATAGCCCATCTCCTTGACATAAGCGGCCAGCTCATGGGCAGCTTCCGTATATGTATAGCAGCCATCCTTTTCCTCACGGTTCTTCTTGCGCCAGGAACCCAGATGGACCTCATAGATGCTTATGGGCATCTTCTGCACATCCTGGGCAGCGCGTTTTTCGATCCAGTCCTTGTCTGTCCAGTGAAAACCCTGTATATCCGTGGTGACGGAGGCGGTTCCGGGGCGGTATTCCGCGCTGAAGGCAAAGGGATCGGCCTTATAAAGGATCTTGCCGGATTCCGTGGTGATGGCAAACTTGTAGAGTTCTCCCATCTGCATTCCCGGATTAAAATATTCCCAGATGCCGGAGTCCGGTATCTTTGTCATGGGATTGGCTTCGGGGTTCCATCCATTAAAATCGCCAACCAGATGAACCTCCCTGGCATGGGGCGCCCACACCGCAAAGTAGATGCCCTCTTTCCCTTTATAGGTCTTGGGATGGGCGCCCAGCTTCTGGTAGATATCATAGTGGGTGCCGGCTCCGAACAGATAGCAGTCCAGGTCTGAGATAAATCCGGTGATCTGGGTTTTCTTCTTCTTTGCGGCGGATGCTGCCGGAGCAGACGGATTCTTGGTACCCGGATTGCGTTTATTAACTGCCATATCACTTATCCCCCTTTATTTTCAGGACAGCCCCCCGGTTGCCCTTTAATTTAACATGAACCTTTCCTCCTGTGATGGGCAGGATGGTATCTTCCTCCAGAAGGCTGACGGCCTCCGATGCCTGGATGGGTACGGGTATATCAAGCTCCGCTTCGTTGTCATCATTGTTGGCTGCCGTGATGATAACAGAACCTTCCCCGTGGCGGGCAAATGCGTACTGCCGGTTGGTCAGCAGCAGTTCCTGGTAACGTCCGCCGTGAAACTCCTGGTTCCCATCATGGATGCGGCCCATGGCTGACAGGAAATCCGTGAGCTCACAGTGCAGTTCATCCGCCTGGTCCATGGAAAACGCAGGGCGCAGGGCCTCGTCACTGGTATTGCTCCTTTTGCCTTCCACGCCCCATTCTCCGCCATAATAGATGGAAGGGATGCCCGGAAGGGTAAAGAGGCAGAGATAGATGGGAAACAGATGCTCCTTTAAGACCAGCTTGCTGGCGATCCTGTCCTCATCATGGTTGTCGACAAAGGTATAAAGCTGCCTTCCGATGGCTTCCAGGCGCCGTACATTGTGTGCGATCTCAAAAAAATTATGGTCATTAAAGCCGGAATAAAGGCTTTTGTGAAGTTCATAATTGGTAACGGAGTGAAGCATCTCCTGGTTGACCCAGCGGCTGTAATCCCCGTGGATCACTTCACCCATGAGCCAGAAGTCATCTTTCATGCCGGATGTAACACTGCGCATCTCCTTCATAAAATTAAAATCCAGGACATTGGCACAGTCCAGCCGGATCCCGTCTATATCAAATTCATCCACCCAGAACCGGATCACATCAAAAAGATAAGACCTGACTTCCGGGTTTGGCAGGTTCAGGCACGGAAGCTCAAAATGTCCCTGCCAGGCCTCGTATCCAAAGGAATCGCCGCAGGGGCTCTGCCAGTCAAAGCTGACCCCCCTGTACCAGTCCCTGTAAGGAGAATCCCACTTTTTCTCCTGGATATCCTTAAAAGCAAAGAATTCCCGGCCCGTGTGGTTGAACACTCCGTCCACCACCACTTTGATGCCGGAATCATGGCACTGCTTCACAAAATCCTTAAATGCCTGGTTATCCCCCAGACGGCGGTCAACCAGCTTGTAATCCCTGGTATCGTATCCATGGCTGGTGGACTCAAAAAGCGGCCCTATGTAGATGGCATTGCATCCAAGTGACTTAATGTGGGGAATCCACTGAAACAGTTCTTTAAAACGGCCTGCTGCCTTGGCCGGGTCATTGTGTTTAGGGGCTCCCGTCATCCCCAGGGGATACATATGATAGAATACTCCCCGCTCATACCAGGTGCTCATGTTGTTTTCCTCGCAATCTTTTAGTTTAGTTGTTCTATGGTGCGTGCCAGGAGTATTAATCCTCCTGGCTTTTGAATTTACGCAGTAAAAATTGGTACCGCAGCTGGGCGGCATTCAGTTCGTAAATGTAGCAGTCGATCAGTGTGGGGTCCACGGCCTGCTCAAAATGGTTTCTGGCAGCGTCAATGGCACACTGGGTACGCTCGATCTCGAACCGCAGACGGATCAGTTCCGGCCGGAGCTTTGCCGGCTTTCTGGATGGAACAGCGCCGGCCTTGGCCGCGGCTGTTTCCCTGACTGCTTTTAAAATATCAAACATATTGTTCATCTCCCAGATATTGATAGAAATAGTATATCTGGAAAATGACATCTTATGCATGTGCAGGAATTTAATACATGAATTCCTCCAGCCGGTAACCAAGCTCCATAAGCTTCCGGTTGGACTCCCTCAGGGTGAGGTAATAATAATTGGCTGTCCCTTCCTGGCGCACACCCACAAGTCCCGCATCCTTTAAAATCTTCAAGTGATGGGAGATAGCCGGGCGGGACAGGCTGGTCCGCTGGGTGATCTCATTTACGTTCAGGGCATGATCTTCAAAGATAACAGGGCCGGTGGGACGTTCCGGGCCCATGGCCTCCTCTGTCAGTACTTCCACAATGGACAGACGCATCTCATCCCCCAGGGCGATGAATAAAGGCATGCATAGGTGGAAACGTTCCTGAAGTTCCCGGGCAGTTGTCATCTGCCATTCCTCCTTTGGTTTAAAAATTTGAACCAACTTTATTTTACCATTTATACAGGGGAAGGTCAAGGTGATCAGCTGTGAAATACTCAAATTTTACCCTTGACATTTTCATTAATATCACTCATAATGGAACAACATTCAAGACATTCTTTTTTATAACAATCTAGGTGATCAAGTGTAAGTGATCTGTCCGGATCGGACAGGAATTTCCAAAGGAACAGGAACAAACAAATTTACAAATGGAAAGGGGGAAGTATGGGATTTTGTCTGACTGCATACTGCTGGCCGTGCTTGCTTGCTGCGCATTTTGGGATGTAAGGGAACATCGGATACCCAATCAGGCAGCAGGGTGGGGCGCGGTTCTGGGTCTGGGATGCACCTGCTTTTTTTCGGGAACGGAGCACTTATTACCGGGAACAGGACACTTATTACCGGGAACAGGACACTTGATACCGGAAACAGGGCACTTGGGACTGGGAACAGGGCATTTGGGTCTTGGTCTGGACGGTGCGCTGATCCTGTGGACCGGGGCTGGTTTTTTAGGCAGGATGGTCCTTGTGTGGGGACTGGGATTTCCCTTTTTTGCACTGCGTATGACCGGGGCAGGGGATATTAAGGTAATGGGACTCATTGCCGCTTATATGGGAATGAGGGATGGAACAAGGGCCATTGCGGCCGGGTTATGTCTGGGAGCTGTTCTGGCTCTTGGCAAGATGCTGTTTCATGGCAGCGTTTTTCAAAGGTTTCTGTATTTATCAGCCTATATCAGGCGGATGCTCCAAAGTAAGAACATTGAACCATATTATTGTCCCCAAAGGGACGGGAATGCCTGCGTGATTCCGCTGGGAGCCTGTCTGTTTGCAGGCACTTTACTTACGGTCTTGTGGAAAGGATGACTGAGTGTCAGAACCGGCCTCCTCCGGAAACTTAGGAAAGAGTTTCCCGGAGCGCCGGGATTTTGAAGGGAGGCAGCGTATAAATTCATGATAAGGGTTTTGGCAGTATTTGGGATGGACCCGTCCTATGGGGAACGGTTTGCTGATTATGTAAACCAAAAAGAGAAGATACCTTTTACGGCCATGTCGTTTTCCAGTGTGGAAAAACTCCGTCAGTACGGTGAGGAACATGTGATAGAGATCCTTCTGGCAGATGAAGATGCGAGGGAGCTGGTAAGGGATGTAAAAGCGAAGCAGATCATGGTGTTGTGCCAGGGAGAGCTGGTGGAGGAGAAGGAAGAGTTTCCGGCAATCTATAAGTACCAGTCAGGGGACTGCGTGATGAGGGAGGTCATGGCCCGCTACTGCAGTCAGCCCATGGAGCCCGCCCTGGCCCTTCTGGGGTCAAGGGCAGTGGTAATAGGGATCTATTCCCCTGTAAACCGGTGCTTAAAGTCATCCCTGGCCCTTACCATGTGCCAGCAGATGGCCCGGCAGGAGGCTGTATTGTATATGAATCTGGAGGAGTATTCAGGATTTTCCAGGCTGGTGTGCGGCGATTACAGGGCCGACCTGTCAGATGTGCTTTATCTTTACAGGCAGGGGACATATAACTGGATGCGCCTGAAATCCATGGTGCACAACTGGGGGAGTATGGACTACATACCTCCGGTGCGGTATGGGGAGGATCTAAGCCAGGTAACGCCGGAGGAGATGGCTATGCTCATAGACCGCATTGCACGTGAGAGCGGATACGACAAGGTGGTGGTGGATGTGGGGCAGATGGGGCGCGGGGCGCTGCCGGTCCTGTCCGTGTGTGATGTTGTCTACATGCCTGTCAGGGAGGACTGCGTTTCAGCTGCCAAAATTGAGGAATTTGAGGAGTATCTGGAAGCGGCGGATGACGGGTCCGTCAGGGAGCGGATACAGAAGCTGAAACTTCCAAGGATGGGAAGCGTCATCCGGCGGGAGGGGTATCTGGAACAGCTGTTGTTTGGGGAATTGGGGGATTTTGTACGGCAGCTTTTAACAAAGTGAGGGGGATTTTCTCCGCCGCTATTAATTGAGGAATTAATCGCCCAACCTGCCCCGGTTACAAGACGTACCAGGAAATTTTAAGAGCGCACCAGGAGATAAAGGAGGTATTTGCTGACAGTGGCCCATGATAGAAAGGCAGTTGGAGACAGCAGGCGTCAGGCGGCCCGGGAGGTCCGTAACAGGATTGATGCGGAGTACGGAAGGGAGGAGGCAGGAAGGCGGGCAGAATCAGAATGGGCAGAATCAGGGCGGGCAGAATCAGGGAGCCTTTCCGGACGGGAAGCAGAAAACGGAGCAGAAAGGGAAACCGGGAGGAACCGGGATGGGGTACGCGCCAGACTGCGGGGACGGATCATGGAGGAGCTTACAGAGTGCCGCAATATGGATGACCAGGAATTGCTGGAGCGCATTGACACTGCGATCCGTGACATGGGGCAGGGAATCTATATTCCTTTAAAAGAGAGGATCTGGCTGAGAGGAAGCCTTTATGACAGCTTCCGCCGCCTGGATATTCTGCAGGAGCTGATTGATGACAGGTCTGTGTCCGAGATCATGGTCAATGGGGCAGGAACAATATTCATTGAAAGAAACGGTAAGGTGGAACTCTGGAAGGGCAGGTTTGATAAGCCTGAACAGCTGGAGGACATAATCCAGCAGATCGTGGGCAGGGTCAACCGGGTGGTCAATGTGTCCTCGCCCATTGTGGATGCCAGGCTGGAAGACGGCTCCAGAGTCCATGTGGTGCTGCCTCCCGTGTCGCTGGACGGTCCGGCTGTAACCATCCGCAAATTTCCCGAGCCCATTACCATGGAGAAGCTCATCCGTTTTGGCGCGGTTACCCGGGAGGGGGCGGAGTTCCTTCAGAAACTGGTGGAAGCAGGATATAACATGTTTATCAGCGGGGGGACCAATTCGGGAAAGACAACCTTTTTAAACGCATTGTCAGCGTATATCCCCACCGGCGAAAGGGTTATTACCATTGAGGATTCCGCAGAACTCCAGATTACCCAGGTGCCCAACCTGGTTCGTATGGAGACCAGGAACGCCAACACGGAAGGGGAAGGTGAGATAACCATGAGCCAGCTGATCCGGGCATCCCTTAGGATGAATCCATCAAGGATCATTGTGGGAGAGGTCAGGGGAAAGGAGACACTGGACATGCTTCAGGCAATGAACACAGGGCATGCAGGGTCGCTCTCCACCGGACATGGCAACAGCCCAAGGGATATGATCAGCCGGCTGGAGACCATGGTGCTGATGGCAGCAGAGCTTCCCCTGGCTGCCATCAGGAGCCAGATTGCGTCCGCGCTGGATGTGATGATCCATTTGGGAAGACTCAGGGACGGGAGCAGGAAAGTACTAAGTATCACAGAGATTGGGGAATGCAGGAATGGAGAAGTGGAACTGGAACCATTGTACGAATATGACAGGGAGAAGGGGATTCTCAGGAAAAGGGGAGAGCTCACGTACAGGGAAAAGCTTGGAGCAGCAGGATATTGCCAGAGGAGGGAGGAGGGGAAGACGGGATGAAACGGTGACAGGACAAAAGAAGGGCCGGTGGATTGGGCCGGGGCCTAATCCGGGAAACAGACGGTCCGCAGACTACCGGTGCTACCGGCTGTCTCCACGGGAGTGGCTGCTGTACGGTGCATGGGGACTGGCGGTTTGTGGATTGACAGCCTATACATTTTATCGAAGCATGACAATGTTTCTTATATTGCTTCCGGCAGGCCTGCTCTATCCTGTTTATAAAAAAATGGATCTGAAGCGGGAACGGACCCGGCAGCTGGGGCTTCAGTTTAAGGAAGCAATTTTGGTTCTGGCCTCATTTTTGGGAGCCGGATACTCCCTGGAAAACGGGCTGGCCATGAGTGTGGCCGAACTGGAAGGGCTGTATGGGAAGGAAGGGATGATCACACGGGAGTTTACCATTCTCAGCGCAGGGGTCAGAATGAACAGACAGCCGGAACAGCTTCTTATGGAGTTTGGTTCCAGAAGCGGACTTGAGGACGTGGATAATTTTGCCCAGGTATTTGCAGCTGCCAGAAGGAGCGGAGGGGAGCTGGTGGAAATCATTCATTACACGGCCGGGATTATCAGGGATAAGGTGCAGGTACAGGAGGAGATCCACACCATGACCGCATCCAGGGTATTTGAGCAGAAGATCATGAACGGGATTCCATTTTTGATCATTCTTTACATAGATTTTACCTCACCGGGTTTTTTCCGGGTGATGTATGAGACTGTTATGGGAAGATGCATCATGACGGCCTGCCTGGCAGTATATGCAGGAGCTTTGGTCCTGGCGAAAAAGATATTGGAGATTGAGGTGTAGAGAATAAAGACATAACAAATGGGGTGATGGATCAGGTGGAGAACACCTTAATAAGGTTTGTGAGCCGGGGGGTGGGCAAATGGGGGAAATGGGACAAATGGAGGAAATGGAAAAGCCAATTCATGTGTGTGACCCTGGGGCTTGCTCTGGGAGTTGTGGCTCATCTTATGGCAGGGATGGAGCAGGACCTTGCCCAGGGATATATCCTTAAACGCAACTCTTATGGGCAGGGGGATACGCCATATCAGCTTCTGGTAAGGGGACTTGAAGCGGATGAGGTGGCGCTGGATCTCAACCTGTCGGAACGCACTTATACAAGGGAAGAAGCCCACAGGGTTTATGAAGCCATTATGGAGCAGCTTCCCGGGTATATACTGGCTGATAACGGTTCGCTGAAGGATGTAAGGAGCAACTTGGATCTGATCACATCCCTGAATCAATACGGCGTCCGTCTCAGATGGGAGTCCGACAGTCCGGAGCTTGTTAATTCCTTTGGGGAAGTAAATAATGAGAGCCTGGATGATGAGGGGAGCCAGGTATGCCTGAGAGTCCGCATGACAGAGGGGCGGTGGCCGGAAGAATACGCTGTATCCATAGAAGTAAAACCGCCTTTGCTCACAGAGCAGGAACAGGTCCGCAAGGCCTTCTTAAATTTACTGTATGATGAGGATGAACGTCAAAATACCCAGGAGACAATGAAATTGCCGGATTCATTCCAGGACAGGAGCCTGAGCTACAGCAGCAGGAAGGAATCCTCCTTTTTCTCTATGACAGGCCTGGGGGCAGCGGCAGCATGCATGTTCAGTTTAAAAGAGAAAAGGGATATCAAAAAAAAGGAAGAAGTAAGGAAGCAGCAGATGACGCTGGACTATCCGGAAATCCTGTCCCGTCTCATCATATTTCTGGGTGCCGGAATGAGTATAAGGACGGCATGGGATAAGATCGCATTCGAGTATCAGGACATGGTTGCATCGGGAAGAAGAACGCCGAGGCATGTATACAGGGAAATGTATGAGACCAGCTGCCAGATCAGGAGCGGTGTATCTGAGGGGAAGGCGTTTGTGGAATTTGGCGGACGGTGCGGCCTGCAGTCCTATATTAAGCTCAGCGGACTTTTGGAGCAGAACAGGAAGAATGGTTCAAAGAACCTGAGGGATACATTAAAGCTGGAGATGGCAGAGGCATTTGAGCAGAGAAAACACCAGGCAAGAAGACTGGGGGAGGAGGCCGGAACCAGGCTGTTGCTGCCGCTGTTCATGCTGTTATCTGTTGTAATGATCATGATCGCGGTGCCCGCATTAATGGAATTTGGGTAGGGCATATGGGGAATGAGAACAGTTCATAGGAGGAGAGAGGTGATTGTATGGAACTTAGAGAGCAGCTGAGGGCATTTTTCAGGGAAGAGCAGGGAGTTGGAGTGATCGAGCTGGTGCTTGTACTGGTGGTGCTCATCGGTCTTGTGATCATTTTTAAGAAACAGATCATAACGCTTTTGGAAAATATTTTTAAGGAGGTCAACAGCCAGTCGAAAGAGGTGTATTAATGGGGGAGAAGGGTGAGATCACCGTATTTCTCGCCATGATCCTGGTAAGTGTCTGCGCCCTGCTGTGCGGGATGGCGGAATCCGTCCGGACAGCAGGGGCCAGATGCTATCTCAGGATGGCGGTGGATTCGTCCATGGATTCCCTTATGGCTCAGTATCACAGGGAATTGTGGAAGCAATACAGGATCCTGGGGTTAGAGTATGACAGTCCCCAGACCCTGGAAAGGGAGCTGGGGGAATTTCTTACCCCTTATATGAACGCACAGAACTGGTATCCCATGAAGATATCCTGCACGGAGGCAAAGGATATCATTGCCCTTACAGAGGGAGAGGGACGGTATCTGGAACAGGAAATCCTGGACTATATGAAGTATGGCCTGCTGGATACGGATTGGGATGAGCTGGATGAATCAGGGGCGGATGCACTCTTTAAGACATGGAAAGAGGGAGGAAGTGTAAGCCGGGTATCCGGCCTCTATACAGCCCATTCCAAAGAAGCGGTCCTGCTGGAGAAGGCTCTGGAAAAGATAGATGACGGACTGAAATCCCAGAGTGAATGCTGGTCCCGGGCCGGACAAGCATTGGAATGGCTGGATGGTTCCGGATTTATTTCCCAGGCGGAGCGCATGTGCAGGGAGCTGGAAAAGCTGCCCGCACTGGTGGGAGCTTATGAAAAAAAGGCGGATCAGCTGGCTGAACGCTTGGGGGAAAGCCGCAAACAGTTTGAGAATGAGAGACAGGAATTAAGTTCCGGGGTTCAGGCTGCATTTGAGGATGAGATCGCTCAGTATGAATCCTACGTATCCCATGACGGGCAGCGCCGCCGGGAGGTGGTGCGTCTCAGGGAATACGGACCTGACCGGATCCAGTGGATCAGAGGAGCCATTTCCATGGCCGGGGATGTGATGGACTATATAGACAGCTGGGAGCCGGAGGATGAAGATGACGAACTGGATGAGGCGGCGCTGTGGCGGCCTGTGGCGGCTCATTGGAGCGGATACGCCATGCTTTCCCTGGGAATTGAGTTTGGAGTTAAGGATAAAGAAAAGGAGGATTTCCTGGAGCAGGTGGGGAGACTGGTATCAGGAGGGATCCTGGAGCTGGTCCTGCCGGAAGGGACGGTGGTTTCAGGCAGGAAGCTTTCGCTGGACACAGTGCCCTCAGCATCAGTAATGAGGGAAGATGAAGCCGGCAGGGAGGGACTTTTGATCGGGGCAGAAAACCTGCTGCAGCGCCTTCTGGTAGGTGAATATGATATACGGTTTTTCAAGGGCTTTCAAAAGGAAATGCAGGACCAGGGATTTTATGAACTGGAATATATTGTCCATGGGGCAGACGGGGACAGGGAGAACCTGGCCGGAGTTATCTCGCGTCTGGTGGCATTAAGGGAAGGCATGAACCTGATCCACATTTTCTCCGATCCCGGTAAGCGCCAGAAAGCGCGTAGTCTGGCGCTGGCTATTGTGGGAGGAAGCGGTGTGCTTCCCCTTGTCTCGCTGACTGCATTTTTAATCATGTCCGTATGGGCGTTGGGGGAAGCTCTCATGGATGTGAGATGCCTGTTAGACGGCGGAAAAGTACCTGTGTTAAAAACCAGGGAGGACTGGAGACTGAGCTTGGATGAGCTGCTTTCCATAGGTAAGAACAGAGGTCTGGGAGATATGGGATCATGGGATGGAAAAACAGGAGGACTGAGTTATAAGGGATATATGCGTATTCTTATATTCGGCAGTTACAAAGCGGATCTGGTGTACCGCATGATGGATGTCATGGAGATTAATATAGGAAAGAAGCAGAGCGGGTTTTCCATGGAGCGCTGTGCATGTAATGTGGAAATGGAAGCCACGGTCAGTGGAAAACATGTATTTTTTTCAGCAGGGTTGTGGAAAAGCCAAATGGGGGACAGGGGACCCGGGTATGAAACGCGTATAGGCGTATCAGGCAGCTATCTGAACGATCCAAAATCCGGAAAGGAGGCCTATGATGATGCCCTTTTTTCAAGCAGCCTTTTATTCAGCGCATAATTCCTTTAAGAAACAAACAGAATTCGCACCTCTCCAAGTACGAAACAATAGAAGAATCCTTGTATATGAAGCTCTATGCTGTGAAAAAAGGGCATTATCATGGGCCTCCGGTTTTGAGGCCGGAAGTCTTACCCTGGAAGCGGCCATGTGCCTTCCCCTGTTTTTGTTCGTGTGTATCTGCATGATGATGCCTATGAAAATGATAAACCGGCAAAGGCAGATACAGGCCGTGGTGGAATCCGTGGGGGAGGAACTGAGCCAGTATGCGTATGTGGAGTACTGCCTTTTATCAGGGGATGAGGATCAGGTGGATACAGAACGGACGGATGGGGAGGAAGTGACCGCCCTTCTGGCATCCGGGTATGCGGCTATGAAAATCCTGGGACAGATCGACAGAAATTGGGTGGAATCAGTATCATTTGATGGGACCGATATTGGGACAGATGATATGGTGCACATTATGATGAAGTACAGGATGAAGCTTCCTTTTTCCGTATTGGGTCTGGACAGCGTTCCGGTGCAGCATGTGTGCAGCCGCAGGATGTGGAATGGAGCGGACGGAGGACGAAACAAAGATGGGGGAATGTCCGGCGGACAAGAGGATGAAACGGTTTATATTGGCAAAAACTCTACCCGCTTTCACAGGAGGAGGACATGCCATTATCTTTATAATGATCTTAAGGCAGTGGCGGCCGGTGAGGTGGACTCCCTGCGCAACCAGTCGGGGGCAAGGTATGCACCGTGTAAGACATGTAAAACAGGATCGGAGGGGGGGATGGTATATGTCATGCCCTATGGAACCAGTTACCATTTATCAAAGACATGCGCTTCCATTATAGCATATGTTCAGGCGGTTCCCCTTTCACAGGCGGAGCATCTGGGGGCGTGTTCATATTGCGGAGGAGAATAGATATGGATGGAATATCAAATGGGATGAGGGCAGTTGAGATCATGCTCAGAAGCGGCTTCTTTATGGTTTTGGCAGTTACGGCTTTTCAGGACTGCAGAGAGCGCAGGATACGGGTCAGCGTGTTTGTTATATTTGGAACAGCGGGCATTGTACTGAGGGGAGTGGAGATGTTCCTGGAAATTAATGCCCTTTCCGGGGATTGGGAGTCAGTGGATCTATGGGGATTTGCAGCAAGGCGCATCTTGGACGTAGGAGCGGCAATGGCAGTGGGAGGGGGGATGCTTCTCTTGTCAGCAATGACCCGGGGAGCTATTGGGAGAGGTGATGGATTGTTTTTTTCCGTATCAGGGCTATATCTGGGATTTTTCAGAAATTTTATTCTTTTGATGGGAGGATTAACATGCTGCTTTTTGGTATGCGGTATATTGGTCATAAAGGGAGTTTGTGCAGGGCAGAATGTCCGCAGACGCTCCGTTCCCTTTTTGCCGTTTTTGGTTCCTGGCGGAATCGGGGTGATGTTTCTATGAACCGGCCGGGGGAATGGGTTGAGGGAAGTTTTACAGTGGAAGCAGCATGTATTATGGCCATGGTGCTTCTTTCCTTATCCGTTATGATCCGGCAGGCCGGGTATATGCGGGATGAGACCGTGGGTATGATAAGCCTCCATGAAGCGGTAGAAAAGGGGCGGCATGAAAAAGGATTGGATTTGGATGGGGCGGCATCCGCGGCGGAGGGGTATATGGGGAACCCGATGACATTTTCAGAATATAAGATTGGGCTGAGCCAGCGGGGAATACGGGTGTCGGGCAAAGGACAGGGCGGGCGCTGGAGTTATGAAATCCAGGGAAAGAGGTTCAGGCCGGAGATGTTTTTGCGAAAGATCACCTTGATCGAGGGTCTGGGGGAAGAGGATGGAAATTAGCTACAGGCGTGAGATAAAGTACAATTATCTGGTGGTCACTCCCGATATGGGAGCAGAGGCTGGATATGAGGCAAAAATGCTGGCAGGCAATGAAATCCGGGGGCTGATGCATATGCATATCAGGTATCAGGATGGAACCCCCCTCTACTATTATGATATTACTTCCAGGCAGCCCCTGAGCCGTTTGCTGGAAACCCGTTCCATCACCAGAGATGAGATATGCCAGATTGTGATACAGCTGCATGTAACCCTGATGAGGATGGAGGAATATCTGCTGAGTGACGGGGGGATTTTGTTAAATCAGGATCTGATCTACGTGGAACCGGAGCTTTTTGGCATCAGCCTGTGCCTGGTTCCGGGACACAGGGGAGATTTTCCGGAACAGTTAAGCCGTTTTTTACAGTATATCCTCAAATGTGTGAACCACAAAGACCGCGAATGTGTGGTTCTCGCCTACGGCATGTATCAGGAGAGCCTGAAGGACAACTACGGCATAGAGGACATATTAAAATTTATTTCCCTGGACGGAGAAAATAGGGATGGAACATCCTCTCAGGAACTGTCCGGGCAAGGTCAGAGGCAGCCGGAAGGCGGGAACGGATGGGGAAATCAGACAGACTGGGTAAAACAGGAGCGAAAAGGGGAGAAGAACAGCAGGGAGGGGACAGTAGATTTTGGGACAGCAGATTTTGGGACGCCAGACATTGGAATGTCAGATTCTGAATGGTCGGCAGGTTTTGGAAGAGCATCAGGCTTTGGAGGAGCATTGGGTTTTGGAAAGAAGGCAGGGGCAGGATGGGAAGAAAGCCCAGGACAGAAGGAGTGTAATAGAGGATATGAACGGGATAATAGAAAGAAAATTCCAATTGCGAAGCAGGTTATCATTTGGATGTCTGTTGTTGTCCTGATTCCGGCTGCCCTGTGGCTGCTCAGGGGACCAAATGCAGTAAGGGAGCTTCGTTTTATCCTTATCTGTGGGGACGGGGGGCTCCTGTTTGCAATTGCGGCAATGGATTTGGCGTTCTGGCTGGTTGGGGGGAGGAAAAAGGGACGGAACGAACAAATGAGGGAGATACAGCCGGTTCAGGAGGCGGTAAAGCCAAGGAGGCAGAAAGACGAGGCTGATGAAGGGATGTGGAGGATCCTATATGAGGATGAATCAGATCCCTTATCCGGGACAGACCAGAGGACAAGTGGGGAGGATGAAACCATGAATGCCTGCAGTGGAAAGCAGCCCGTGGAATATTCCAATACTTTCCCTGGTCATGACAATGAGGAAACCATGCGCACAACTCTTCTCACAGGCCGCAGGACGGAGGACGAATTGCGGCGCTTGACTTCCATAGAAGGCGAAGAGGATGAAATAGTCATCTCATACTACCCCTTTGTCATAGGCAAAAATAAAAATCTGGCGGATTATGTCCTTCAAAAGGATACGGTCAGCCGTTTTCACCTGAGAATCGATAAGGATGGAGGGACATATACGGTCACGGACCTTAATTCCACCAATGGGACCAGGGTCAGAGGAAAACTTTTAGATGCCAATGAGACTGCCGTGATCGAAGTTGGAGATGAGATCATTATTGCTGATATAGGATATATATTTACCTGAATAATCAATTTTATATACAATTCCAATAATTATGATGGAAAATAATGGTAATATTAGCTGCAGATCATAGAAAAAACGTATGGAGGGGGATTATAAATCTAATTAATATGCAATGTACCCACTTAACAAGACAATGAAAGTATGTTAAGATAAGATATCATTGATGATGTGAGGAAAACCGATGGGTGCATACAGGGAAAGGGATAAGGCATATGTTAATATTGCATTAATTGCAGTTAATGTAATGGTCTTTCTTTTGTTTGAATTAATCGGTGACACGGAAGACACTATGTTCATGATGAAGCACGGAGCTGTTTATGAACCTCTGGTTGTCATGCGTGGAGAGTATTACAGGCTACTTACTTCCATGTTCCTGCATTTTGGGGCCAGCCATCTGATGAACAATATGCTGGTCCTCTTTGTGTTGGGAGAGAGAATGGAGCAGGTCCTTGGTCATGTGAAATATTTCTTTTTTTACATGGCCAGCGGCATTTTCGCAAATATCATTTCCATAGTTGTTCATATGGAAAAAGGATACGCGGCAGTGTCGGCCGGGGCTTCCGGCGCGATTTTCGGGGTGGTAGGCGGCCTGGTCTATGTGGTTGCAGTTAATCATGGACAGCTGGATGGACTTACTAACAGACAGCTGGGCTTTATGATCCTTCTAACCCTGTACCACGGCTTTACGGCCACGGGTATAGATAACTGGGCACACATAGGAGGGCTGATTTCCGGCTTCATCTTAAGTATTCTTTTGTATCGGAGGCCTCGTGCTGCCAGGGGCTTTTATATGGAAGAATAGAAACAAAGCTGTGCGGATCACAGCAGAAGGAGGACTTTCAATATGACAGATGACAATTGTATTTTTTGTAAAATAGCAAACGGGGTAATTCCATCAACTACCCTGTACGAGGATGAGCAGTTTCGGGTGATCCTGGACCTGGGTCCGGCTTCCAAAGGACATGCACTCATTCTGCCGAAACAGCATTTTGCAGATGTATGTACCCTGGATGAAGAGACTGCTTCAAAGATACTTCCGTTGGGTGCTAAGATTGGCGCTGCAATGAAGAAGTCCCTTGGTTGTACCGGATTTAATCTGGTTCAGAACAATGGAGAGTCAGCCGGACAGACTGTATTTCATTTCCATATGCATGTGATTCCCAGGTACGAGAATGGCCCATCGATCGTAAGCTGGACACCCGGCAATGCAACACCGGAAGAACTGGTTCAGACTGCGGAACAAATTAAGAGCGGGCTGTAAAGATTAATAGAGTATGGATAAGAAGATGGATGCTGAAGATAAAAAGAAGTTTGAGGAAATGTATCTGAAATTCCAGTATGTTCTGAGAAAGATAGCCTATCTCAATGAAATTCCTTTTGATTACATTGATGATGTGGTGCACGATACATTTATCTCGTATGCCCGTTATGATTATTCCCTTGATTTGCCGCCGGAAAATCTGAAGATGCTGCTGATCAAGATCCTCAAAAGCCGTTGTATGGATTATCACCGCAGAATGAAGCGGAGAAGCTATGGGGAGTTGGATGAGGAAGCCTACAATACTGAAGACTTTCCATCCCATGACAAGGCCGCAAACCTATCGGATTTTGTGGTAAGTAAAGAGCGATGTCAGGCACTTTTGGTGGAAATTGAAAAGATGCCTGAAAACTGGCGTCAGGTTGCTGCTTTAAAGTTGATTGAAGGGCGGCCGACCAAAGAAGTATGCGAGATCCTGAACATTACGGAAAAGGCATGCTATTCCCGGGTCAGCCGTATTAGGAAATACCTGGAAACCCTACTGCAAGATGAAAACTGGCCTTAAGATGATTTCACACATGATTCAATGAGGGAAGTAACAGTCTCCACTGCATTGTTGAGACTGCTTTGTTCCATGGCTTGTATATAGGTACTGCGTTGTTGATACAAATCGTCAATGGCCTGATACAAGGTATTATCAGAGATAGCCTCCTCTTCCAGAACCTTGCTGAATCCCTGCTTTGCAAAGGAATTGGCATTGAGGATCTGGTCTCCGCGGCTGGCAGAAGCGGAAAGGGGAATTAAAAGATTGGGTTTGCGCAGTGCCAACAGCTCACAGATAGAGTTAGCTCCGGCTCTGGAGATGACAATATCGGCAGCTGCGAACAGATGCTTTAATGGGGCATCTACATATTCATATTGTACATATCCGGCGGTACCGATCAGACTTTCGTCCAGGTTGCCTTTGCCGCAGATATGTATTACCTGATAGTCGGCGAGAAGGCGGGGAAGGATGCTGCGGACAGCCTGATTGACAGTTACAGATCCAAGGCTTCCGCCAATGATCAGGAGAACAGGCTTATCTGCGCCAAGATGTGCATAGGACAGCCCTGACAGCCGGTCCCCCTGCAACAGTTCCTTGCGGATTGGTGAACCTGTAAGGACGGCTTTGTCTTCCGGAAGATATTTTAAAGTCTCAGGAAAGTTACAGCATACTTTGGCAGCGGAGGGAATGCAGATTTTATTTGCCAGTCCGGGAGTCATGTCTGATTCATGGATAATGGTGGGAATCTTATAGTGTTTGGCAGCCAGCACCACAGGGACTGCCACAAATCCACCCTTGGAGAAAACCACGTCCGGTTTATAACGCTTTAACAGACGCAGGGCTTCGCCATAGCCTTTGATCACACGGAATGGATCGGAGAAATTTTTAATGTCAAAGTACCTGCGCAGCTTTCCGGAGGATATGCCATTATAAGGTATGCCTGCATTTTCAATGAGTTTACGCTCCATGCCCTGATAGGAGCCGATATAGCTGATTTCGTAGCCAGCTTCCCTGAGAGAGGGGATCAAAGCCAGATTGGGAGTGACGTGTCCGGCAGTACCGCCGCCGGTTAATACTATTTTTTTCATAAAAACCTCCTGAAGGTTATATTATGATGGGGAAAAACCCTGATCATAAACGTCTACTATTATAGTAAGCATTAAATGCAAAAAGTCAACCCTAAAGGCCAAGGGAACTTTAGGAGATTTGGTAAACAGAGGTGTCACGTGGGAGATTATAACAAAGATTCAGAACAGGACAAGTTCATAGACAACCTGCTTCAGGAAATTTCTGGATATTCAGACCAAGATCTTTTGGATGAATTTGAAGCGGCCTGCAATTTAAATGTTCCCCAGCTCAGCTCAGAGCCGTCCCCGGACGAGTTTGAGAAAATTTGGGCAAGGATCCAGGAGGAACGCGCTGAGGCAGAGAATTCAGATGAAAGGACAGAACCCGCGGATTCAAGGCACAATAAGATTATTAAAGGCAGGTTTGGCTGGAAACGCCTGGCTGCCATTGGGCTGATTGCTTGTTTGATGGCTGGCGGCGGTTGTATGGTGGCAATGGGGACGAAGTCTTATTTTTATCGGGAGCGGAAGGATACGATCGTTGATAATAATTATATTTTTAATAACGATATGAATAAAGTGGCAGTTAATGGAGAAGAAGAGGCATATGCTTTAATAGAGGAGAAACTAAATATAAAACCTATGAAATTAAGCTATATGCCAACCGATATGAGATTTATAGATGTTCAGACTGGTGAAGGGTTTGTGCATATGAAATTTACATGTGAAGATAAGTCTATTTATTTTATTCAATCAAAGTATGATAAGAGTGTCTCATATAATTATAAATCTGATTCAACAATTGAAGAAGAGATAGGTGTATATAATAAGTGGTTAAGAATGGATTTGGATATAAAGAAAGAGATTCATCTTGATAATAGGGTAACATATGAGACTTCGATAATTACAAATGGTGCAAGTTACAGATTAATAGGAATGGTCGAAGAAGAAGAATTTCAAAAAATGGTAGAGGGCTTATCTTTATAAATACGGAGGATAAAAATGAAAAGAATTATTCGTTTATTAATGATTTCGATGTTAGTAACTGTTTTTGCTTCGTCAACTGTTTTTGGAATGCCTTATAATCCAAGCAAATATACTTCAGTAAATGAGGTATCAGCTTTATTGCCATCGAATGTCAAACAAAGTAGGGCAACTGAAAGTACGAAGACACGTGGCGAATTTTTTATGAGTGCGGATTTAGTAGTAAAGAATAATGGTAATGGGACAATTGGAGCACTTGCTATAGCTTTTACTTCGGTACCAGTGGATGAAGCTTATATATCTATCTACTTGGATCAGTGGGATGAAAAAACTGAAAGATGGCGTCAAGTTGATTACTATGAAGCAGAGTTTTATTCCAAGGATTATCCTGAGGGATTAGAGACGCCAACGATTGACATATCGTTTATAAATCAACCTAGAGGATACTACTATCGTTTAAGAGGCGTGTTTGGTGTAGTATATAATGGTGCTTTTGAAGCATTCAGCCCAACCACAGACGGCGTTTTACTAGACTAACACAACAAACCCAACCAAAAAAGGCAGGTCCGCGCGACCTGCCTTTCCCATATCCACAAACTTATTACTGTCCCTTATACTGCTTCAAGGCCCTGGCCAGCTGGTCCGGACAGGATGTGGGCCTTGGGCCGCAGTGAATGCCATCCAGCCGTTGGATGGCTTCATCTACATCCATACCTTCAATCAGCCTGGACAGACCCTGGGTATTGCCTGAACAGCCGCCGAAAAACTGGACATTGGTAAGCTTGTTATCGTTTACTTCAAAGGATATCTCCCGTGAACAGACTCCTTGAGTTTTATATCGCATGTGTATTGCCTCCTGAAAATCAATTATGTATATCAGATTATGCCTTATGAACTGTGGAATGTCAAGTGTGAATAAGCTTGGCCCTTGAAAAACTGTACACTTTCGGTATAATAAAGGGGAGGTGCCCATCAGGGGACAAGTATTGTACTGCATAAGTTTCGGTAATGACCACATCTGCTATCCAACCGGGATCAGATCTGTTAAGGTGGTTTGTGAATTGCTATGCCGTTTCTGTACAGAAACAATTCCGGCAGGGATATCATGCATGTGGATTTATGCATGTGGATTATGAAAACTTACGCACTATAGTACCAGAAGGAGGTTTTATGTTAGGTATCATTGGAGCCATGGATGAGGAAGTGGCTAAGATTAAGGAACAGCTTACAGATGTAGAGGTGGAGACAAGGGCTGCCATGGACTTTTATAAGGGCAGGCTGGGAGGAAAGGACGTGGTCGTGGTCCGGTCCGGTATTGGAAAGGTCAATGCCGCTATGTGTACCCAGATATTGGCGGATATATATAAGGTGGAGGGCGTTGTAAATACCGGAATAGCCGGTTCGCTGAAGGCGGAGATCGATATAGGGGATATTGTGCTTTCCAGCGATGCGCTGCAGCATGATATGGATGCAACCGGATTTGGATATGCAGTGGGACAGATCCCACGTGTGGATACCCTGTCGTTTAAGGCGGATGAGAGACTGATACAGCTTGCCCAGGAATGCTGCGCTAAGGTGAATCCGGATATCCATACCTTTGTGGGGCGCATTGTCACCGGAGACCAGTTTGTCTCAGAAAAAGAGAAAAAGCAGTGGCTGGTGGATACATTTGCAGGGTTTTGTACGGAAATGGAGGGAGCGGCCATTGCCCAGGCATGCTATCTGAATTCCATACCGTTTTTGATTGTAAGGGCTATATCAGATAAGGCGGATGACAGCGCCACTGTAGATTATCCGGTATTTGAAGCCAAGGCAATCACACATTCCGTAAACCTGCTGACGGAAATGATCCGTTCCTTCTAAAATTATGTGGACCTCTGGGATGCAATTCCGGGAGGTCCCTTTTTTGCTTAGAGCATGTTTACTGTCGTGGACCTATGGTACAGTATTGGTGAAAATATTGGAACAAGAGGGGAACCGTTTACTATGGACAAAAAGAAAAGAAAGAATCTGATCATTGCAGGAGTGGCAGGTGTTATTCTGTTAGCTGCCATTGTGGCCGTTTTACTCCTCCATGTATTCCGCCTGATCACAGGTGAAATAAAATCAGATACCAGGTCTGACCAATATCTGGAACAGATGATAGGCGCAGCGTCCGCCGGGGACCGGAATGCCATGGACGCCCTGTGTTTGTCCCAGGGGGTATCAAAGAAGAGTATGGAAAAGGACATGCAGACTCTTTTGGAAGTGTGGGACGGTGAACAGGAATTTACTTATAAGAAAACAGGATATAATAGGAAGACAACAACTTCTAACGGTAAAAGGATAAAGACAATAACAGCTAATTATAAGATCACCACAGCAAGCGGGGAAAAGATGTCGGTCGTCCTCCGGCATGTTGAAGGAGATAACGGGGACAGCGGTCTTACGAATTTTGTTATCAGAACTGAGGAGTCATTAAAGCCAATTGGAACATTGGGAAGCATGGGAAAATGGAATGTAGTCCAGTGGTTTCTGTTTGTTTTTTCCATGGCAGTGTTTGGGGCAGCAGTGGTGTCTGCGGCCGATTGTTATAGGAATAAAATCAGATACCGGTGGGGGTGGATCGCCCTGATCATGCTTGTTTATGTTGCTCCGGGCTTTTCCTTGATGCTGGAGGATAGGAGAAAAGTACTGCGTTTTACATGTTCCGTTGCCTTGATGGGATTGAGTAAATATGTAGTCTACCCTGAGAATGGAGTGATGTTCAGCTTGTGTTTGCCCGCGGGTATGGGAATTTACTGGGTTATGAGAAAGCACCTTTTGGAAGAAAGATCCAATCAGGGGAACATTCACCTGTGAGATGCGGTGCCCGGCCAATCGGCCTAATCCGGCTGCCCAGGAAATTAGCCTAATCCAGCGGCCGGGACATCCGGTCTCCCCCAAAATCCCCCATCCCATCCCCCTTAAGAGAGGCTTAAACCATCAGCTTGTTCAAGAAAAATCTTACCTCTCAGAATCGATTTTTAGGAGAATTTGGCGAACGATTCTAGGGGTTCTCAACTTCCCAAATGAAAATCCGTTGCTATAATAGACCTTACCGGGAAACGCCTGACTGCAGGGGCATTTCCCAAACAACGGCCGCAGCCGTGAATAATATATAGAGTAACTGGAAGGAATCCGGGAAGAAGAAAGGGGATTTTACTATGATTAGCTTTTTACAAACAGGAAAGGCACTATACGTGCTGGCAGCAATCTGTCTGGCGGGGGTATTCAGCCGTCTGATAGCGGGGAGCTTTTACAAACGACTTATTAAAGAAAGTACCAATATGGCATTGACTAAGAACAAGTGTCTGCGTGGTTTGAAACAGAATGCAGAGGATACATATAGAATTAATCAGGGAATGAGCAATACACGTGTTTATCTGGAGCGCCAGATGTATGGCCTTCGCATGGCGGGAATGTCCGTCAGAGGGCTGGACAACCTGTCGGGGCAGCTTACACTTCTCTGCTTCCTGGCTGGCGGAACAGCAGCATTTCTCTCTTATTGGTATAGAAGTGATAATTATTATATAGTACTCTACGGCACCATCGGTATCCTGGCAGGAATGTTCACCATGCTGGTGGACTATGGGGTGAATCTGGAGGCCAAACGCCAGCAGCTTCTTACCTGTATGCAGGATTATATGGAAAATGTGATGTGGCCGAGAATGAACCGTGAAGGCGGCGCAGAGCATGTGCCCGCTGTTACAGCAGAGGAGGAGCGCAGGGATCCGGCGCCTGTACGCTCCATTACAAGAGACCGCCGTTCAAATAATAATAACAGGCGCGGGCTGGACCAGACCGCGGCAAGCAGGGAGAGACAGGAGGACAAGTCCAAGGACAACTGGCTGCAGGATTTGAATCCGGAACAAAAACGGATGTTGGGAGAATTGCTAAAGGAGTTCATTTCCTGAAATTAGGTCAGGGGGGTCAGAAAAAAATAGTAATATAAGTCAAAATATGTTATAATTTAAACGATAAGCGGCTTTACCGCAATAGATAGAGGCATGGTTTATCCATGGACATAAGAAAAGGAGAGCGCAAACTATGGGAAAGGAAATAACATTTGATTATTCCAAGGCAGCAGGATTTATTTCTGCAGAGGAGATGGCCAACTTTAAGACCACAGTAATGAGTGCAAAGGAGACCTTGCTCAATAAATCTGGAGCAGGCAACGATTTTCTGGGATGGATTGATTTGCCGGTGGATTATGACAAGGATGAGTTTGCGAAGATTAAGAAAGCGGCAGATAAGATTCAGAATGATTCTGATGTACTGCTGGTAGTGGGTATCGGCGGATCTTATCTGGGTGCCAGGGCAGCCATTGAATTTCTGTCACACAGCTTCTATAATGTGTTACCCAAGAGCGTTCGCAAGACACCTGAGATTTATTTTGTAGGCAACAGCATCAGCAGCAAATATATTCATGATTTAAAGCAGGTATTGGAAGGCAAGGATTTCTCCATCAATATCATTTCCAAGTCAGGCACTACCACGGAACCTGCGATCGCATTCCGCGTATTTAAGGAAATGCTCATTGAAAAATATGGAAAGGAAGAGGCTAACAAGCGCATCTACGCAACCACAGACAAGGCTAAAGGCGCCCTTAAGAATCTGGCGGATGTGGAAGGTTATGAGACATTTGTTGTTCCGGATGATGTAGGCGGGCGATTCAGCGTATTGACGGCAGTAGGCCTTTTACCCATCGCAGTGAGTGGAGCGGATATTGATCAATTGATGGAAGGTGCGGCTTCCGGACGGAAGAAAGCACTTGAAACCCCATATGAGTCCAACCCGGCCCTGCTTTACGCAGCAGTGCGCAACATCCTGCTCCGCAAGGGCAAATCCGTTGAGATTGTAGCCAATTATGAGCCAAGCCTTCACTACGTGTCCGAGTGGTGGAAGCAGCTCTATGGCGAGAGCGAGGGCAAGGACCAGAGAGGCATTCTCCCGGCGGCAGTGGATCTTACCACAGATCTTCACTCCATGGGACAGTTCATCCAGGACGGAGCACGTATCATGTTTGAGACAGTGATCAATGTGGAAGAATCTCCGGTTGAGATTCTCCTGAATAAAGAGGACGTGGATACCGATGGCATGAACTATCTGGCAGGGAAGAGTGTTGACTTCGTGAATAAGAGTGCCATGAACGGCACCATTCTGGCCCATACAGACGGCAATGTACCTAACCTGATGGTTAAGGTACCGGAGCAGAACGAGTTCTATCTGGGAGAACTGTTCTACTTCTTTGAATTCGCCTGCGGTGTGAGCGGTTATATTCTGGGTATTAACCCCTTTAACCAGCCGGGCGTTGAGAGCTATAAGAAAAATATGTTCGCACTTCTGGGTAAACCAGGTTTCGAGGCGCAAAGGGAAGAACTGCTTAAAAGGCTGTGATGGACCGTGTGTTTTAAGTAAATCATTTTAAGATAAAAGGCCGTCCTGTTGATGAGGTAAGTCAGCAGGGCGGCTTTTCGAGTCTTTTTTCGAGTCTTTTTCGGGGAAGGACTGCCGCTAGACCGCATTATCCCCCAACCGTAATCCGGTTACAGCAGCCCGGTCCGTCCGAATCTGCCGCAGAACAAATCCCATGGTATAGACTGCCATAAATCCTGAGACAGCGGGGGCAATGGAGCCGATCACAAACAGGTTGTCGGGGCAATATGTATAGGCCAGCCATATGAGAGGGATTCTCAGGGCCAGCGCCCCAAAGCAGCAGCTGATCATGGTGAACACTGTTTTGGACCGCCCGTTCATGAACCCATTGAGACAGAATACAAAGGATACTGCAAGGTAGTCAAAGCTGCAGGAGTGGAAAAATGGGATGCCTGCAGAGATGATATCAGGATTGGTGTTGAACAATCCGATCATGGTCTGGGGGGAAAGCTGTGCCCACAAAAAGAATAGGGAGGAGGCCAGCACAGAGAAACCAATGCCTGCGGCCAGGGACTGTCTGGCCCGTTCCGGTTTCCCGGCCCCGTAGTTCTGTGCCGTGATGGCGGCCAGGGCGCTTGCAATGGAAGTGGCGGGCAGCATGGCAAATACGTCATATTTGCTGGCAATGCCCACGGCTGCCGCTGCATTCACCCCAAGACGGTTGGTGACCGAGGTCAGGTAGAGAAAGGAGAGGCGGACCATACATTCCTGGGAGGAGATGGGAATCCCCACCATGGCCAGCTCTTTTGCCAGCGACCGGTCAATACGCAGGTTTTTAAAGCTGAATGTAAAGATGAACCTGCTCCTGTTCAGATAGATAATGGAGCAGATCATACTGATGGACTGGGACAAGACAGTGGCCAGGGCGGTTCCCGCCACACCCAGCCCCAGGTATTTTACAAACATGATATCCCCGATGATGTTCAGCACACAGGACAGGGCAACAAAGTACATGGGTCTGCGGGAATCACCGTATCCTCTGAGGACAGCGCTGATCGCATTGTAGCCGCAGATGAAGAAGATGCCGTAAAAGCAGATGGTCACATAGTCATTGGCTTCCTTCAGGGAGGCGGCCGGAGTTTTAAGGGCGGCCAGGATCGGACCCTTAAATATCAGCATCACAATGGTCAGAAGAATGGCTATGACGGCAAATACGGATAATGTGGTTCCAATGGTTCTGCGGGTCCGGTCCTCGTCCTTCATGCCTGTATATTTCCCTACCATGATCGTGCTGCCCAGGGTAAGGCCGGACACCATGCTGGTGATGATCTGTGTTACCTGGGTTCCGGTGGATACGGCAGCCACACTCTCCGGCGCGCAGTACCAGCCAATGACCATCAGATCCACGGCGCCGTAAAGGGCCTGTATGATGTTGGCTATGAGAAAGGGAACTGAGAATTTCAGCAGCACACGAAATACATTTCCTTCTGTCAGCAGGTTGTCATTTTTCATTATCATCCACTCCTTGTATCATTGCTATAAATAAGATAAACCCTCCAGTTACTGGAGGGTCAATGGATTTTTTAAATAGTTCTGCTCAATGGGGATCTGGATCTCAGTGACATATTGGGAGGCGTCATTGGTAAAACCGGCATCGATCAGCGTGATCTCCACAGAATCACCGCAGCACCGGTATCCGTTTTCAGCCATGTGATCCAAAAGCTTCATATAATAAGGAGCAGCTTCCGTATGGGTGCCTGTAAAGCGGATGGTCAGGTAATCCCCTGCCATCAGGTAATGCTCCTCACCATGGTAATGGTCCTCCTGCTCTAAAAGCACAAAGATACCGGAAAATGATTCAAAATGCCGCCTGACCAGTTCATGGGCCGATATGGAGACCCCCACCTTTCCCAGGAACATTACGGGTTCCAGCGTATTGGTCCGTTCCAGCTCCCGAAGGGAGTACTCCAGATCATCGCCCAGGGGAATATTTTTGCGTAAATATGCAACCTGTCGCTGCCCAAAGTGCAGCAGCCGGATCATACCGGGCGGTGTATGGAGGGCATCTTCCAATGACTGGAGACGGTATTCCAGTTTCCGCTCCACCTGCATCAGTTGGCTGATACGCAACATAGTTTCCCTGTGCTGCTCTTCCAGGAGTGTCTGCATGACAGACACATCCCTGCTCTCAAAAAACAGAGCGATCTTTTTCAGGGACATGCCAAGGGCGCGCAGGTATTTGATGGTGTTCAGCCGTTCAAACTGGCGGGTAGTATAATAGCGGTATCCGGTCTGGGGGTCCGTGGTCTCCGGGTGCAGGATACCAATGTCATCATAATAGCGGAGCGTACGTATGTTGATTGAAAACAGTTCTGCAACTTCCCCGATGGTAAACAGATCCTTCACGTCTTATTCCTCGATCACCTGTATTTCAAGAAAATCAAAGTCAATGGTTTCGATAAAATTGTCCTGTGTAAAACGTGTTTTATCATGGAGCTGGAAATCCTTTACAGTGGAATCCAGCCACATGGGTTTTTCCAGATTAAATTCATAACAGATGGAGTCCAGGGAGTTAAATACCATCTGTGTCCTGGACAGGGAGTAGTCGGATATACATATGACCGTGTCCTGAAGCAGATGGTTGTCCTTCATTAGTTTTCCCCACATTCTGAACATAAGGCTTCTCCTTTACGGTTGATTCCCCGCCCCATAAGGGGCGGCGTTTGTGATTTAGTATATCATTTTATACCGGGTTTTAAAAGGATTTTTTAAAAAGCATGGTCCACATGCTGGGCGCTGTATGCTTTTCTGTATTTCATGGGCGAGGTCTGGGTATACCTGTGAAATACCCGCTCAAAGTAGGTGATGGAGTCATAACCCAGGAGACAGGACACTTCCGTGATGCTCATGGAGGTGGCGGACAAAAGCTCCCGTGCGCGGCGTACACGGGCCATGTTGATATATTCATTGACCGTAAAGCCGGTGGCCTCCTTGAAGATACGGCTCAAATAGCATTTATTTACATAAAACTGAGCGGCCACGGTTTCCAGGGACAGGTCCTTACTGTAGTTTTCCGTGATATAGGAGGCTGCATCATCCACAAGCCGGTGCTTGGGCTGGGTGGATACAGGAAGCCTGGATGATATGTGGGAAGGGCTGGAAAAATGCCGCTGGGCATGGATCAGAAGCCGGGATAGCGCCGACATGGCCATGTGCTGAAAGCCGGGCTTTTGTCCGTGCAGTTCGGAGGCCAGGGTATCCATAAGGGATTCCGCCAGAGGACGTCCTTCCTGGTCTAATTCCAGGATGCCTGTATGGGCGCTGAAAAAGCCGGACAGGGACATTTCCCCGGTAAGGGACAGAAAATCCCCAAAGGGGTGCTGGCTCAGGGAGATGAGGATCCGTTCATGGCTGCCGGTCCCGCACTGGCTGGTCTGATGGATCCGGTTCCTGTCAATGAACACCAGACTTCCGCCTGTCACGTGATAGGTGGTCCTGTCAATGAAGTAGTAGCGCTCTCCTTCCACCAGATAATAGATCTCATAATCATCATGAAGATGCTTGCTGGGCATGGTAAAGCCAGGTTCCCGTAAAATGCGGTCAATGGCAATTCCGGGAATCCTCTCCCGGTAGATCATCTGTTCCATGGACACCTCCGGCTCCGTTCCTATAGAATTACCAGTTATTAAAAAATAATGGATAAACCAATAAGTAAATTTTGTTTGATAAAGCTTGTGATAAATCAATATATCATAAGACAATTATACTAAATTTATCTATAATGTCCAGTATAACATAACACCAGGAACATAACACCAGTGAAAGGACGGTATGTAACATGAGATATGAGGATAAAAGGGTAAATGACATCCGGATCGCATACATAGGAGGCGGCTCCAGGGGATGGGCCAGGACATTTATGACGGATCTGGCCATGGAATCTTCCATAAGCGGCACCATCAGGCTGTATGACATAGATGCGGAGGCTTCCAGGGCCAATGAAATCATTGGTAACCGGCTGTCCCAGCGCCCTGAGGCAGCGGGGAAGTGGACATATGAGACTTGCATGAGCCTGGAGGAGGCGCTGACAGGAGCGGATTTTGTAGTCATTTCCATTCTTCCGGGCACTTTTGATGAGATGGCGGTGGATGTCCATATGCCGGAGCGTCTGGGGATCTATCAGTCCGTGGGGGATACCGCGGGCCCGGGAGGTATGATCAGGGCACTGCGCACCATTCCCATGTATGTGGAGTTTGCCAAAGCTATCAGGGATTATGCGCCCCGGGCCTGGGTCATCAATTACACCAACCCCATGTCATTGTGTGTAAAAACATTGTACCATGTATTTCCACAGATCAAGGCGTTCGGCTGCTGCCATGAGGTGTTCGGCACACAGAAAGTCCTGAAGGGATTACTAGAAGATACCATGGGGCTTAAGGGTATTAACAGGAAGGATATCCGTGTAAATGTCCTGGGTATCAACCATTTCACCTGGTTTGACTATGCTTCCTATGAGGGGATCGACCTGTTCCCCATGTACAGGAAGTATGTGGATGAGCATTTTGAAGAAGGGTATGCGGAGCGCGATACCAACTGGGCAAATGCATGCTTTGCCTGCGCCCACAGGGTAAAATTCGACCTGTTCAGGCGGTACGGGCTGATTGCGGCGGCGGGTGACCGCCACCTGGCTGAGTTCATGCCGGGGGATGAGTATCTGAAGGATCCTGAGACCGTGGCGCGCTGGAAGTTCGGCCTGACCTCAGTGGATTGGCGGAAAGAAGACTTGGAAAACCGCATGGAGAAGAGCAGAAAACTTCTGTGCGGAGAGACGGAGATAGACTTAAAGCCCACAGGGGAGGAGGGAATCCTTTTGATCAAGGCGCTGTGCGGCCTGGAGCGGGTGGTGAGCAATGTGAACATACCCAATACAGGACTTCAGATCCCCAACCTTCCGGCCGGCGCGGTGGTGGAAACCAATGCCGTATTTGAGCGGGACGCTATCCGGCCGGTGCTGGCAGGCAGTGTGCCGGAGCCGGTAAAGGCCCTGATCATGCCCGCGGTGGAAAATCATGAAACCATACTGGAGGCTGCCCTGACCTGCAATGAGGAGCTGGTGGTGCAGGCATTTATGAATGATCCCCAGATAAGGGGCAGGAACTGCAGGGAGGAGGATATCAGGAAATTGGTCCGGGACATGGTGGAAGGAACCATAAAATACCTGCCAAAGGCCTGGGCAGTCCGCAAGTAAAGATTGGAATCAAAAAAATATTGTTAAATAATAATACAATCAAAAAAAAATTTTAGTTAATAAACGGAAAAATAAGGAAAGGTCTTCCACGCTATACCATATAAACTCTGAATATATAAGAAAAACTACGCTGATAAATAATTAATTAACGAAAAAATCCTTATTGACAAATAAATATACGCGTCTATAATGGTAATCACGATGAGTTTTCTGAAAATTATTAATGAGATTGTGATGAGGGAGGATACGTGTATGCAGCATTTAAGAAGAATGGAAGACCGTGTTGTATTGCTCACAGGAGGCGGAGGCGGAATTGCCAGAGGCGTGGCCAGGGCATTTGCTGATGAGGGCGCCAGCATGATACTTACCGACATTTTCCCAGGAGGCATGGAGAAGACAAAGGAAGAGCTGGAGCGTGATTTTGGCACAGATGTGGTGATCTGCGTTGCGGACGGGGCCAGGGAGGATCAGGTAAAGGCTGCCATTGAAAAAGGCGTGGAACATTTCGGCAAGCTGAATGTGCTGATCAACAGCGCCCAGACTTCAGCTTCCGGGTTGACATTGGTGGAGCACACCCAGGAGGACTTTGACAAGGCCATTTATTCCGGACTGTATGCAACCTTTTTTTACATGAAGCATGCATTTCCTTATTTGAAGGAGACCAAGGGATCTGTGATCAATTTTGCATCCGGAGCAGGCATTTCCGGTAAGCCGGGGCAGAGTTCCTATGCGGCGGCAAAGGAGGGGATCCGCGGAATGTCCCGTGTGGCTGCCAATGAATGGGGGCCTTACGATATCAATGTAAATGTGGTCCTGCCTCTTGTGATGACGGATAAGCTGGCCCAGTGGGGACAGGAAAATCCGGAGATGTTTAAGAAAAACCTGGATGCCATCCCGCTGGGCCGGTACGGGGACGCACAAAAGGATATAGGAAAGGTCTGTGTATTCCTTGCAAGCTATGATGCCAAGTACATAACAGGGGATACACTCTTCATACAGGGCGGCGTAGGCATGAAGCCATAAAGGTCAGTCCCACCTGACCACATATCGCAGCAGTTCAGACATATTTCTGTCATATTTGAATTTTTTGTAACATCACTTGCTCCAAGGGGCTATTTGTAGTAAGCTATACATAGTATGGCTTTGCACAAAATTGTAAGATGTTACAAAAGTTCCCATAAGGAGGAAATGCAGGTGGGACCCGCAATTACAGATTATGTAAGGTTTCTGGCAGATGCCAGGGATGCAGTGTACCGTCTGAACTGTGACCAAAATACGGCAGCTCAGCTGGCAGATGAAGAGGAACATCAGGAACAGGAGCTGGAGACAGCGAACCGGGCAGTGGCGGACGCTGTGAACCAGACTGTTAAGAAGCGGCTGGATGAGATTAATTCCAGCTATGATAAAGAGATTGCAAAGGGCCAGGAACGGCTTAAAAAGGCCCGGGCAAAACGGGAGAAGGCTAAGAATAAGGGGATGAAGGAGCGGATCGATGAGGAGACCAGCGAACTGCGGGAGCATAACCGTGAACTGAAGCTGCAGATGAAGACTTTGTTCCAGAAGGAGCGGGTACCTGGGTTCTGCAACAGCACCTATTATTATGCCCTGTACGATCCCAGGGGCGTGAAGGAGTTCATGTTATTCTTTATGACCATTTTGGTCTGCTTCCTGGCTGTCCCCTGCGGGATCTATTTTCTGTTGCTGCAGCAGCGGCAGATGTGGTATCTGGCAGCGGTGTACTTTCTGGATGTGCTGCTGTTCGGCGGGTTATACGTACTGGTTGGCAATAAGACCCGCCTGCGTTATCAGGACGCTTTAAAACGCGGCCGGGCCATACGCAACACCCTGCGCGCCAACCGGAAGAAGATCAGGGTGATCACCCATACCATCCAGAAGGACGGCAATGAAGACATATATGACCTTGAGAAATATGATGATGAGATAGCGTGCGTGGAACAGGAACTGTCCGAGATCACCACCAGGAAAAAGGATGCCCTGAACACCTTTGAGAGCGTCACAAAGAACATTATCTCAGACGAGATCGTGGCCAGCCACAAGTCCCATCTGGATGACTTAAAGCAGGCTTTGGAGGATACATCCCTGGCTCTCAGGAATCTGGAAAACAGCATTAAGGAACAGAATATCCGGATCACGGACACCTTTGGCCCCTATCTGGGGAAGGAGTTTTTGGAGCCGGACAGGCTATCCGAACTGTCCAGGATAATCCAAAGCGGAACCGCCTCCAATATCACTGAGGCGATCACTGCCTATAATGAAGCAAAGCAGGCGTAACAGACGCCTGGAACTGTATAAGATCCAATATAAAGAAGAACAATAAATTCCCCCTGCAGCAGATGGTCCCGTATCATGGGACGGCCTGCTGCAGGGGGAATGTTTTTGTGTATTCCGAAGTCTGTCCTGTCTATATTCTGTCGCTTATTCCCGGTCGCTGTCCTTCCTGGATGTTTCCTGCTCCTTCCTTAGCTGTTCGATGCCGCGGCGTATCAAATCCAAGGTGGCGGCGGAACGGCTGGGAAAGCGGTTTTCAAAGCGGAAATCATCAATCTGTCTGAGTAGATCATCATCAACAATTATCGTATAACGCGGTTTCTCTGTAGGCATAATCAAGTACCTCCTTAGTTCATATAATACCCAGGTTCATAGGTTCTGTCAAGCAAAAAAGGTTACTAAAAGAGGCAAAAAAGTGTGCCTTAAAAGCCTTGACAGGTTCAGAACCTATGAACTATAATTGAGACAGGTTCATAGGTTCTGAACTATTGAAAAAGGAGGTGATATTCATGGGTACCGGGCTAAAAAAATTGACCTTCGCAGTTACGCCTGATATTGAAGCCGTTTTGGATAAGGAAAAGAAAGAGCGGTTCTACGACCGTTCCAGGTCGGATATGATCCGTGAACTTATCAAGGCCGGTTTAAGGGGTGTAAAGAAAGAGAATGGGACGGCAGACGGGAACCATGAAATAAATACATAGAAACCCGATAAGAACAAATGTAAAGGAGAGGGACATTATGAAACGAAGACTTGCAGCAATGATGATGGCGGTTGTGTTGACAGGCGGCAGCGTGATGGGGTGTGCCGGCAGCGGGGGCTCTGCATCTGCACCGGATCAGGGGACGGCAGAGGCCGTATCGGCCCAGGCGGCAGGGGAAGCTGCACCGGCCGGTTCGGAAGGTGACCAGGAAGCGGATCCTGAGATCAAAAGTGATGTGACGTACACCCTGAGCTTCTGGCACGGTGCCACGGATGATGTGCGCCAGCAGATGTATGATCATGGGATCCAGCGTTTTAATAAGGCATATCCGAATGTTACGGTGGAACAGACCCGCCTGGACAGTGATGCGTACAAGACAAAGATCAAAACCGTCATGGGGGCAGGGGCCACGGATATCCCGGATGTATTTATGAACTGGGGCGGCGATGTGCTTAAGACATACATTGAATATGGATTAGTGGCTGATATTACGGATCTCATCGCACCGTATAAGGATGAATACTATGACTTTGAGTTCGGCATTTCCACCTTTGACGACAGGATCTATGGAATGGGGATCGGAATCGCGCCTTCCGTGATATTTTATAATACGGAGATATTTAACAAATTGAATCTGGAAGTACCTGCAACATGGGAAGAACTGGATGCCGTATGTGCCAGCCTGAAGGACGCAGGCTATGTCCCCTTTGCATTGGGGAATAAGAATAAGTGGCCGGGACTGCTGGAATATACCATGCTGGGTGTGAACCTGGGGGGAGAGGAGATGTCCAAGGGGCTTTCCAACAGGACCGTTTCTTTTGATAATGAGCATTTTATCGAGGCCGGACGCCGCATATCCGAGTTTTCTCAGAAAGGCTACTATCCGGACGGGACCAATGGAATCGACCATAATGCAGGCGGCAGCCGTATGCTGTTCTATAATGAAGTGGCGGCCATGTTTATCATGACCAATGGATTCCTGAGCAATTGTGTGGCTGAGGATGCAGAGTTTTATGAAAAGGTGGGCACCTTCCCATACCCGGCCTGCAATGACTCCGGGGAACTGGGCATTGTTGCCGGTGGAAATGTATTCTCCATCTCATCCCAGTGTGAATATCCGGAGATGGCAGCGGATTTCCTGTATTATCTCACCAATGCGGATTTCAGCCAGGACTATATTGACGCCGGAAACTGCTTTACAGGCGCAAAGGATGTAACGATCAGTGACCCGCTGGTCCAGGAACAGTTTGATAACCTGATCCAGGCCGACTGGACCCAGAATTTCTACGACCAGCAGTTTGTTGCAGAGCTGGGCGAAGCGTTCAAGGACTATACCCAGGCCCTTTACGGAGGTACCATGACACCGGAGGAAGCGGCCGCAGGTCTTGAGAAGGTAGCGGTTGAATGTTACGGAGAACTGAAACAGTAATCCGTTCATGCCTGTAAGTTAAGGAGGCCCTATGTCTGATCATACCAATGCCGCGGGGCTTGACATACCTGTTCAGAAAAAAGGCAGGACCATTTCGGTCAAGCGTATTCTGACCATTTTGGTATTTATAGCTCCAACACTGTTTTTTTATGGATTTTATAATGTTTTTGCCATTGGCAAAACAATCTATTTCAGTTTTTTGGACTGGAATGGTATAATGTCGGAAGGATGGGCCGGGTGGGACAATTGGGTCCGCCTGGTCCACGATCCCAATGTATGGAATGCCCTTAAGAACAACCTGATCTTAATGGTGACATCCATCTGTATCCAGCTTCCTGGAGCATTGATCCTTGCGCTGCTGATCAATTCCAGGCTGAAGGGGGTGCGGATATACAAAGCGCTCTGGTTTTTGCCCGTGCTGCTTTCCACATCAGCCACCGGTATTCTGTGGAATCTGATGTATGACCCGAATTTCGGCCTTTTGCAGGCCGTTCTTCGGGGAATTGGAAAGGGGAATCTGGTAAAGGGCTGGCTGGGAGAACCGGCATATGCGCTGCCGTGCGTTCTCATTGTTATATGCTGGACATTTATCCCCTTTTATATGATCCTTTTAAAAGCAGGGCTGACTAATGTGCCGGGGGAACTGATGGAGTCAGCCAAACTGGACGGGGCCGGCAGCTGGCAGTGTTTCTGGAATGTGACCTTTCCGCTCCTGCTGCCCACCATACGGACAGCCGCCCTGCTGAATATTGTGGGGTCCTTAAAGTATTTTGATCTGATCTGGATCATGACAGGGGGAGGGCCCAGCGGCACCAGTGAGCTGGTCGCCACCTATCTCTATAAGCAGGGGATCCAGGGATGGAATATGGGATATGCCAGCGCCATTGCCAGCTTTTTGTTCCTATTCTGCGGAACCTTTGCCATTGTGTACTATGGAGCAACCTCGGCCTTTGGAGAGATCGGCGGCGAGCGTTCCAGGAAATCAGGGAGGAGGAAGACAGGTTGAAAGACAATGCAGGTTTACTAAAAGGGATCGTCCGCGCGCTTCAATACGCCCTTTGTCTGATCATAACAGTCATCACCGTGTATCCCTTTATATTTATTATCATGACATCCTTTAAGACACAAAAGGAGTATTTTGGAAGTGCGTGGGGATTTCCAGCCTCCCTTTGCCTGGATAATTTCAGGCTGGTCCTTACCGGGGATTTTTTAAAGTATTTCCTAAACAGCATTATTGTGTGCGTTTCAGCGGTGGTTCTGGTGATCCTCTGTTCCACCATGGTAAGCTTTGCCATATCCAAGCTTCGTTTTAAAGGGGCAGAGCTGTTATTTGCAGTTATTATGATAGGGATGATGATCCCGGTCCATACGACCCTGATACCGATCTATGTGATTTCCAAGGACCTGAATATTTACAATCATCTGATCGCCCTCATCGGCCCATATGTAAGCTTCAGCATTCCCATCTCCACGGTTATCATCACCCAGTTTTTCAGGGATATTCCCCACGAGATCGAGGAAGCGGCCATTATAGACGGGTGCGGATCATTTTCACTGTACGGACGCATTATCATGCCCCTGGCCAAACCTGCGGTATCCACGGTTGTCATCTATGACATTCTCCATACCTGGAATGAATTCATTTATGCAATGACGCTGGTGGACAGCAAGAACAGGATGACGCTTCCCGTGGGCCTTAAGAACTTTTACGGGGAGGCGGCAGTAAACATACCAGCCATTATGTGTGCTGTTTTTATCAGTTCACTGCCGGTGATCATTGCCTATTTCTCAGCACAGGAGCAGATATCCAACGGGTTGACCCAGGGGGCGGTGAAGGGGTAGGCGCGCCCGGTAAAGGGCGGATCATCCGGCGGACGGAACAAAACAGATATCATCTGGAGGAGGACTTATTATGGAATATTATGTATCTGCCAAGGGATCTTTGACAGGAGACGGTTCGAGACAGGCGCCTTTTTGCAGGATCACACAGGCAGCGGAAATTGCCCTGCCCGGGGATAAAGTGATCGTAGCACCGGGAATCTACCGGGAGTGTGTGAACCCTAAGCATGGAGGAACCTCTGACCGGGACAGGATCGTATATTGTTCCGAGGTCCCGGGAGCCGCGGTTATCAGCGGCGCTGAGGAGATAAAGGAGTGGACCCATGTAAAGGATGATACATGGATGACAAGGATTCCGGACGGATTCTTCAGCGGTTATAATCCGTACACCACAGAGGTATACGGAGACTGGTACCGGGGGCTGGGAAGAGTCAACCATGTGGGACAGGTGTATTGTAACGGTCAGGCACTCTATGAAGAGGACAGCCTGGACAAACTATATAGTGACGAACCGCTGGAATGGGCGTGGGATAGGGAATATTCCAGGCAGCACAAATGGTACACCGTGCAGGACGGAGACAGTACGGTAATCTACGCCAGGTTTCCGGACGGGACACCGGCGGAGAACCTTGTGGAGATCAATGTGCGGCGCAGGGTATTTTTCCCGGAACAGACCCATACCAATTATATCACGGTTTCCGGATTTGTTTTAAAGCAGGCAGCCACCCAGTGGGCACCGCCCACCGCATTCCAGGACGGACTGATCGGTCCCCACTGGAGCGTGGGGTGGATCATAGAGGACTGCGAGATCTCAGACTCCAGATGTTCAGGCGTCAGTCTGGGAAAGTGCTGGCATCCTTCGGATAACCGCTGGACAAAGGACCGTATTAAATCTGGAACACAGCTGGAGCGGGACCTGGTGCACTACGCGCAGCACACGGGATGGAGCAAGGAGACAGTGGGATCCCACATTGTACGCCGCAACAAGATATTTAACTGCGGACAGACAGGCATTGTGGGTCATCTGGGAGGGATCTTTTCACTGATCGAGGGGAATGAGATCCATCATATTAATACATACGGGGAGTTTTCCGGTTCGGAACTGGGCGGTATTAAACTCCATGGAGCGATCGATACCGTGATACGCCGCAATCATATCCACCACTGCCACAGGGGGATATGGCTGGACTGGCAGACACAGGGGACCAGGGTTTCCTGCAACCTGTTCCACGATAACCACGGGGAGGAGGACACCAGGATCAGTGAGGACCTGTATATTGAGGTGAGCCACGGACCTGCCCTTGTTGACAATAATTTGTTCCTTTCCAGGTTTGCGCTGAGGGAGCGTTCCCAGGGATTGGCCTTTGTCCACAATATCATTGCCGGTCCCATTGACATCGGAAGTTCGGAGGGCAGGTTTACGCCTTATCATTTCCCGCATGAGACTGATATCATGGGCTGCATGACAATTAACAATGGTGATGACCGGTTTTATAATAATATATTTATCCAGCCGGATCTGCCTGAGGAGAAAAGGCAGGTGCGCAACCCGGAGGTGGCCAGGCTGGTGGGTATGAATCCCCAGGTAAATATAGAGGCAGGGCTTCATATTTATGATGACTATCCACTTCACGATGAATATTATTACCAGTTTACAGATGAGGGCACGCCGGAGACCTCATGGGGACGCCGTTATGACTATAATAGCCATCTCCCCATGTATGTCAGCGGGAATGCATATTTTAACGGCGCCAAACCTTATGCAAAGGAACGCCTTAATTATGTGGACAGGGAGAACAGGATCTATTTTGAACTGGTTAAAAAGGAGGGAGCCTATTATTTCCGCACCAATCTCTATGACCATCTGCCTCAGATGGAGACAGAGTTTGTCTCCACGTCAATGTTGGGAAATGCCTTTGAGACCGAACAGCCATATGAGAACCCGGACGGTTCGCCGCTGCGCATAGAGGAAGACTTTCTGGGCATCAGACGGGGACAGCATCCCACACCGGGACCCTTTGAATACACAGGAGAGGGCCGGAATTTTAAAGAACTGAGAGTATTGCCGTAATGGAACATATCATATTCAGCCTCAATTCAGTCATACCTGTATTCATGGTAATGGGAATCGGCTTTTATTTAGGGAAAAAGAAGATATTGACAGGGGATTTTGTGTCACAGGCCACATCCCTGGTGTTTTATACCGCGCTTCCGGCCAAGTTATTCCTGGATGTATCACGCAGTAACTTCAGCGAATGCCTGGATATCAGGTTTACCGCCTATCTGTTGATCTGTACCTGCGTGTCCTTTGCAGTGGCATGGACTTTATGTGTCCTGCTGGTTAAGGACAGGACCGCTGTAAGCGCGGTGGTTCACAGTGCCTTTAGGGGGAATTTTGTGTATTTGGGCCTTCCGATCTGCCAGAGCATTCTGGGCAGGGAGTCTGTGCCGTCCACGATTATGGTGGTCACCTTTGTGCTGCCTTTCTACAATGTACTGGCTACGATCGTATTATCCTACTATGATCCTTTGGGCCGGAAGGTTAGCTGGAAGAAGATGCTTAAGGATATTTTGACCAATCCCATGATCGTGGCCATTCTTGCAGCCCTGCCCTTTTCCCTGATGCACATCAGCCTTCCATCCGCTGTGGACAAGGCCCTGTCTTATCTGGGGCAGCTTTCAACCCCCATGGCTCTTATTCTGATCGGAGCAGGAACCAGGCCCTCCGCCTTTGCGGGCAGGGGGGCATGGATCATGTTTGGGGCTGTCTATAAGGTAGTGGTCACTCCCCTTCTTTTTGCGGTTCCCATGCTGTGGCTGGGATTTAACCCGGAGCAGATGGTGACTGCCTTTGTGATGTTTGCGGTTCCATCAGCCATGAATGTCTATATTGTGACAAAAAAGATGGGGGGAGATGGTGAGCTGGGGGCTGCCGTTATTACGGTTTCCATGCTGCTTTCCGCTGTCACGCTGCCGGCAGGGATATGGTGGTTACGATTTATGGGAATGGCATAAGGGATTTTTGTGAGCCGCAGATCATACGTTCTGCGGCTTCTTTTATGCTTCATGATTTTTTCCTCAGATAAGAAGAAGGATGCGCCTTAAGCTCCGTTACAGGTGATGCAGCCCTGCCCGGTACAGTTCCCAGGCAACCCTGGCGCTCTCTTCCAGCTCCTCCAGGCAGTAGAACGCATCCATTACTGTTTTGCCGGGCACAACCGGACCATGGTTCCTTAACAGATATCCCTGGCTTTCATGGACACGTTCCCTGAATGCGGCAAACAGTGCATCGGAGCCAGGCTTTTCGTAGGGGACCAGTCCAACAGTGCCCAGCTTCATTTTCAGATAAGGAGTATGGTCCGGAATACAATCGTGCTCCGAAAGGTCAGGTACAAATGTCCACAGCACGGAGTAGGTGCTATGGGTATGGATCACGGCTCCAATATCCTCTGATTTCTCATAAAGAGCCAGATGCAGAGGCCATTCCTTGCTGGGCTTTTTACCGGACACAGGTGTTCCGTCCAGGCTGATTGCTGTAAAATCCTCTTCACTCATAGTGCCGAAGCAGGAACCGCTGGCACTGATATAGATAAGGTCATTGTGACGGAAACTCATATTGGCCGAGGAACCGGCCGTCTTTCCCCGCTGAAACAGGCTGTGGGCAGCCCATACAGCGGAGTTCAGTTTATCATGTAATACAGAATCCATTTTTCCCTCCAGATCATTATGTTGGTGTCCTTGTTACTTGGATGTCATTGTAAGGGCGCGGCCAAAGAAATCCTCCTGCCCAAAGTTTCCGCTTTTGAGGATCAGACGGATATCCGGCCGTTCCGCCGGTACCATGATAGGTACTCCGGGAGCCACACTTTCCCCCATCCAATAGGAGGAGAATCCCAGCCCTTTGGTCACTGCGCCGGAGGTCTCTCCCCCCGCGGAGATGATCCTGGTGTAGCCCTGTTCCACGGCACGGACTGCCAGCCGGGCTGTGGTGCCTTCCAGCATGTCTGCTACTTTTTCTATACCCAGTTTTTGGAATTCCTTCACTTTTTCAGGGGTATCGGAGCTGTACACAAGGACCGTATCAGGGCTGCTGCTGTGCGTTTCTATGAACTGCCATGCATCTTCCAGGGTCTGCTTTCCATCCAGCATGGCTGCCGGATCCAGTTTATAACATGGTTTTCCCTGGCTTTGGTACCATGCGATCTGTCCCAGGGTGGCCTTGGAACAGCTTCCTGCCAACAGCAGGGCCTTTCCATCAGTACCGCTCTCGGGTATGTGGCCTTCTGAGGAGAGCCTGTTTGTCCACATTTGCGCCAATGGCTCCAGAAGTCCGCTTCCTCCTGTGAGAAGGGGAAGATGGCCGAAAGCAGCGGCAATCCGGCTGCCGTCTTCAGGTTCTTTATAATCAGGGATCAGGTAGAGGGGGGATCCGAGAACCTGTTCCAATGATCCGGGGGAGAAATGTTCCACTTCTTCCGTGGTAAGGCAGCGGCATTCATAGCGGCTCTGAGGTTCCATCAGCTTATCAATCCTGCAGTCCCACATGGGGGTCAGGGGATGGTTCTTCATATGGCTCTCATGGAGGGGAACATCGTTGACCAGGAGCATTCCGTGTTCCACCGTTCGCCCATTGACCGGAAGAGCGGGGCAAAGCAATGTGTAAGGAGCCTTCATAAGGTCCATTAAGGCATCGGCTACCGGCCCGATATTGCCTTTGGGGGTGGAATCAAAGGTGGAACAATATTTAAAATAGATCTGCTTAACGCCCTGAGCCAGCAGAAAGCGGGCGGCCCTAAGACTGTCGGCCACGGCCCGGCTGGTTTCCTGGGTTCTTGATTTTAATGCAATGACAATGGCCTGGGCATCGTCAGGGCGGTCCGGGGAATGATGGCGGTCCGGGCCTTTTTCTAAAGCCGGTTGATCCGGGATTCCGTTGTAAAGGCGGACACTCATACCTCCTTTTACCAGAAAGGAAGCCGCGTCACTGGCCCCGGTGAAATCATCGGCAATGCATCCTAATACAGCCATGGGTATACCTCCTTTTACCTTGCGGTATTTCATTTATACCTATTATACAGCAATTTTCATGCCAGACGTAATAATAATTTTTTATGTCTTTACATTCCAGGCAAAAACCGCGCCGGTACAGGAATGGGGAAAATGATCCCTCCATTCTGTCTCTTGACTGTAAATGTTGCAGCGTTGTATAATCAAAACAATGCAACATTTTCGCAACACAACATTTTTGCAACATCTATTATGATAAAACATGGGGGTAAACTATGATCCGTCTTTTATTTATTGTCCCGTATCCCGAGTTAAAAGATAAGGTAGAATACGTGGTTGCACATCATCCTGAGAGTCAACGGCTGAATGCGGATATCCGGGTGATGACAGTGGAGGATACGCTGGATGTTCCGGCTGACCAGTATGATGCGATCATTGCAAGGGGGTACTCGGCACTAAAAACATCTGCTAAATACACACAGATCCCTACGATAGGATTATCCATCTCAGGATATGATGTGGTGAGGGCCATTTCCGAATGCTGTGAGACCTACCATCCAAAAAAGATCGCAGTATGCGGATTCAGCGGGCAGATGTATGAGGTAAAGGATATCTGCCGTTTATTTAAGACAAGCGCGGAAGTCTATGCTCCCATCAATCCGGAGGAATTGCCCGCTACTCTGGAAAAAGCCAAAGCAGCGGGATGCGATGCCCTGATCGGCGGGTATTCAGCCAACATCCTGGCGCGGCAGTACAATATCCCGTCTGTTATAATACGGACAGGGGAGGATACGGTTTTGCAGACATTGGATGAGACTCTTCATACAGTGGACCAGATCCGCCAGGAACGGATCATTTCCCAGATGTATAAGACCATCATCTATTCATCCAAGGACGGTTTACTTTATGTGGATTCCGGGGGCGTAATCAAGGTGCGTAACCGGGTGGTGCGTCAGATGAATGGGGATATCAGCCTGATGAACCAGCCCCTAAAGCAGGTTCTTCCCTATCTTCATAAGATGTTCCTTTCCGTTGTTGCCAGCGGGCAGGGGGAAACAGGGCGGATCCTTGCTATTCCCGGAACCAAGGTTACCGTATCTGTGAGTTGTACGCCGGTCATTGCCAACAATGAAATGTCAGGAGTTATTTTCAATCTCTCTGACATTACCATGATCCAGGACCTGGAAAGCCAGATCCGGCGCAAGTTAAGCGAGCGAGGCTTCCAGGCCAAATATACCTTTGATGACATCATTTATCAGAGCAGTATTATTCACAATACCATAGAAAACGCCAAACGGTATGCTGACTCTGATTCCAATGTCATCATTGTGGGGGAGACGGGAACGGGCAAGGAGCTGTTTGCCCAAAGCATCCACAACAGCAGCCAGCGTAAAAATGGACCTTTTGTAGCGATCAACTGCGCGGCCCTGCCTGAGAATCTGCTGGAAAGCGAACTGTTTGGATATGTGGAAGGCGCCTTTACCGGGACAAGCAAAGGCGGGAAAATGGGGCTTTTTGAACTGGCCCATGGGGGAACTCTTTTTCTGGACGAAATTGGGGAGATATCCCTATCCATTCAGAGTAAGCTTTTAAGAGTACTGCAGGAGAGACAGGTGCGAAGGATCGGTGACAATAAAGTGATTGATGTTAATGTGCGCATTATTTCCGCCACCAATAAGAGTATTGGAAAACTTTCCGAGCAGGGACTGTTCCGGAGAGATCTGATGTACCGTCTGGATGTGCTCCGCCTGTTCCTGCCGCCTCTTAGGATGCGGGAAAATGATGTGGAACTGCTGTTTCTTCATCTGTTGAACGTGCACAGCAGGGAGAACCGCCTTCCGGTTCCCCGGCTGGAGACAGGGGCCCTTGCAACCCTTCACAATTATCCATTTATTGGAAATATACGGGAACTTAAGAATATAGTTGAACGTACCTGTGTGTTTAAGACTGGGGATTGTATTACAAAACAAAATCTTCAGGATGCCCTGTACCCACCGGACCTGGACGGGGGGCCGCTTCCTGCGCCTGCTCATTCTCTGCCGGACTCTCTTTCCCTGGATGAACCGGAGAGGCTGCGCACGGCTCTGAAGCAAAGCGGGGGAAGCCGGACGCAGGCGGCCAGGATCCTTGGCATGGACCGCTCTACTCTTTGGAGAAAGATGAAGAAATACGGATTGCAACAATGATGCGTTGCGATTTAAAACAATTGCAACAAATATTGGGGAATATTTAAAATTGGGACCAATGATTTGGGGATAGGAAAAAACGCAGATTTGTATGTATTTTAGCGGAGTTTTTTCCTGCCCCCATGTTTGATTGACTGATTTGGCACATTAATTGCTGTATATGTGGTTAGCATGTGAGACAGAATGCAATAACCACAAAGGAGAGATGAGGTATGAAGATTTGTGCAACAATGAAAAAGTTTCCGGGGGGAATGATGGTAATACCGCTGTTGCTGGGGTGTGTGATCAACACGTTTATACCGCAGGTGTTGGAAATCGGGGGATTTACAACCGGGCTTTTCAAAAACGGAACATCGGCACTGGTAGGACTGTTTATCCTGTGCAGCGGTGCAACCATCAGTTTTAAGCAGGCTGGTATGCCCCTTTACAAGGGCGCTGTCCTGACCGCACTAAAGTATATAATCGGTGTGTTGATCGGCTGGGGGCTGAACAGGGCGTTTGGACCAGCCGGAATACTGGGGTTGACTCCATTGGCAGTTATTACGGCAGTTACCAACTCTAATGGTGCGATCTATACCGCTCTTGCAAAGGAATTCGGCGATTCCACGGATGTGGGAGCAATCGCGATCCTGTCCTTAAACGATGGACCGTTTTTGACAATGATCGCCCTTGGTGCAACCGGATTGGCAGAAATTCCGCTGATATCCATTATTGCTGTGATTGTACCCCTTTTTATCGGTATGTTTTTGGGAAATGCAGATGAGGAGTTTAAGATGCTTCTGACAAACGGACTTGCTATGCTGCTGCCGTTTAATGGATTTGTACTGGGCGCTAACATGAGCCTTATGTCAATCGTAAAGGCAGGTGCAGGCGGTATTGTCCTGGGACTTGTGACCGTTGTATGTACCGGTGTCCTGACCTATTACATCTACAGTGCGATCCGCCGCAAACCGGATCCCATGGGTATGGCTATTGGAACCACTGGCGGAAATGCAGTTGCAGTGCCGGCCTCTGTTGCAATGGCGGATCCATCCCTGAATCCTGTTGTGGAAGTGGCGACTGCCCAGGTTGCGGCATCTGTAGTTGTCAGCGCGATCCTAACTCCGCTGCTGACAGGGTATTTTTATAAAAAGGCACAAAAAAAACAAGCTGAGACAAGTGATAAGTAAGGAGCCGGATTATGGAACGATTATTAATAAAAGCAGGGACGATCATTAAAGGACAGGATTTAACTGAGGTAAAAAATGGTGCCGTATTAGTGGAAGACGGCAAAATCTCAAAAATTTATGAGCAGGTTACGGACGTAGAGGGACTGGAAGACGCGGTTACTATGGATGTGGGAGATAAGACTCTTATTCCCGGCATGATCGACTGCCACAATCACCTGGCCCTGGACGCCAGGATACCTAATCATCTGGTAAAGATGAGCGACTGTGAGGCGGAGCAGACATTGAGGGCAGTAAAAACCATGCATGACGACCTTCATGCCGGAGTCACTACGGCCAGATGCCTTGGAGACAAATATTACATTGATGTGACCTGCCGCCAGGCCCAGAGGGAAGGAAGGTTGGAGGGGCCAAGGCTGGTAGTCAGCGGAATTGGGATGAGAAGTCTTCACGGCCATGGTTACGTGGGCATGCCTCACTGCGGTGCGGAAGACTTTAGAAAGACATCCAGGGAAAATATTGCCAGAGGGGTGGATTTTCTTAAAGTCTTTATGACAAAGGTGATCAATGCTACACCATTCATCTATCACTTTATCACCCCGGAGGAGCTTCGGGCAGTGGTTGAGGAGGCAAAGAGCGTAAATATAACCACGGCATGCCATTGTTCCGGAGGCCAGGGGCTGGATGACTGCCTTACGGCGGGAATTGACTGTCTGGAGCATGTGTACTACATAACAAAGGAACAGGTAGAGCGGGTCAAGAAGATGGACCGGTGGGTGGTGTATACGCCCAGTTATGCGCTGAATGACGATTTGCTGTTCAAGTTTTCGCCACATGACAAGGAGGGAAGCCTGAGAGAAAAAGAAATCATCTGCGGTTGTCTGTCAGAGGCCATTGCAGGCGGATTAAAGTTTGGAATCGGCACAGACGGGCTTCACGGCGGCCTTGCCAGGGAGGCCCAGTACATTGCACAGTTGGGAGCAAGCAACAGGAATGTGCTTGCAGGCGTTACCACCCAGGCAGCTAAGCTCTGTGGAGTGGACCAGATCACAGGTGCGGTCAAGGAAGGACTGGATGCGGATCTGGTGATTGTGGACGGCAATCCTCTGGAAGATATAAAGGCCCTTTCCAGGGTAGAGCATGTGATCCAGGGTGGAAATGTAATTCGATAATAAAAAACTCACATTCAGAATGTAAAGGAGACTTATCAGTATGGATTATACAAATTTAATCAACAACACAACCGGAAAAACCTCCAAGGTAGGCATTATCGGCGCCACCCGCGGCTATGGCTACACGCTGCTTGCCCAGATCCCCAAGGTAAAGCATATGGATTTAAGGGTTATCTGTTCCCGGCATCCAGAGGAGTGCCTGGAGGTGTTAAAGGAAATCGGGTATGATGAGGACCAGATCATTTTCTGTGAGGGAAAGCCTGAGATCGAACAGGCGCCCAAGGAGGCTATCCTTATAGTCAGTGATTACCGCCTTGTGATGGAATGCGGAATCACTGCCCTTGTGGAGTGTACGGGAAATACGGCGGTCAGCTCTGACGCAGCCCTTGCAGCCCTTCGGGCAGGAGTTAATGTGTATATGGTTTCCAAGGAAACAGACAGTGTGTGCGGCCCCCTTTTGAACCAGGTGGCTGCAGAACATGGTGCGGTGTATGCACTGGTCAATGGCGACCAGCCCCGCAACCTTCTGGACCTCTATTCCTGGGCCATGCTTTTGGGCCTGGAGGTAGTGGCGGCCGGGAAGTCCAGCGAATATGATTTTGTGTGGGACAGGGAGACAGGGGAATTTACCTGCACGGATGGAAGCGGTGTTGTGGAGAAGATACCGCAGATGCAGGACTGCTGGTATTATAATGGCGTGGAAACACTGGATCAGCGCCGCAGCATACTGGAGAAATACACAGGAGTTATCTCCGCTGACCTTTGCGAGATGAACCTGGTTTCCAATATTACCGGACTTGTGCCCTCCTCTCCGTTTTTAAGCTATCCTGTGGCCAAGACCAGCGAACTGGCTAACATTTTCATTCCCGAGGAAGATGGAGGAATCCTTAAGAAGACAGGAGTAGTGGATGTGTTCTACAACCTTAGGGGTAAGGATGAGGCCAGCTTCTGCGGCGGAGAGTTCATTATTGTCAGGTGCGAAAACGAAAAAATGTGGGAGATCCTTAAGAGTAAAGGTCATGTGATGAGCAGAAACGACAAATACGCATGCATCTATTATCCATACCACTATATGGGCCTTGAGACTCCCATATCCATTCTCCTGGGAGACCTTATGGGGATCGGGACCCATCCTGAGTGCCGCCAGGTATCTGTTCTGGCCGGTGTTGCTGAGCGGGATCTGCCAAAGGGCACCCAGCTTACGGTACAGGGCCATCACCATGCAATCGATGGCCTGATTCCTGAACTTTTGGAAAGAACATCCGGCCAGGACCTTGCTCCGTTTTACCTGCTAAACGGAACAACCCTGCTCAGGGATGTAAAAAAGGGCGACCCCATCACCCTTGAGGATGTGGATCTGGCAGGTTTGGAGACATATAAGCTGTATGCCCAGGGTCTGGAAATCAAGTAGAACAGGGAAGATAGAACATATATAACAAAATAAGCTGAGTTAAAACAACCCGGCAGTAAGGTCTAAGCGATCACCTTTAGGAGATCGTACCTTACTGCCGGGTTGTTTTTAATTATGATACTTCCCGCAAAATTGCTTTTTTAAGCCTGAGAACTGAGAATGAATAGGCCGGAGCCTGGTAGGTAAATGTGTCCGCCCCATTGTCAAAGGTGCGGGTTACAGGGGAGACTTTCAGGGGTTCCTCAAGCGAATTTGTATCCTTTGGGCAACCAGTCAACAGCTCTGCTTCGTATATTGCCTGGATGGCGCAGTCCAGGCAGATCTCCACCGCCTCATGGGTCTTGTCAAAATTTACGATCTTTACATAGATATAGGTGTCATCCTCAGACGCAAGTTCAGCAATCATGGGATAGGGAACCATCTCAGCTGTCTGTACCAGCAGGCCGTTGAGGTAGCAGTCAAATCCCCCATGTCTTGTGACTACCTGGAAATGGTTGTATTCCCCGTAGCGTATGGGAAGGGGGCTGGTTGAACCGAAGTAGCTGTAATTAAAACGGTTGACGGATGCAAACCGTCCCTGCCCCTGTTTGATGGACCATACATACCGGTCTGTATAAACAGGGTTCCAGGATGTATAGAAGGGATCGGTCTCATCCCTGGAGAACAGCATGGGAGTGCTGTGGGCCCATACGGCGATATCGATCTCCTGGTCCGGTGATAATAGCAGCACCTCCAGATCATAGGTGCAGTGTGATGCTTCTTCCTCCCCAAAGGTGACAAAGGCGGTATGCGGGGGGATATGCCCCATGTTGGGATAACCCTCCAGCTGGTCTGTGTAATCGGAGGTAAGCTCCAGGGAGCCATCCTCATGGTGCGTCACGCTGCCAATAATCCCATGGGAGAAACCAGCAGGGCGTCCGTCCACCTTTACATTCCGTACCCGCGTGCCTTCCTGGTAGGCAATGAGACCATTCAGGCCTTCCGGTTCCGGGTAACCGTTTTTAACGTCCGACCGGGTACATAACAGCCTTTGGTCATGGCTTTTGGAAAGCATGGACAGGGCGTGGTAAAAGGGGATTCCGTAGCAGGCATGATTGTTAAAGGCGATCAGGTTGGGATACCATGCAGTATAATCCACGTTCTGGAACAGGGGCGCGTAGGCTGTGAGCCGGACAATGTCCTGATTTTTTTCAGCGTCCATGAGATACATGGTCTCTGCCAGGGCTGACTTCAGGTTGCCGATATCCAGTCCGCTGGTGACCGCATATTCCCCAATGAATATTTGAGGTCCGTTCCTGTGGTAATCACAGTATTTTTTGGCAGCGGTCACAAATGTGTCTGCCGTGCTGTACAGGTGTTCATCCACGATCTGGGTGGGAAGTCCCAGCTTTTCCGTGTGGGTGTTGGATATCAGTTTCAATTGGGGGTAACGCTGGTGGATCGCATGATAAAATTTCTCGTACCTGGAAAAGTATACTTCCCTGTCATTTTCATTTCCGATTTCCAGGTAAGTTAGCTTAAACGGCTCCGGGTGGCCTGCCTGGGCGCGCAGTCTGCCCCACCTGCTGCGGGCAGGGGCGATAGCGTAGTCAATGGCGTCAAAGGCTTCCCGGATCCATTGTTCCAGCTCCTCCCCCTCAAAGAACTCTGGTTTTCTTCCCTGGCAGGTAAGGCCGCAGTTGACCACGTACATGGGTTCTAAGTCCAGATCCTCGCAGATCTGCAGGTATTCATGGTATCCCAGGCCATTGGTGGTGCGGTAATGCCACATCAGGTTGTGGCTGGGGCGTTCCCATACAGGGCCGATCATATGGGGGAAGCGGATCGCGGTTTCCTTGGTAAAGCCTTCCACAATACATCCTCCGGGAAAACGCAGGAATCTGGAATGGGTATTCTTAAGCATTTCCATCAGGTCTTTTCTCATTCCGTGTCCCTTGTAGGTATCCCGCGGCATCAGGGAGATAAAGCCGATCATCAGCGTTCCCCCGCTGTCGGATCTCAGTGTGAAACGGGCATCCGGATCCGTCTGGTCAGGGCAGAGGGAAAGATCAAAGCGGGTGTATTCAGGCGCATCTATATCCAGGGATTCCCTGGCATAGACATGGCAGTCTGCGGATTCCAGATTGACGGACAGCTTTACCCTGCCTTTGGCAAACAGGTAAAGATCATAAGATTGCCCCTGAACCAGAGACAGGCCCCGAAAACCGATGTTGGTTACAGAACCTCCTGGTTCAAATGTCAGGTCCAGGGCTGCCAGCCTGTTTGCGTTTAACCTGTCCTCAACATTCAATTCCATGGAGACACCGTGGGCGTACCAGGCCGGAACAGGGGTTTTTTCAATCCCTTCCAGCCAGCGCTCTAAGCCTTCTCCGTTATTAAACTGGTCCCTCCATCCCTCAGGTGTTACAAATCCATAGGTTCCCTTAAGGGGTTCACAACGTTTGGGAAGGATGGAATCTTCAAATGCCCGGTTGCGGAGCATTTCCGGGTAAAGCCCCCCGTCCCCTGAACGGTTGATATCCTCGAAAAAAAGCCCATAAAAGTCCGGCGCTGTGTCAAACAGTGCCTTTTTTGTACAAATCTTGATAGAACTCATTGTGGTCACGCTCCTTACTGTTGGTATGCTGCCTGAAAACAGGTTTTTGTTACGTATGATAAGTAATGAAAGCAAAATCAATGCCAAACGTAAAAAGGCTGTGATACCGGCAGCATTTGCATAAAAACCCCCTTTTGTTTTCATGGCCAAGTGTTACATGGTCTGTTCATTGCGTTCGGGCGTTGCAACGGTTTGAACATGCCGGGATACCCTTTCTCGTATTTATGTGCCTTAAAGGCGGTAAAAACGTGATAGGAAAGGATAGGATCCTTCAGATTTGCATTGGCATGATATTTGCGAGAATATAAACCATAGAACGAGATGAGCAGAACTTAGAGAGAAGTGTATGAGAGATGTATATTATATAGAGAGTGGTCATTGCAATGTGGCAAAAGGTTCTGACATTGCATGAGATGAACCATTGTGATAAAATTCAGAAAGATGTGAGAAAATTTGCTATGAATAATCTGATTTTCAGCCTTTAATCTGTTATACCCGTATTTCTTGTAATGATTGTGGGATATTGTTTGTCAAAATGCAAAATGATAGACCAGTCTTTTGTGGGCCAGATGGGATGGATTATGGCCGGCTCCTTGTATAAGGTGGTCATCACACCGCTGGCATTTGTCATTCCCATGACGTGGCTGGGATTCAGTTCCGAGCAAATTGCAACTGCCTTTGTTTTATTTTCAGTTCCGTCTGCCATGAATGCATATATTGTGACGAAAAAGATGGGCGGGGATGGAGAACCGGGAGCCGCAGTTATTGTGGCTGCCATGTTTTTGCCTGTCCTCACCATGCCTGCCGGCATATGGCTCATCAGGTCAGCGGGCATTATATAGGGAGGTCTGATATGAAACAGTTTTTTAATGTAGATAATATTATTTTCAGAGGAATCAGCAAATGGATGGATTATATATTTGTAAGCTTCCTGTGGTTTGTGTTTTCCATACCCCTGATCACCATGGGAGCTGCCACGGCAGCTCTTTATCATACATCAGGGCAATGTCTTATATCTGACAGGGGGTATATCTTCCAGTCATTCTGGGGCAGTTTTAAGAACAGCTTCAGGCAGTCAACCATATTGGCAGCAATCCTGGGGGTGTTATTCGGGGCGATCCATTTGGATATGAACCTGGTAAGGGGGCAGGCGGCTATGAAAATGCTCCAGACCCTATTTGTGGCTGCCAGGCTGCTCTTTCTAATGATAGGCGTTTATGTGTTTCCGTATATTTCTAAGTACAGGGTGGGAATGGTTCAGATCATAAAAGATTGCGTCTGTCTTTGCGTACTGAGTCTTCCATGGACTATTCTTCTCACCCTTATACTGACAGCAGCCCTGTGTCTGATATCCATTATACCGGGAGCGATCCTCATTATGCCGTCCTGCGTGGGAGTGTTTTTTAACCTGATCCTGGAGCGGATCTTCAGCAAGTACGGGGATAACGGGGGGAGGGAGGAAGATTGAGGAAAATTACATATTTTGTCCCATATCCGGAGCTGATACCCGTGGTGAGGCGGCTTATGGACCAGCCGTGTTATCAGGGGATATTTGTCAATGCATCCATCCAATATTTTCCAATAATGTATGACGTGGAGGTGGAAGATGACTGCGATCTGGTAATTGCCAGGGGCTATTCCATCCATGTGATACGGGAACGGTTCAGCGGGGCCATTGTGGAGATCCCCATAACGGGCAGCGATATTGTCAAGGCCATTGCCCAGTGCAGGAAGAATACAAATTGTCAGAAGATAGGGCTGATCGGGGATTATTCAAACATGAAGGATATCCAATCCATGAGCTCTCTTTTTAATATTAATTTTGTGGTCTACGTGATCGACAATCCGGACCAGATCGAGGACATGGTAAAACGTGCCATAGAAGAAGGCTGTGACGCTTTGATCAGCGGCAGCCATGCAAATAAGTGCGTGATTAAAAATGGGTTCAAGGTCTACTCCGGTATTATAGAAAACAGTGAGGAGGCCATTGCACGGGCGCTGAACTCAGCGGCCAGCCTTTTAAAGAATATGGAATATGAGGCCAGCCAGATGGAACTTTTAAGACTGTTGGCTGAAAATGTAACGGACGGTCTTATATTTGTGGATGATAGGGAGCGCATAAGGATAGCCAACGCCAATGTGGGAAGGATATTCCCAAACAGGCGCCCGGTGGCCGGAAAGGGATTCCAGGAGGAGTTTTCTTTTATGACCCGCAATTATCTGAAGGCATGCAGGGAAAAGCAGCATCTGGACAATGAGATCTACCGGACCAGGGATATGAACATTGCGGTGGATTTTACCCCGGTGATGATCGAGGATAATTACAAAGGCATGATCATCACTATCCGCGACATTGGAAGGCTGCAGCAGAGGGAGGCGCAGATCCGCACAAAGCTGAATGAGATGGGCCTTTACGCAAAGTACCAGTTTTCTGATATCATCCATCAAAGTCCTGTGATGGAGCATGTGATCCAACGGGCAAGGAAATTTGCATCGGTCACCTCCAATGTGCTGGTATATGGTGAGACGGGAACAGGTAAGGAGCTGGTGGCACAGAGCATACACAATGACAGCAAGCGGAAAAACGGCCCCTTTGTGGCCATTAACTGTGCGTCCTTTCCCGAGAACCTGCTGGAGAGCGAGCTGTTTGGCTATGAGGAGGGGGCGTTTACCGGCGCGGTCAAGGGCGGGAAGGCCGGACTGTTTGAACAGGCGCACAACGGCACCCTGTTTTTGGACGAGGTATCGGAGCTGCCTGTCAGTTTCCAGGGAAAACTTCTCCGGGTCCTGCAGGAGCGGGAAGTGCGGCGTGTGGGAGGAAAACGGGTGGTTAAGATTGATGTGAGGATCATTGCAGCCACCAATAAAAACCTGAAGCAGATGATCCAGGAGGGACTTTTCAGGGAGGATCTGCTGTACCGGCTGGATGTCCTGAACCTTTCCATACCGCCTCTCAGGAAACGGAGGGAGGATATCAGGCTTCTGGCTGAGTATTTTCTGCTAAAATACAAAGAGCAGTTTGAGACATGTGCGGACCATTTTACCGGACATGCGGTTGAACTTCTATGCGGTTATCCTTTTAAGGGAAATATACGGGAGCTGCGCAACATTGTGGAACGTCTCAGTGTTACTGTTCAGGACGCAACAGTCCATGCCTCGGATGTGGAGGAATCCCTGGGTCTGAATGACACGGATACGCAGCCGTATCCGATCCAGCATCCAGGCCAGATGCCTCCCGTGTACCAAGATTCCCCGGCGGATCCGATATATGCCAAGGAAATCCGGAAAGAGGAGGTCGTAAGTCTTTTAAAGGAGTGCGGCTATAATAAGAGCGAGGTGGCCAGGCGGTTAGGCATCAACCGGACAACCCTGTGGAGAAAGATGGGGAAAATGGGTCTGTTATAACCAATCTGTTCGTGTTCAAGAAGCAACGTTCAGGGCAACGGAAAAAGGCAACACATCCAGGAGATGGGAGAACGGTTCGTAACGTTCTCCTGTTTTTTGTTTTTGGGGAAAGCATGGATAAACAAGGTTTTTGGGGTTCTTTGCCTCAACGGTAAGGTCATATCCGGGAGTTGGCACATTGTTTGCTTATTATTATGGCATCAAGATAATAAGGAGGTATTTCTATGAAAAAATTATTGGCACCGGCTCTGGCACTGACAATGGCCTTATCGCTGACAGCGTGCGGCGGGGGCTCCTCTGAGACGGCAGGGGGAGGAAATTCAGGGGGAACACAGGCGGCACAGACAGCGCAGACAGAGGCTGCGGGAGGCCAGACCGGCTCTGGGGAGGGCAATGTAGTGACTGTCTGGACATCCAATGAGCTGCACAACCATATGTTTGAATTCGGGGAAAAGGTTTACAATGAAAAGCATGGGGATAACCCGGTGGAATTGAAGATAGAGGTCTATCCCAATGCGGAAATGGCTAATAAGCTGCTGATCGCCCTGCAGTCCGGTGTGGGCGCTCCCGATATAGCGGATATTAATATTAACTATTTTTCCAATTTCTTAAAAGGGGATATCCAGCTGGTTCCGCTGAATGATATTGTGGAAAAAGAACTTTCCAGCTGTGTCCAGTCCAGATTCGATCTCTATAAGAAGGACAGCAGCTACTATGGGATCCCTACCCATGTAGGGGCTTCAGTAGTCTATTACAATATGGAGATCCTTGAAAAAGCAGGATTTACCATTGAGGATGTGGATGCCATTGAGACATGGGACCAGTACAAGGAGATGGGCTTACAGGTATTTGAAAAGACAGGTATACCCATGACCATATATGAAGTATCCAACCAGCGTCCCTTCTGGCCTATGATCGTACAGCGCGGCGGGGATTACCTGAACCCTGACGGAACCGTTGCAATGGACAGTGATTCCAACATACAGGTTCTTGAGTGGATGAAGGATTTCTGGGATACAGGGGCAGTGGTAGCTGCACCGGGCGGTTCCACGTCCGTGGAGGAATTCTGGACATGGATGAATCAGGGCGGCTGTGCATCCCTGACCATGCCGTCCTGGTTCATGTCACGCTTTACAAACTATATGCCTGATCTGAAAGGAAAGATCGCGATCCGTCCTATGCCTGTGTTTGAGGAGGGACAGCCTAGAACGGTTGGTATTGGGGGAACCGGTACGGCCATTACCACCCAGTGCAAGAACGTGGAACTGGCAAAGGAAGTGCTGTATGAGTCAAAGCTTACATATGAAGCAAATGTAAATATTTGGGAGTGTCTCCAGTTTGACCCGGTAAGGACTGATGTGTGGACGGATGAAAGGCTGACAGCCCCCATGGAGTATTTTTATAATGAGTCCTTCTTTGAAATCATGGGCGCATACGTGGACGGCTGCCCGTCACCGGTCAATGCAGAACTTTCCGTTGCGGCGCAGGATCTTGTGAACAACACGGTCATGTACAGCGTGTTTGTGGATGGCTCCCAGAGCCCGGCAGAGGCGTTAAAAGCAGCAGCTGAAGAATTGAGGGCGCAGCAGTAGATGTCCTCTGGCTGCCGCGTCCGGTCAGAACCGCCGCGGCAGCCTTGGCATGAGGAGGTAAGGCATTTATGAATCAGAACAAGGAGATAAGGGGTTTTCGTAAGATCTTATACAGTAAAAAGGCAGCGCCGTATCTGTTTTGCCTGCCGTTTATCATATCGTTTTTAATCTTTTTCCTCTATCCCACCATTAATACGGTGCTTATGAGCTTCCAGAAGATAGAGGGATTTAACAATGTGAAATGGATCGGCCTTAACAATTACAAGCGTCTGTTTAATATCCACTTTTACAATGCGCTGAAATCCAGCACCATCTACATGGTATGTATGGTCAGCATCATGCTGATCCTTCCCATCACAATTGCCACATTTTTAAACTCGAAAATACTGAAGTTCAAAAACTTCTTCAGGTCAGCCATATTTGTGCCAACCCTTACATCCGTTATTGTGGCAGGTATTGCCTTCAGGCTGATGTTCGGGGAAACGGAAGCCGGTTTGTTCAACTCCATTATCTTAAAGCTGGGCGGGGAGATTGTAGCATGGAAAACAGGATATGTGACCGGAATGATCATGATGGTCACGCTGGCAGCCTGGCGTGAACTGGGCATCAATATGGTGTACTGCCTATCCGCGCTCCAGAGTATTCCCGAGGAACTTTACGAGGCAGCGGACATAGACGGAGCCAATGCGGTCCAGAAGTTTGTGTTCGTAACCATACCCCAGGTCAAACCCATCATTATCTATATCCTGACATTGACCATTCTCAATGGGTACAGAATGTTTACAGAAGGGTATGTGTACTGGAATGAAACCAACCCGGGGGATATCGGCCTGACCATTGTCCGCTACATTTACCAGCAGGCGTTCCAGAGAAATGATTTCGGCATGGGTTCCGCCATCGGCGTGGTGCTGCTGGCAATCGTACTCACCGTCAATATGTTCCAGCTGAACTTCTTTGGTCTGTTTAAAAAGGAGGATGCATAATGAAAGCGCGCAGAAGAATGATGTCCGTACTGGTTTTCATCCTGTTTATGCTGGTGTCCCTGATCATGCTGTTTCCGGTCTATTACCTGGTCATAGGATCACTTCAGGACGGGCAGGAGATATTCCGGGCAGGTATGAAGTTCTTCCTGAACCCGGGAGACATGAAATGGTCCAATTATCCCAACCTGTTCACATATAATAACGGGATCTATACAAGATGGTTTACCAACAGTGTCCTATATGCAGTGGCTTTTACCGTATGCGCGCTGTCTCTGTCCTCCTTTGTGGGATATGGGCTTGGAGCATATAACTTTAAGGGCAGGAACATGATCTTTGTGCTGGTCCTGGCCGTAATGATGATCCCCCTGGAGATCCTCATGCTTCCTCTTTACAAGCTGATCGTTAAGATTAAGCTGATCAATACGGTGGGAGGGATTATCTTCCCCTTTATGGTCGCCCCTGTGGCCATCTTCTTTTTCCGTCAGTTTGTATCCGGCATTTCACAGGAGTTTATGGAGTCGGCCAGGATTGACGGGTGTACGGAATTTGGGATCTTTTTCCGGATCGTGGTGCCGCTGATGAAGCCGGCTTTTGGGGCCATGACCATACTCCTTGCCATGCAGAACTGGAATGGTTTTGTTTGGCCCCTGATCGTGCTGAGGGACAGCGGCAAATTTACATTGACCATAGGAATTGCATCGCTGATCAATCCCTACAGTGCAAATTATGATGTGATGATAGCGGGCTCTGTTGTTGCAATCCTGCCCATCTTGATCCTGTTCTTATTTAACCAGAGATTCTTCATTGCCGGTCTTACGAGCGGCGGTGTTAAAGGATGATACAAATATTATTTACTAATCTTATTTAGGAGGACTGCAGTATGGCAAACCAGATCATTGTCAATGCAAAAGCAGAAAAGTCAACGATCAACAGAATGATTTACGGACATTTCGCAGAACATCTTGGAAGATGTATATATGACGGCTTCTATGTTGGGGAGGATTCCAGGATCCCCAATGTAAGAGGCATGCGGACCGATATCATTGAAGCGCTTAAGAAAATTAAGATCCCGTGCCTGCGCTGGCCGGGAGGATGTTTTGCGGATGAGTACCACTGGCGTGACGGCATTGGACCCAAGGAGTCCAGGCCATCCATGGTAAATACTCACTGGGGCGGTGTGGTGGAGAACAACCATTTTGGCACTCATGAGTTTTTTGACCTGTGTGAAATGCTGGACACGGAACCTTATATCTGCGGCAATGTGGGAAGCGGTACCGTGCAGGAGATGTCGGAGTGGATCGAATATATGACCTTTGACGGACAGTCCCCCATGGCGGACTTAAGAAAAAAGAACGGACGGGAGAAGCCGTGGAGATTAAAATACTTTGGCATAGGCAATGAAAACTGGGGCTGCGGAGGCCGCATGAGGGCAGAGTACTATGCGGACGAAGTGACCCGTTATAACCTGTATGCCAGGGATTACGGCGATAATAAGCTCTACCGCATAGGAGCCGGGCCCAGGGGCGCAAATTATAAATGGACGGAGGTCATGATGCGGGACGCTTCCATGTTCTTAGATGCGATTGCCCTCCATTATTATACAAGGGTGGGTGATAAGGTGATCATCGAATACCTTCCCGATGGAAATGAGCGTTATTTGAGGGATAATTCCAAGTCCCGGAAATCAGCCACTGATTTTGACGAGGACCAGTGGTTTGGCGTTATGAAAGCAGCTGCATTTACGGATGAACTGGTTTCAAAACACATTGCCATTATGGACCAGTATGATCCTGAAAAAAAGGTTGCGCTGATCGTAGATGAGTGGGGAACCTGGTTTGACAATGAACCAGGAACCAATCCGGGATTTTTATACCAGCAAAACACCCTTCGTGACGCGGTATCGGCCGGAATCAGCCTGAATATCTTTAATAACCATGCGGACCGCATCCACATGACTAATATTGCCCAGACCATCAATGTGCTCCAGGCCATGGTCCTTACAGAAGGGGAGAAGATGATCCTCACCCCCACCTACCATATATATGATATGTACAAGGTGCACCAGGATGCAAAGCTTCTGGATTTCGCAGTGCTTTCAGATGACTATGAGTGCGGCACGGAAAATCTGAAGCAGATCAATGCCTCTGTTTCCAAGGATTCACTGGGCAACATCAATGCCACCCTGGTCAACCTGGATCCAAACCAGATGGCGGAGGTGACATGCCATATCGCGGACTTTGGAATGATCTCAAAGGTGAGCGGAACCGTCCTCACATCAGGGGCCATGAACACCATGAATACCTTTGAACATCCGGACCAGATCCAGCCGGAGGAGTTTGGGGACTTTGTCATTGAGGGAAATACCATACACATTAAAATGCCTTCAAAGTCCGTTGTCCTGCTCACTGTAAAACGTTAGTCTAAAGAGGGGACAGGTTGAGATGGCAATAACCGGGGAAGTCTGTATTCCGTGCCTGCAGACAGGATTGTCCGACAGGGACTATGAACAGATCCTTAAGGATTATCTGGAATATATGGATGAGGATATAAAGACTCCTGACCATATCTATCAGGAAAGGCTGTCTGCTTGCAGCCAGTGCGGATTCCTGAGAAACGGAATGTGCAGGCTCTGCGGCTGTTTTGTGGCGCTGAGAGCAGCCAAAATACACAACCACTGTGCAGATACACCTGTGAAATGGTAAGGAAGGAATACAGAAACAGATCAGGAATACCCTGTCGGCATGACAACGATGATGGTTGTTATGCCGGCAGGGTATCTTTTTATGCTTTCACAAAGGGAACTTCCGGCTGCTCGTTGGGATAGAAGATAACCTTCACAGCTCCGCCCTTACGATTGACAAAGGTATCGATCCCCTGTCTGAACTGGGTGAGGGGGAAGGTGTGGGTAACCAGGTCCCTGACTCGCAGCTGGCCGGTTGCCATCAGGTTCACAACAGCAGGAGTCACATTGGGGTTGCCCCTGCTTCCAAACAGGGCCAGTTCCTTAAATGTGATCTTTTTCATGGGAATCTCCACCATGGTTCCCTCAGGCGGGGTGCCTAGAAGGGCAATACTCCCGCCCTTTTTACACATCTCAATGGCCTGGGCCATGGCGCCCTTGGCTCCGCTTGCCTCATATACATTGTCGGGCCCTATTCCTCCTGTCATTTCCACTACTTTCTGTACTACATCCACGCCGTCCCGTTCACATGCTTCAAAATCAATTGCCTTGTCCGGGTCGCAGGCTCCGGTGGCAACAGCAGCTTTCAGGCGGGCGCCCCGGCCCACTGCGATCACATGGGCGGCTCCAAGGCAGCGTGCGATCTTCATGGACATCAGGCCGATAGGGCCGGGCCCGATAACGCAGACCGTGCCTCCGGGAGTGACTCCGGCACGTTCCAGACCGTGGAAGGCAACACCGGCAGTGTCACACATGGCTGCTTCTTCAAAGCTTACATTGTCGGGGAGCGGGGTCAGGGACCCGCAGCTGTACCGCACATACTGGCAGTATGCTCCATAGGTGGTAAATCCGTAATGGCGGTGTCCGGTGCTGTCATTTCCGTAATTAAGGCAGAGAGAATAGCGCCCCTCCTTACAGTTTTTACACACGCCGCATCCGCGGTGGGCTTCTCCTGCCACCCGGTCGCCTACTTTCAAATTAAACACGCCGGGACCCACCTTGACAACAATGCCGGACCACTCATGTCCGATGATAAAGGGATACTCCTCCGGGCAATAGTGGTAAGGCTTCCCTTTTAAAAGCTTGGGGTCGGTACCGCAGATAGCAATTGCCATTACTTTACAGATAACCTCCTGGTAACCAGGTTCAGTTGGCGTCTCAATATCATGGCGGATCTCGTATTGATCATTGGTTCCTGTTAATACCACGGCGGTCATGGTTTTTGGAAGTACATAATGTTCCATTCTGTATCAGTCCTTTCTTTTAAATACCAGTTTTTACATAATAATGATTAAGGCCGGTTCTCAAAATCTGACTATATTCTACAATAGTTTTAAAGCAAATAGTAATATAAAGTTGCAAATAAATATGTAAAACCTGCTAAAACCACATGGATCAGGATCATAGGAAGAAATTACAATAAAAGAATGGACAAGCTCGGATAGAAAAGGCATAATAACCAATATAATTTACAAATATTTGAAATAACCCCCTCCTTAAATGGAGTTAAGTTATCTGAAATAAATAAAAAATAAGATATAAAATTATGTAAAAAATGATTGCTCCAGAACCGCACTAAAACTGTAAGAATATGTAAATAACAAAAAATCATCATCACTTCATTTGATTAAAAGCAAAATTTACATATACATAGACAAGTTTTAATGACTATGACCAGTAAAATCTCTTTACAATATAGTTATATAAAATGTGCGTTCGGAAGTTCCAAGAGTACGCTATCGGAAATGGGAGGAAGAAAATGCGGATGAAGTGGAAACGGTCTGTACTCAGTAAAATTGAAGGGATTTACTGTGTGGAAGTCCTTCATACCAATACTGGCATCAAGATAGCAGCCGCATCTGAACTGCGCCATGGGATCTGCAAGATCATTGATTTTAAATCACGGGAAGAGGAGATCGTGTGGAACGGCCCCGGAGGCTGCATGAATGTTGCCCAGTGGAAAGAGGACGGCAGCCTCATAGGTGTCCAGAATTTCTATAAAGGGGCCCAGGCCCTGGATGCCCAGGTGGCTGTCGCCTACAGAGAAGGACGGGGATGGGTTACAAAGGTCCTTGCAAAACTTCCATACCTGCATCACTGCGGTGTGGTATATGTGGAGGGACGGGCGTATGTGATCGCCTGCACCCTGTGCACCAAAAGAGAATTCCAGGGGGACTGGAGTCATCCGGGCAGAATACAGGTATTGGAGGTACCCGATCCGGCAGAGCATCCTGAGCCGGTGCAAGGCCCGGAGCCGGCGGACAGTTTTGGCGCACATGGAGACATCCGCATCATTCGGGACGGGATAACCAAAAATCATGGTTTCTGGCAGGGAATGCTGGACAACAGACAGGTGACCCTTGTATCGGGGAATGCGTTGTATTGTGTTACGGCGCCAAAGACAAAGGGGGATGATTGGAGGACAGAGGTTCTTATAGAACGGGAGATCAGTGATATTGCTGTGGCTGATATAGACGGTGACAGGGAGGACGAGATCCTGGCATTTGAAGGGCTTCATGGAAATCAGGCCACAATCAATAAGCGGGTGAACGGCCAATGGAAAGTCATCTATTCCTGCCCAATGGAATTTGCCCATGGAATCTGGGGCGGAACACTGTTGGGAAAACCGGTTTTTGTTATTGGATCCATGAAAGGGGAAGGAGAATTGTCCGTTCTGTCCTTTACCAGGGATCAGGGAAACGGTGCTTTTTTGCGGACCGTGCTGGAGACAGGGATCGGACCCAGCAATATACGGGGGCTTTCCCATGAGGGTAAGGATTACATCCTGGCAGCGGCAAGGGAAGCAGGTGAACTTGTACTGTTTGAATTATATTAGGAAGACGGAGGGGTAATATTTATATGTCATTAATAGATGATACAACGCGTGAGAGTTGGATACAGTCTGTTTTTCCTGAATGGGGAGAATGGCTTAACGAGGAAATTGGTGAGACCAGGGTTACACCCGGAACATTTGCCATGTGGTGGCTTGGATGCACGGGGATCTGGCTGAAATCAGAGAACAACACGGATATAGTGGTGGACTTCTGGGTGGGAAGAGGAAAGGTGACACAGGACTTTTCAAAGCTTCCTCCTCATTTGGGAGGACCGGATTTCCAGCTGAACCGGATGGTGGGAGGAAGGCAGAGGTTTCCCAACACAAGGATGATTCCGGTTGTGATGGATCCCTTTAAAGTAAGAAAACTGGATGCCTATCTGGTAACCCATAACCACAGGGATCACATGGATCCCAACTCTCTGGCTGCGATTTACCACAAGTTCCCGGATATTCCCTTTATCGGGCCTGAGTATGTGACAAAACAGTGGATTGAATGGGGGTTGCCAAAAGAAAGATGCACCACGGTAAAGCCGGGGGATGTGATAAAGGTTAAGGACTGCGAGATCGTGGTATTGGACAGCTTTGACAGGACCGTATTGCTTACTGCCCCGAGGGATGGGGAGCTGAAAGGCCATTGTCCGGATGATATGGACCGGCGCTCTGTCAACTACCTGATCAAGACGCCGGGGGGAAGTTTTTATCACAGCGGGGATTCCCATTTTTCCAATTATACATTAAGGCATGGGAAGCAGCACCAGATCGATGTGGCGATCGCATCCTTTGGGGAGAACCCGCCCGGACTTACGGATAAGATGACGTCCAGTGATGTTTTGCGCATGGCGGAGAACTTAAGATGTAAGGTCATCATACCGGTTCACTATGAGACCTGGAGCTGCTTTATGGCAGACACCAGAGAGGTGGATGTGCTGTATGATATGAGACGGGACCGGCTTAAGTATGAGTTTAAGCCTTATATCTGGCAGGTGGGCGGCAAGTTCGTGTATCCGGACAATAAGGATGACCGGCATTTTATGTTCGAGCGGGGATTTGAGCACGCAATGGAAGAGGAGCCGAATGTGTATTTTAAATCATTTTTATAAAGCGTTTAATTAAAAGAGGAGGAGAAAAAATGTTTAAGAGAGTGTTATCAATTACGTTGGCGGTGGGGTTGGCAGCAGGTCTCATGGGATGCAGCGGAGGGAAAAAGGCAGAGCCGGCAGCAACTCAGGCGGCATCCACCCAGGCAGAATCAGCCCAGGAAGCAGCAAAGGCGCCGGAAACAGCAAAAGAGGCTCCCGGGGCGGAGGGAGAAAAGAAGGAGTCAGAGGCCCCGGCAGCCGGTAACAGCGGACAGGCAGCCCCGGTCAAGGCGCCGGAAGGCTTTCCCAATAAGGATATCACGCTTGTGAATCCATACGAGGCAGGCGGCACATCTGATATCCCTGCAAGGATCTACGCCGACTATATCAGCGGTATCATGGATGGGGCCATGATGAATGTTACGGATGTAACCGGATCAGGCGGTGCGGTCGGCGCCCAGCAGGTAATGTCCTCACCTGGGGACGGATATACCCTTCTTGTGGCCCCGGCAGGTTATGCCATGCAGTATGCGAAGGGGTCCTGTGAATTTACATATGAAGATTTCAAACCTGTAAGCCTGTTTGTCACCTCTTATTTAGGGATGGCGGTGAATACCTCTTCCGGCATCAAAACCTATGAGGATCTGGTCCAGGCAGCAAAGGACAGGCCCGGGGAACTGAAATTCGGCGTGGCTACCGGCGGACTTCCTATGTTCTGTGTACTGGCAATGGAAAAACAGGAGGGCGTTGATTTTAATATTGTAGATATAGGGGGCACAACTTTAAAGGCTCCTGAACTCTTGAGCAATCGTATTGATGTGATGATCGATTCTCTGGCAGGGCTTACCAGTTATGTGGATTCCGGGGACTTTACGATCCTGGGATTATATGCGGATGACCGCTTTGCAAATTACCCGGATGTGCCTACCTTTGCCGAACTGGGGTATGAGACAAACGTGATGAACCAGGTATTTGGCATCTGGGCGCCAAAGGATACTCCGGACGATGTGGTGGAATACCTCTCCAGCCTGTTTGGGGCAGCCGCAGCGGACGAGGGAGTTCAGAAACAGCTCACGGACCTTACCTATTCCGCAAGCTATATTCCTACGGCTGAGTATGTAACTTATCTGGAAAAGATGTATGCTGATTTCCAGGAATTTGCGAAAGGGCTGAATTAAACGTAGTTTTGGGGCAGGATCCGTTCAGGCGGATTCTGCCTTACAGATAATGAAAGGCAGGAGAAGGATTAGGTAATGGGTGAAATATACTTTAATCTATTTTTATTCGTTGTAAGCATTGCGGGACTCATCAACACATTGTCCTGGCAGGTGATCAAGGACACCTCAGGAGGACCGGCAACTTATCCCCGGATCATTCTGACAGCGCTTCTGGCCTGTTCCCTGATTCGTATCATACAGATACTGAAACAGAAAAAGGAAGAACGACCGGACTTTATATTTATGGACCTGTTTAAAGGCCACAGAGGATTTTTTCTGCTGGCTCTGGTCGTCTATGTGGCAAGCCTTAATATATTGGGATTTATGATCGCCACCATTATTTACCTGAATGTTGTTGTGAACGTGATGATCTATTTTTCAAAGGGAAGCTTTAAGGTTGATAAATGGCTGTTTATCAGGGGAATCTGCCTAGTGGCAGCGGCCTATGGGGTGACATGGTTCTTCCAGTCCGCTCTTAGGGTCATGGTCCCCACAGGCATATTCGGGATTTAGAAGTAATGGGGCAGATCGGAAGATGAAACTGCCTGGTATAAAGGAGGTTATATTTTGGAGGCAATAATGTCAGTAGCGGGCTCCATCCTCAATCCAGAGGTAATGGCCCTGATGTGTCTGGGCGTGGTGGTAGGCATCATATTCGGAGCGATCCCCGGGCTCAATACACCTATTGCAGTAGCACTGCTGCTGCCTTTCAGTTTTGCTCTGGATACGGTTCCGGCCGTATCCCTGCTGATCGCAGTCTATATGGGAGGGATCTCCGGTGGTCTTGTGTCCGCCATTCTTCTTCGTATACCCGGGACCGCGGCAGCCATAGCGACAACCTTTGACGGGTATCCCATGTGCCAGAAAGGACAGGCCGCGGAAGCTCTGGCCATAGGAACCTTTGGCTCTTTTATCGGCGGACTGTTCAGCGCCTTTGCCCTCTGGCTCATCGCGCCGTCCCTGACAAAGATGGCAATCAAATTCGGGCCATGGGAGTATTTTGGAATCACATTCCTCTCCCTTTGCCTGGTCAGTGTGCTGATGGGGAACAACGTGGTTAAGGGACTGATCAGTATGTTGATCGGCCTGCTGCTGTCAACCGTGGGCATGAGTTCCATGGATGGTGTTGTGAAGCGGTTTACATTTAACTTTTACCAGCTGGAAGCAGGGCTTTCCATGGTAATTGTTATCATAGGGATCTATGCGGTGCCAGAGATACTGGCAACAGCGGGACGGCTTAGGGAGGATATGACTTCCGCCAATTTTGAAAAAAAGATATTCTATCTTCCAAGCAAAAAGAATATGCTGGGCTACTGGCCCTGTATTTTAAGAAGCAGTGTGATAGGAACATTTATCGGAGTCCTTCCCGGAATGGGAAGCTCTACAGGATCCATGCTGTCCTACGCGGCAGCCAAAAAGCTTTCCAAGCACCCCGAGGAATTCGGGCAGGGAACTCCCGAGGGTGTGTATGCCACGGAAGTTTCCAACAACGCAGTGACAGGTGGCGCCCTGATTCCTATGCTGAGCCTGGGAGTTCCCGGGGATTCGGTTACAGCAATTATCATGGCGGCTCTGGTCATGCAGGGAATCTCAGTTGGCCCCATGCTGTTTACAACTAATAAGGGGCTGATCCACACCCTGATCCTGGCTGTTTTTGTTGCCAATATACTGATGTTTGTGTTCCAAAGCTTTGGGATCCCCATTTTTGCCAGGATCGTACAGGTGCCCCGGTATTATCTGATGCCTCTTATTGCCATGTGCTGTGTCATAGGCTGTGTCAGCGTAAACAACAGGGTGTTTGATGTCTATGTGATCATTGTCCTTGGCATTCTCGGATACGCACTGGAAAAGAACCATTATCCCCTTCCGCCCCTTTTGCTGGGATTTGTGCTGGGCAGTATGGTGGAGCAGTATTACCGCCGTTCCCTGATGTATTATGGCAGTTTCTGGGGATGCATGAGCCAGTGGAGCGCAGGCTCCTTCCTGGTGATCGCAGCGGTTTTGATTCCTGTAGTCTCCTTTATGATGAAACACATGTCGTTAAAAAAGGCCGGAACAGGACAATAACAGGGCAGTAACAGGATAGCAACAGGATAGCAACAGATAGAGAGGTGGAACATGGCGTATAAAATATCGCCGTCCCTGATCTGCATGGATATGCTGAAGGTGGGGCAGCAGTTGGAGATCATGAACCGGTGCGCGGACTATCTCCATGTGGATATGATGGACTCCCGGTTTGTCCCAACCCTGGGACTGTTTCCAGGATTTGTGGAAGCCGTGGCGCGGGGAAGCAAAATACCTGTGGACTGTCATATCATGGTGGAAAAGCCCCTGGATTACATAGACCAGTTAGCGGCAGCGGGGGTTTCCGTGATTGTACCTCACGCAGAGACCATGACAACCGGGGCATTCCGCGTGCTGGACAGGATCACGGCCTGTGGATGCAGACCGGGAGTGGCGGTCAACCCGGCTACCAGTCTGGAGGCGGTAAGGCCGTATATACATAAGATCCGGCGGCTTACTATCATGACTATTGAACCGGGATTCCCCGGTGCGCCTTATATCCCGGAGATGGCAGAGAAGATCAGGGAGGCGGCAAGGCTGAGACGTGAACTGGGCCTGGATTTTGAAATTGAGATGGACGGTTCCCTGTGTTCCCGTAATTTAAAGGAACTAAAGGAAGCGGGATGTGATGTGTTCGTGGCAGGGACAGCGGCGCTTTTTGGAAATGGCCCTGACCTGGAAGCAAATTTTGCAAGCCTAAAAAAACAATTTGAGGATATTGAGTATGGGTGTTGAACAGAGGTTGATGACGTGCCGGTACAGAGATGGCGCAACAAGGCATGATATCCATTATCACAATGCATATGAAGTGACTTATGTGGTGTCCGGTCGGATGAATGTACGCATTGACGACATGCAGTATGAGGTCGGCCCCAATCAGCTGGTATTTATAAGTAATTTTGAGGAGCACCACTACAAGATCGTGGAGGAGCCGTGCTGCCGCTATTTTCTCATACTGGACACGGAACGGATCGACAGGCTTCTGGCCATTCCACAGCTCATATCCATATTAAAGAACCGCCCCGCAGGATTTGACCACTGTGTTTCCATGGATGGTCATCAGGAACTGATGGCCGCCCTGTTCTGGCAGCTGCTCCAGGAGAGCAAGGCAAAGGACAACCGGTATTACGAGGAAATGGTGGTGAATATCATACGCCAGATCCTTATTATGGCGGACCGCATCATAGGCGCATCCCATGACAGTGAGCAGCCCAAGTTCAAGATGGAAGTCTATGAGATCCAGAAATATATGGAAGAGCATTATGCGGAGGAAGTGCAGATCGGAAGTCTGGCGGAGATGTATTATATTAATCCTTATTATCTGTCCCATTGTTTCAAGCGTTCCACGGGATACAGCCCCAAACGTTTTCTGCTGCTCACCAGGATCGCAAAGGCAAAGGAACTGCTTTTGAACTCGGATCTGCTGGTAAGTGAGGTTGCATTTAAGTCGGGATTTTTAGACACGAATAATTTTATCCGGTATTTTAAGCGTGAAGTGGGAATGACCCCTAACCGGTTCAGAAAGCTGTATTAGAGCATTTTTCAGGTATGCTCATGGTAAAGTAAACAAAGGAGGTTTACATAATGGGAATGATAAGAGATATCCGGACTAAATTTCCGGAGACTCATATGTGGTGTGATTCATGTGCAGAAAAGGACCTTAAGTGGGGTATTGAACACGGGATCGTGGGAGCCACCACCAACCCGGTCATTGTGGGCAGTGTATTAAAGCAGGAACTGCCCATGTGGGAAAGCAGGATCTGCGAACTGTTTGCCAAGCCTGAGGTCACGGAGGATGAGGTGGCCTGGGAGCTGATCAAGGAGATGGGGATACGGGGAGCCGGTATGCTGCAACCATTATTTGAGGAAAGCAATGGCCGCTACGGACGCCTTTCCATACAGACCAATATAAAGAACTATAAAAACGCCGGGAAAATGACGGCCCAGGCAGTGGAGTTTTCCAAACTGGCCCCTAATATGCAGGTGAAAATGCCTGTATCACCGGCCGGGATCAAAGCGTTTGAGGAGGCCACGTACCAGGGTGTCAATATCAATGCCACCGTATCCTTTTCAGTGGCTCAGGCTGTGAAGGTTGCGGAGGCAGTGGAGCGGGGGCTGGAGAGAAGAAGGAAAGAGGGACTTGAGACAGAACACATGACCCCTGTGTGCACCATAATGATCGGCCGCATTGACGACTGGCTTAAGAAGGTGGTTAAAAGGGACAATATTGCCATTGACCCGGAATGCCTGGAATGGGCCGGAGTGGCTGTGTTTAAGCACGCTTATGAGATATTTGAGGAGAGGGGCTACCAGACCAGACTTCTGACCGCTGCATACAGAAACCATTATGCCTGGTCCGCTCTCATGGGGGGCAGGATATCCATGACACTGACCCGCTATTACCTGGAACAGGTGGAACTAAGCGGATTTGAGGTAAAGGAATCCATGAGTGCCCCGGTCAGTCCGGAGCTGGTCGCCCAGCTGAAGGATAAGCTGCCTGACTTTGTCCGGGCCTATGAGGAGGATGGGATGAAAGAGGAGGAATTTGAGCACTACGGCGCCTTTATTACCTGTCTGGAAGGCTTTTTTAAAGGATATGACGACCTGCTGCAGATGATCCGCCCGTATCAGTTTGGGAAACCCATAAGAGAATGAGATTTGAGAAGATAGCCGCAGGAGGGCTGGAGAAATGTTATTCTGTCAGTGCACTCCACATAGATGGAACATGTAAACTGCTTGCTGCTTCTGAGACTGATGGAGGCGGGGTGGTGATGGATCTGGATCTGACCAGGCCCTTTCCAACCCCTGGCGGAGTAATGCAGATGGCAGAGTGGCCCGGGAGCGGGGGTGGTTTTGCCTCCATATATGGATTTTTCCCGCCGTTTTTGGCAGCAGACTCCGGCCTGCTCCTGACCAATGCCCGGGAGGATGGGAGCTATGCCAGCAGGACGCTTTTTAAGCTTCCCTATCTCCATCGCTTTGAGGTGGTAAAGGCAGGAGATCAGAACTGGCTGGTCCTGGGAGTTCTGTGCAGGAAAAAGGAGGGGAAGGATGATTGGAGCAGCCCGGGCTACGTGGCGGTCCTTCCTGTGAGAGAGGATGGGAGCTTGGGGGAGGACTTTCGGGCAGGAGGGTCAGGGGGCGGCCGATCCCGGACAGAGCAGTCCATGGAAATCCTTCTGGACGGCCAGTTCCACAACCATGGAATGTGGAAGGGGATGCTGGACGGGCGGCTGACGGTAATGACTGCGTCAGATCAGGGGGTGTACGCGTTTGAACCCGGTGCGAAGATAAAGGACTGGAAGGTCCGGCAGCTTTTGTCAGAATCATGCGGCGAGGCGGCGGCTTTTGACCTGGATGGCGATGGGGAGGACGAACTGGTTACCATTTCCCCCTTTCACGGCGCCTGCTTAAGGGTCTATAAAAGAGGAACGGACAGTTCATCAGGCGCGGAATCCGGCAGTCTGCCGGGGATGTCCCCGGTTGGCCGGAACGGGCCATGGCATAAAATTTGGCAGTATTCCGGGGAACTGGAGTTTGCCCACTCACTTTGGGCAGGCCTGTTCCAGGGAAGAAGGATGATCATCTGCGGTCACCGCAGAGGAAATGGAAATCTACTGGCATTCTGGATAAAAGAAGGACAATGGCAAAGCGTTGTGGTGGATTCAGGGGCGGGGAGCAGCAATGTCTGCGTAACAGAGATCAGGGGAGTATCATTCCTTGTAAGCGCCAACCATGGACAAAACCAGTATGCGGTATATAAAATAGCAGAAGACCTATAACACAGGAAGATAATGGACAAGAAGATAATGGAATGGAGGGGATTGAATGAGCTGGAGTTTTTCTTTACCGGTAAGAATAGAATTTGGAGCAGGCAAGGTATCCGGGGAACTGGGACGCCTTTTAGAAGGGGAAGGCCTGTCAAACGGCCTGCTGATCAGTGATCTGGTATTTATAAAGAACGGGTTGGCCGATCAGGTGGTGGAGGCGTCAAAAGGCAGGATAACGGGTGTGTTCTCTGACCTGGTACCAAATCCTACTGTTGAGAATGTGGATACTTGTTCCGGGCTTGTCAGGGAGCGGGGATATGAGTTTCTGGTATGCCTGGGAGGAGGAAGCTCCCTGGACTGCGGAAAGGCAGTGGGAAGCCTGTGTAAAACCCAGGATTCCATACGGGAATATATGTATGGGAAAAAGACCTTTGGACCTGGGCATCTGCCCCTGATCGCCATTCCCACAACCGCGGGAACCGGCAGCGAGGTGACCATGGTGGCAGTGATCTCAGATGGGGAGAATAATAAGAAGATGCCTGTGGGAACCCCTAACTTTTATCCTGACCTGGCCATACTGGATCCCCGGCTGACATTGTCGCTGCCCCCCTCAGTGACTGCATCATGCGGGATCGATGTGCTGAGCCAGGCGCTGGAGGGGTATTGGAGCAGGAACCATCAGCCGGTATGCGATGCATGTGCGATCAGAGCGTGTTCCCTGGTATTTGAATATCTTGAAAGGGCTTATAAAGATGGAAATGACCTTGAGGCCAGAACCGCAATGTGCGAAGCCAGCCTGCTGGCCGGAATCGCATTTGCAGCGCCTAAGACAAGCGGGCCCCATGTGTGCTCCTATCCTCTTACCAGTATTTACCATGTGCCCCACGGTGAGGCCTGCGGTATAACCCTGGACAGCTTCCTGAGACTGAATAAGGATGCACAGGGTGGCCGTCTCCACCAGCTGGCAAAGATGATCGGCAGGCAAGACGCCTGTGAACTGGCGGATGATATCCTTGCATTAAAACAGAGGGCGGGACTGCGCTGCAGGCTGAGTGAGGCAGGGATATCAGAAGGTAACATTCCATCACTGGTCAAAGAATGCCATCACCCCAATATGGCTCTGAACCCGGTGGAAGTAACGGATGAGATTTTAGATGCCATGTTCCGCAAGCTTCTGTAAAACATGGATACCATACATACACTGGGCTTTTGCGGTGTCATGCTGCTGGCCTATCTTATCGAAGCCACATTGGGATTTGGGGGAACTGTGACCGCGCTTCCTCTGTGCAGCATGATCGTGGGGATTCATATCGCCATTCCGGCCATCACCGCTATTGTGTGTGCAGCCGCGCTGATGATCCTGGTACATGACAGGGCATATGTTGAGAAGCGCGCCTATACAGTCATGTTCCTTCTTATGGTATTGGGAATGCCCATAGGCATGGCTGCCTACTCCTGTCTCCCGGAGCGTCCGTTAAAACTTGCATTGGGAATATTTACTATTCTTGTGGCACTGAAGGGATTGTTCTGGCATGACAGGAGAAAGAAAACAGAGAAGCGGATCGGGTTTAGATATTATGTATGCCTGTTTCTGGGAGGCGTGATTCACGGGGCATTTTCCTGCGGCGGGGTTCTGGCGGTCATATATGCAAACCGGGCCATTACAGATAAGCGGTCCTACCGGGTGACCCTAAGCGCCATCTGGTTCTCCCTGAACCTTCTGCTTACGCTAAAAAACATAGTTACAGGCAGTATGACCCTGCCTGCAGCCAGGCTGTCTGTGTGCGGGCTTCCCTTTGTAGCGGCAGCTGTGATGGCAGGAAACCGGATGATCAGCCGGCTGAATACAAAAACCTTTGGAACCGTTGTCTATGTGATGCTGCTGGTGTCAGGATGCCTCCAGGTACTGAGATAGACAGACGGTGACGCAAAAAACGAACGCAAAAAACTCTCCAAGCCAAGGCGCCGGACGATACCGGACCCAGGCGGTTGGAGAGTTTTTTTATAAAGCTCATTGTCAAATCGTTATGAGGTGATACTTTACCTGATTGGCGGTTAAAAGCTGCGCTTCCCTTTGATGGCATGTAAATATGATGATCTGGCTGTCATATGCCTTTACCAGCCACTTAAGGGCGGTTCTTAACCGGTCGTCATCATAGAGCACAAAGCTGTCATCAAATATCAGGGGCATGGTGTCCCGTCCGTTCTGGACCAGTTTGGCAGCTGCCAGACGCACGGCCAGATAGATCTGGTCCATGGTGCCGCTGCTCACCTGCTCAATGGGGACCAGTTTGCCGGGCGTGTTCATGAACACATCCAGGTTCTCATCAATGCTCATGCTGCGGTAGATACCCCCTGTAATCCCGGATATCAGGTCGGAGGCCGTTTTGTTCAAGTATAGTCCAAAGGAATCACGGATGGAGGTGGACAGGGCGGTCATGGTATCCTGGGCCAGGTCGATGGCGTTCAGTTCCTCCTGGACGCGCTCATTCTCTGCCAGTACATGTTTCAGGGCCTCGGCCCTTGTCTTGCAGTCGGCCAGATGCTCCAGCTTCTTTTCCAGCTCCCACTGGATCCGCTGCTGTTTTTCAATCTCCTCCGAGAACACATCCTCCTTTGACTGCAGCTGCCCGATCTCCGCAGTGAGCTGTTCCAGCGTCTGCTCAGACTGCTCCACCGCCTTGCTGAGGCGGAGAAACTCTGCCATCTTGCCCTCCAGGGCATTCATTGCTTCCGGAGAAATGGATGAGTCCCCCAAATGACGGGCAAATATTTCCTGCAGCAGGCGTGTGTTGGTGTCCAGTTCTTTCTTAAACCGGCTGTTTTTGTTCAGCTGCACAATGGCTATGATCAGGGCAGCCAGGGCGATACCGCCTGCGATCCCCGCCGCCGCAGTCATGTGCAGGGGAACCTGTATCAGGGTGCGCACTGCCTGGGGCGCTGCCAGGCATGCGGCTGAGATCCCGGAACATACCAGTGTAATAAGGAACATGAACACTGCGCACACGGTCCTGGATTTCTTGCTGCAGGCCGCTCTGGCGCGGTCATATTCGCCGTACAGTTTTTTTGTATCATCAATATAGACCTGGACGGAAGCCTGGTCCGTGAACTGGCTGTTAAGGAGGATCTGGCGGCCCTTGGCAGCCTTTTCCAATAACCCTTCCTTTTCCCTCTGAAGGTGGTCCAACTGCTTTCTTACCTCGGTTTTCTTGGTGCGGCAGGCAATAAGCTGGTTGGCATATTCAGGTGCGGATATCTCCTGCTCCACCTTGCGGATCTCACCCAGAAGGCCGGTGTAGGTGCGCGCAGCCTCGGGTACAAGCTGGTTCTCCAGTTCCTTCCGCTGGGCCTTTAAGTAGGCAGTGGCCTTTGTTATGTTCAGGGCAATGCTGCCCGAGGTGTTAAGGTTGGCAATATAATTTCTGAGCTCGGACACCATGCCGCCCTCTGTGGCACATTTTAGCTGTCCGATGCTGATGGTGTTGTCATAGGCTGTCTCAGACAGGCCGCAGCGCAGCTGGTCCAGCAGGGCCTTGGTGGGCTCTACCTCCCTGCCCAGGGTCTCATTGACAATGGTAAGCTCCCTGCTGCGCTTATGGAACCTGCGCTGGATGCGGTACACCTGTCCTTCGCTTTCCAGGCGCAGCCATCCCTCGTAGGTACCGCTTCCCTGCCAGGGCTCATATCTGCTGTAGGTGTCGTTTCGTGCGGCGCGCCCCCGCTGGCGCTCCAGGCCAAACAGCATACCCTTGATAAATGTGTGCAGGGTGGATTTACCGGCCTCGTTTTTGCCATACACCACATTCATTCCATCCTGAAAGGAGATGTCCTGGTCGTGGAGTTTGCCAAAGCCGTCAATATGCAGACTCAGTATCTTCATGGGTTCAGCTCCTTTCATCCGTGGTGCGAAGCAGTGCATTGACCCCGTAGTACAGCGCCTTTTTCTCCACCGGGCTCATGTCGTCTTTTTGAAGGGCCTGGATATAGAACCCGATCATATCGCTGGAATGTTCAGCAAACAGGGCTGAAAAATCATATTGAGGTTCTGAGTCATCGATGATCTCAGCAATTCTGAAACGTGAGGATAGCTGCTCCAGATCAAATTCAATCTCAGGGTCCCTCATGCCTTTTAGACGGAAGCGGTAGATATTCTGTTCCCCGCGGTTTTGGATTTCCCTGGCAATCCGGTCGGACAGTTCGCCGTTAGTGGTGTCCTTGGACACATTCACTGCCAGGGGAACATACTGGAGACTGGACGCCGGAACAAACTTAAGGCTGAGAAGCTTTCTGGTAACAGGATGGATCTCGCCCATATAGTAGCCGTGAGGGCCTGTCTCAGTGAGGTCCAAAGGTTCCGGGGAGCCGCAGTATGCCATTTTCCCCTCCACCACGATATGGGGCTTGTGGATATGCCCAAGGGCTATGTAGGAAAATGGGGACAGTTCCAGGCTGTTAAAACTGATGGGAAGGTGGGCCGGGTCACCGCCATGGGCCATGAGGATCTGGATCCTGCTGTTTAGGGGAACCTGGATGTCGTCCAGAAGCGGTTCCTTAATCTCAGCCCGGTGATAGCTGAAGCCGTGTACCTCTGTGTTAATATCTTCAAAGTAGGCAGAGGTCAGGTTCTCATCCATGAGGAATGTCACATTGGGACTCCAGGTAAAACTTAAAAGGGCGGAATTATCTCTTATACGGTCGTGATTGCCTGCTATGATAATGATCTTAACGGAAGGTGCTGTGGAAAAAAGATAATTGACCTCCTTTAAATCTTTCATCAGCGGCTGCCTGTGAAACAAGTCGCCGCTGATGAATAAGCAGTCCACATCCATCTCTTTTGCATTTTCAATGATTGTCCTGAAGGTATCTTTGATCGCCAGGGCCCGTTCCTTGCCCCAGGGTTTATTGGCATCCGGGCACATGCCCCAGTGGATATCCCCAGTGTGGATGAATTTCATGTCTGCCTCCTAAATTAATTGTGTGTACTCCCGGAGTCTGGAGATTCCGAGAGTACACTTGTTTACAGCTCGCAGTTGTTTACGGTTCTTGGGAAGGGGATCACATCGCGGATGTTGCCCATTCCTGTGAGATACATAACGCAGCGCTCAAAGCCAAGACCGAAACCGGCGTGGCGGGTAGAGCCGTATTTGCGCAGATCCAGGTAGAAACCGTAATCGTCCTTGTTCAGGCCCAGTTCATCCATTCTTGCAACCAGCTTCTCCAGATTGTCCTCCCTCTGGCTTCCTCCGATGATCTCGCCAATGCCGGGAACAAGGCAGTCCACGGCGGCAACGGTTTTGTTGTCCGGATTCATCTTCATATAGAAGGCTTTGATCTCCTTTGGATAATCTGTTACAAACACAGGCTTCTTGAATACCTTCTCCGTCAGATAGCGCTCATGCTCGGTCTGAAGGTCGCATCCCCAGGATACCTTATAGTCAAATTCATCATTGTGCTTTTCCAAGAGCTCCACTGCATCTGTGTAAGTGATGTGTCCGAATTCTGCGTTCAGCACATTGTTAAGGCGCTCCAAAAGGCCCTTGTCCACAAACTGATTAAAGAAATTCATCTCTTCCGGCGCGTGCTCCAGCACGTACTTTATGATGTACTTAAGCATTCCCTCGGCCAGGCGCATGTTGTCGTCCAGGTCTGCAAATGCCATCTCGGGCTCGATCATCCAGAATTCAGCTGCATGGCGGGCTGTATTGGAATTCTCGGCGCGGAAGGTGGGTCCAAAAGTGTATACGTTGCGGAAGGCCATGGCATAGGTCTCAGCGTTCAGCTGTCCGCTTACGGTCAGGTTGGTGGGCTTATTAAAGAAATCCTGGCTGAAATCCACCTTGCCGTCATCTGTCTTGGGGATATTGTTCAGATCCAGAGTGGTGACCTGGAACATTTCCCCGGCGCCCTCACAGTCGCTTCCCGTGATCAGCGGTGTGTGCACATATACGAAATCCCGTTCCTGGAAATACTGATGGATGGCATATGCGATCAGTGAACGGACGCGGAACACGGCCTGGAAGGTGTTGGTCCTTGGACGCAGGTGGGAGATGGAGCGCAGATACTCAAACGAGTGGCGCTTTTTCTGCAGAGGATAATCGGATGCGGATGTGCCCTCCACCGTTACCTCTGCTGCCTGGATCTCAAATGGCTGCTTGGCATCGGGAGTGGCCACCAGGGTGCCCTTTACAATGATGGCAGTGCCTACGTTCAGCTTGGAAACCTCTGCAAAGTTGGAAAGGTTGTCGTGATATACAACCTGAAGGGTCTCAAAATAACTTCCGTCACTTACCACAATAAAGCCAAAGGATTTGGAATCACGCAGACTGCGGACCCATCCTCCTATCTGTATCTCCTTGTCAAGATATTCCTCCGGATGTTTGTAAAGTTCTCTTACGGTAATCAGATCCATGACTGATAATCTCCTTTTCTTTTCTCTCTATACAATACAGTATCCCCAATTCCCCAGGAAATGGACGGTAACTACATATAACGTGATTATAAGATATTTCCCGTAATGTTTCAAGGTTATTCTACCTTCCTCTTATAATGGCCTGCCTCCAAAGGACGGTACAGTGGAAGAATTTAACAGTCATACAAGAGGCGTTTATCTGATATGATGGGTAAGCGGGCCTTTTTGTCGAACCATGACGGTATGCGTCCTGGGGGAAGGGGGATATTTAGTGGCGGCTTAATAAATCAAACACTAGATATAGAGAAAACCGGTGATAAATGGAGAAATAAGGGAGAAAATGTCGGAAAAATGCACAAAAACAGAGAAATATATTAAAAAATTTATGTACTATTTACGAAGTTTGTGATATAATTAAAATTACAAAAATCTTAACAGCAAGAGGTGATAACGTGATTAAAAAAGAAATGATAGCTATGCTATTAGCAGGCGGACAGGGAAGCCGCCTTGGCGTACTGACACAGAAAGTAGCCAAGCCGGCCGTATCTTTTGGGGGGAAGTACCGGATCATTGATTTTCCACTGAGCAACTGTATCAATTCCGGGGTAGATACTGTCGGAGTTCTGACACAGTATCAGCCATTACGTTTAAATTCTCATATTGGAATTGGTATTCCATGGGATTTGGACCGGAATGTTGGTGGTGTAACAGTATTACCTCCTTATGAGCGCAGCAAAGGCAGCGACTGGTATACAGGTACTGCCAATGCCATCTATCAGAACCTGGAATATATGGAGACATATAATCCCGAGTATGTTCTGATCTTATCCGGCGATCACATTTACAAGATGGACTATGAGGTTATGCTGGATTATCACAAAGCTAACAACGCAGATATCACCATTGCTGCAATGCCGGTACCGATTGAGGAAGCCAGCCGTTTCGGTATCCTGATTACGGACGAGTCCAATCGTATCATGGAATTTGAGGAGAAGCCTCCCGTTCCCAGAAGCAACCTGGCGTCCATGGGAATCTACATCTTCAGCTGGCCGGTGCTCAAGGAAGCGCTGATTAAGATGAAGGACGAGCCGGGATGCGATTTCGGCAAGCATATCATTCCATACTGCCATGCAAAGGGCGACAGGGAGTTTGCTTACGAGTACAACGGATACTGGAAGGATGTGGGTACCCTTGGCTCCTACTGGGAAGCGAATATGGAACTCATTGATATCATTCCGGAATTCAACCTGTATGAGGAGTATTGGAAGATCTATACCAAGAGTGATGTGATCCCTCCCCAGTACATATCATGTGATGCGAACATTGAGAGAAGTATCATAGGTGAAGGCACGGAGATCTACGGCGAGGTTGTCAATTCCGTGATCGGTGCCGGTGTTACCATTGGAAAGGGGGCAGTGGTCCGCGATTCCATTGTGATGCAGGGAAGCGTCATTGGAGCGGGAAGTGTAGTTGACAAGGCTGTCATTGCAGAGAATGTAAAGATTGGCTCTGACGTCCAGCTGGGAGTGGGTGAGTATGCCCCCAGCACATATGATCCAAAGGTATATCAGTTTGACCTTGTAACCATCGGCGAGAATTCCATTGTGCCTGACGGGATGAGGGTTGGCAAGAACACTGCCATAGCAGGCGATACAACCGTAAGTGACTATCCTGACGGATTACTGGCAAGCGGAAATTACATTATAAAGGCAGGTGGCGTAAAATGAGAGCAATCGGTATCGTATTAGCAGGTGGTAACAGCAAGAGGATGCGGGAACTTTCTAATAAGAGAGCAGTGGCTGCCATGCCGGTTGCAGGAAGCTACCGCAGTATAGACTTTGCATTGAGCAATATGACGAATTCCCACATCCAGAATGTGGCTGTATTTACACAGTACAACTCCAGATCCCTGAACCTGCACCTGAGTTCTTCCAAGTGGTGGGATTTCGGACGTAAACAGGGCGGGCTGTTTGTATTCACGCCTTCCATCACACCGGAGAACGGTGACTGGTACCGCGGAACAGCAGATGCACTTTACCAGAACCTGACCTTTTTAAAGAACAGCCATGAGCCGTACGTGGTAATCGCTGCAGGTGACGGCGTGTACAAGCTGGATTACAATAAGGTCCTGGAATACCATATTGAGAAAAAAGCAGATATCACAGTTGTCTGCAAGGACATGGAAGACGGCACTGACGTAACCAGGTTTGGCTGTGTGAAGCTTAACGATGACGGACGTATCACGGACTTCGAGGAGAAGCCTATGGCAAGTGATGCAACCACCATTTCCTGCGGTATCTATGTGATCCGCAGAAGACAGCTGATCGAACTGCTGGAGCGCTGTGCAGCTGAAGACAGATATGACCTGGTTAACGATATCCTGGTGCGCTATAAGAACCTTAAGAGGATCTACGCGTACAAGCTGAGCGGATACTGGAACAATATCGCTTCCGTGGACTCCTATTATAAGACCAACATGGACTTCTTAAAACCTGAGGTCCGGGATTACTTCTTTAAGCAGTATCCTGATGTATACACCAAGATCGATGATCTGCCGCCGGCTAAGTACAATCCGGGCGCCATTGTAAGGAACAGCCTGATTTCCAGCGGATGTATCTTAAACGGAACGGTGGAGAACTCCATTCTCTTCAAAAAGGCATATGTGGGAAACAATTGTGTGATTAAGAATTCCATTATTCTAAATGATGTCTATATTGGCGATAATACCGTGATTGAGAACTGCATTGTTGAGAGCAGGGATACCATCCGCGCCAACACCACACATATCGGCACGCCGGAGAACATCAAAATCGTTGTGGAGAAGAACGAAAGGTATACATTATAAGACGCAGCGGACAGCGGGTTAAGCGCACGGGGAGCGCAGCTGCAGGCTGAAGCGGGATAAGACGGAAGGGGTATAAGAACATGCAGGTTACGGACGTGAGAGTAAGACGGGTAGAAAAGGAAGGGAAGATGAAAGCAATTGTTTCCATCACCCTGGACAATGAATTCGTCATTCATGACATCAAGGTTATCGAGGGGGAAAAGGGTTTATTCATAGCAATGCCAAGCCGCAAGGCAGCAGACGGAGAGTACCGGGATATTGCCCATCCCATTAACTCCAACACAAGAGACATGATCCAGACCATTATTCTGAACAAGTATGAGACCACCTTGCTGGAGAATGAAGCGGCTGAGGAAGCGCTGGCATAGTATATTGGTAGATTATAACTGTTCAGGACATCCGATGTGAAAATAGGTGCAAAAACGGACTTATAAGCAAGCTTAACGCTCGCTTTTGCACCCATTTTCCCGCCGTCCTGAACTGTTACGGTAGGTTAATAATTAAGAGCCGTTTCTGGATAACGAAATGTTAGCTGGGGAGCGGCTCTTGTTTTCTATGTATTCTTATGCTATAGTGAAAACACGGTTTTTATCACAATCTTGACACATCAAGTGTCAGACAATCTTTGGTGCCCTATGGGCGCTGTAATGGCCACTTCGGCCGTGGTTCCAAACTGTACTACTGGGAAGTATATGATGCTACAAGAGTATGCTCTTACAAGAAAGTCAGGTGATGTTCCGGATGTTCTATTGAAGATGGGAAAGAAATTTATTATAATATAAGGAGGAAATGTATGGATAAAAAGCGGCTGCAATGGCATCCTGCCTTTTTTGCAGTATTGCAGATTGAATTGGAAGAAGAGAAGCAGTTTATACAGTTTTATGCGGAGTATAATCTTACATGTAAGCCTATGCAGATTGATGTATTGGTGATAAAAAAAGATTCGGAGCGAAGGATAGAAAAGAACATAGGCAGAATGTTTCGCCGATATAATGTGGTGGAATATAAGGGAATGAAAGACTATGTGAGTGTAAATGACTTCTATAAGGTTATAGGGTATGCATGTATCCTGCTGTCAAATACAAAGCAGGTTCGGGAGATCCTTCCCTCCCAGATAACGGTGACATTGGCAGTAAGCCATTATCCGCAAAGCTTGTCAAATTTCCTAAAAAGAACGTACAGGGTAGATATGAGACTGGCATATCCGGGGATTTATTATATAAACGGACTTTTGTTTCCTGTACAGATCCTGGTTATCCGGGAATTATCAAAGGAAGACAATATCTGGCTGAGCCGTCTGAGAAGCGGACTGGAACTGGATGAGGATATAGAGGTCCTTGCAAAGGAATATAAGGGAAATGAAGGAAATCCGTTGTATGAGACGGCCATGGATCTGATCATGCGGGCTAACTGGGAAAAATATCAGGAGGTGAGGAAAATGTGTGACGCGCTGAGGGAGCTGTTTGCAGATGAGCTGGAGGAACGGGAAAGTATAGGGATAGAAAAGGGTGGAATGGAAAAGCTGATAACGCTGGTCATGCGGAAGATGGAAAAAGGACAGTCGGCAGTCCGGATTGCTGAGGATCTGGTGGAACCCCTGGATGCGGTTCAGGAACTGTACGATATGATCGAGTCCCATCCGGATTATGATACAGCCCGCCTTTACGCTCTGCTGGCTGATAGACGAAAAGATCAATATTTGATACGTAAGTAAGGCCATTATTTTAAAAACGCCGGAAATCTCCTTAGGAGCAGGAGATTCCCGGTGTTTTGGCTTCTAAGATTTAAAACTCTTACAGCCCCCTGGAACGAATGGACAACAGAAAGTCCGATGTCAAGTCCGCCGGACTCTTGCGCATGCCTTCCGACTCTTTGTCCGACTGGGTAAACAGGTCGGGGAAACGTTTCAGGAGCCAGCGCTCCTGGGCTTTGTAGCGGTCTGTGTGCAGGGAGGACCAGAACATCAGCTTATCCAGGTTTCTGGTGGACACTGCCCTTATCATGGACTCATGTTCCTCAATGGAGTTCTTCATGAAATTTTCGTCCGCCATCAGGGCCAGCAGACGTATCCTTTTATAGTTGCTGCATTCTCTTTCGATCACGGACAGACAGTAGTCTCTGAATATCTCTGAAAAAAACAGGGCGTGAAATTCTTCATCCGCGTCAAAAAAGCGCCGGATGTCCTTGGCGCGGTACTGCTCCTTTTGCTCCAGGATGCAGTTTTCCATGCGAAGGATGACGGACGGGGAAAACATGCCGATAAAGTCCCTGAGAACATTCTCCTCAATGGAGCGGTGGACAAAACGCTCGTTATCGATCCGGTCCAGATCCAGCTTTGATACAATGCTTCCCCTGTGGGGCAGAACCGTGATCAGATCTTCCTGTTCCAACTGAAGAAGGGCCTCCCGGCCAGGGGAACGCCCCACATCGTAGAGCCTGCATATATCCTTAATATTAAAGAACATACCAGGCTTTAAACGCAATTTCACAATGTCATCTCTTAGAATTGAATAAATATTCGTATCTTCTTTTATAACTGGTTCAGTGCCCATATCTCACTTCCAAATCCTGATTTGCCGCAGCCATAAGATATCTGGTATAGATGTATGGCGAAAACGCCACATCGGACATCAGCTTTGAAAAATGGATGGCGCCGATCTCACTGGCAGCTTCCACCTTTCTGCAGCATGGTATCATACCCAGGAACCGGCCCGGTACGCGGACGTTCCTGGTGTAGATGTCCGGTGTACATTCCTCGATCACATGGTAGAGCTCATGCCAGCAGACAATCTCCCGCAGCTTTTGCCTACGGGAGATATCTTCGGGCATATGGACTTCCATATAATGCTCTACCATGGATATAAGGGTCATATTGATCCAGACAGTTTTGCTGTCCGGTTCCATTAATCCCATGTATAAGAATGCGGCCATAGGTTCGCGGCCGTCATCCTTAAGGTCAAAACCCATCCTGCCAAGACAGCTCTCCGGGGGCTGATCTCCAAAGCATTTTCTGATGTGCTCTTTCTGCAAAGCGGCTTCTTGCATACTTTGTTTAATTATAATTGATTTCTGCATAGAAGTCAAAGGTCTGGCCGCAGAATCTTTGGACAGCAGCAGGCCGTACCAGTATTCATCGGGGTAATTGTCCATGGTCCTTCTCCTTGTAACAATAGGCGTCTGTGATCAGCCCAGAGCATTTTTGGCCAGCACAAGTATGATCTCATCGGAGGGGGCCCTGTCGGAAAGCTCTGCTTCTATAAGCCCTGCCACCTGTTTGTATTCCGGAATGCCGGAATAGTCGATCACTCTTGAGCCGCAGATGACATACACGTCCGGATTGATGCGGACTTCGGAGGAAAAGTTGGAGGAGGCATCCCATATCTTTTTGAGATTTTCGCCGGATTTTTCCATAGTGGTGGTCAGGCAGCTTCCATCGGAGCGCTGGATTTTTACAAAGCCTTTTTTATCAATTACCCGGAGCTGGTTTTTATTGCCCTGCCTGCAGGTGGCCACAAAAATCTGTCCATTGGTCGCTTCCAGGTTTACCTTGTCCTCTGCCACGCCCATGGATGCGGCTGCTATGCTGACCGCTTCCTTCTCATCGCAATTTTTCATCAGATCAGTGGTCTTTACCTCGGTGGATCCCATGGCAATGGCCGTCACTTTCTGGGCCTGCTCATCGATTTCCACATAGACTTCTATGCTGTCTTCTACTGCACCGGAGTTCATGGCCATTTCCTTTGCCTCCTTTTTGAGCTGCGCAATGTCCTGGGCAGAGGGATTGGGCAGGGTGCGCTCAACCATTTCCCTGACCATGGCAAGAGCTACCCCAATGGAGGAGATGACTTCTGCATTTTCCGGGATCTGGTATTTAAAGCCCATATCATTGGCCGTAAAGGTGAGCAGAGTACCGGCGCCGCCTCCGGCTCCCACCAGCACGATCTGGTCACGCTCTATTTTATATTTTGCGATCAAATCTTCAATTACGGGTTTGATCTTGTCTGTGGATTTCTGGAGAATGGCTCTGGCTGTATCCTCCACGGACATTCCCACTTCATCTGCCAGGAGCTTGATAGCCATCCTGGCGGAGTCCTCATTGCCGCAGGCATAGTCTCCCTCGGCCAGGATTCCCAGGACATTGGCGGCGCATGTGTTGGTAATGGTAACGGATTCCCCGTTGTTTAAGCGGATGGCAACATAATCATCCGGATCATTTTCCCGCGGCTGCATATGGTAGAGCGCGGCTCCCTCCAGCAATGAAGGATCGGTAAAACAGGCGTAGCCCATGTTTGCAATATGGGCGGACCTGGGTCCCACATCCGTGATGCCGTTCTTTCCGGCCCTCACCATGGAACCTCCCGCAACACCCAGCACACGCACATCCAGTGAGTTGACATAAGTCCGGTGCCCACCTATGATGGCATAGTCAACAGCGGGGCGTCCGTTCTTGATCACGCCGATATTGGTGGAGGTGCCGCCTACCTCAAAGTAGATACCATTGGATGCCCTGAGGTACATCAGGGCTCCGATCACCGATGCGGCAGGGCCTGAAAGCATGGTGAGCACGGGCCGCTTTTTCATCTCATTGACTTCCATGACGCCGCCATCGCCGCGCATGATCATTAGAGGCACATTAACGCCTGTGGAGCGCACCGAGGATTCGGTGCTGTTGGCTGTTTCCATCATTTTTGGAAGAATACTGGCATTGAGCGCAGCGGTCCTGGTCCTGGTGGTCAGGCCGTAAAGCTTGGTGATGTCGGAGGCCATGGAGGAGGGAAGCCCCATCTTATCCGCGGTTTCGGACACCAGCTTTTCTTCGGACATGTTATCCACGCCAAAAGCCTTGGATGCTACAATAACCCGGTCGCCCTGGTTGTACATGTCCTGGATCAGTGCTCGGACGGAATTTTCATTCATGTCCTTTGCCTTGATAAAGTGTGAATCAATATGGATGAATTTGCCTGTTCCCAGGTCAATGTCGGGAATCTTTGTCTGGCGTTTGGTGAGAAAACTCTCCAGACCGCCTTTTCCAATACCGATCACTCCTACTTTGGCAACATCGCCCTCCAACAGGGCATTGGTGGCCTGGGTGGTGCTGTGGGCGATAAAAATCACTTCATCCGGCTGTATATTATTTTCCTCCAGGCATTTCTGAAAGGAATCCACCACTCCTTTGGCCACGCCTTCTTTGGCAAAGTGGGTCGTCATAACCGACCCTTTTCCCACGATCCGGTTGGTACTGTTGTCAATGGCAACAGCTTTGGTGTGAGTGCCGCCCACATCGATTCCGATTCTGATTGCTCTTTTTTCCATCATTCAGTGACGTCCCTTCTTAAATAATGCTGTATGTAAAGTAACCGACTATCTGTATTGCGATAAAGGCGATCCAGCCCCATGGCAGGTTTGTCTTGATGTAGGTTTTTGGCTCCAGTTTGGAGTAGCTGAGGGCCCACATGGTCCAGGACTGCGTTGGGCAGGCTGATGCCACGATGGAAACCGGCGGAACCAAAAACAGCATGAACAGGTACGGTTCTGTGAAAATACCCATGGCCTGCAGGATGGATGCAAGGGCAATTCCTGAACCCCAGATCATAAGGGGGCCTCTGAACAGGGCCAGGGGAGCCAGGATGCAGAACAGTACAAGCAGTACAAGGGGAGACTGGGGGATCAGTCCGCCCAGCAGATTCTGCAGGATGGGGGCCACTTCCTTGGCGGCTGCCTGGAAAATATTAACCCCATACAGCATTCCGATCAGTAGACCGGAGTCGGCAACACCGTCATACAATGTTTTCTGTACCTTTTCCACGGCAGCGGAGTAGCTTGAAAGGTTGCGTGTGAAAAGGAGTCCCAGAAGAATGCCCAGCAGGAAAGCCGGTACGGGCTGCCATTTGAAAAAGGATACCATGATAATGGGAACAAAGGGTACCAGGATGCAGTAGAAGGGAAGCTCCTGGGCATCCACGGATACGGGAGCGGCAAATGCCCTGGTCTTATTCTGACGCATGAAGTTAAAAACAATAAAGGCGATCATAACTACAATGCTGATGATCGTGGCGATCACTGCAAAGTGGATGTATTTATTATCGTACTGTATATTGGGGAATACGGCAAAAAACTGGCTTACATATGCGATATTCAGGTACATGCCGGATGCAACTGCCAGCATGTAAGCGCCTACGGCTGCCTTTTTGTCAATTCCCACAGAAAACATGATCGGCAGAACGATCATACCAATGGCCATAACAGAGCCCACACCGAAGGCGCTGCAGAAGATCAGGGCACATACAATGTTTAACAGCAGGGCTGTGACCAACGGCTTGTCGCCGGCAAATTCAACGGTTTTTTTGATGATATAGCCTGCGATCCCGGTATCCACCAGAACCCGTCCGAACCAGGCGCCGAACACAATGATCGCTATGGTTTTTCCGTAGCTTTCAACTGATTGTTCAAATACAACATTTACCACTGTTTCCAGGGGCACCAACCCGATGATACACCATAAAACCGCGGTTGTGATAAAACCGATCAATAGATTTCCACCTTTAAAGCAATATACGATTAATCCGATAAACGTGATCAACAGTAAGATGCCGGCAACCATATCTGCCATAACTTTTCCTCCTATTTTCCAATATGCAATTGTTTTGTAGTAACTGGCCATGTGCTAAAGTGATATACCACTTACTATATATTACAACTGATATACCGGTGTGTCTATTCATGTTTTGCACTAATATAAAGTTTATTTTTGTGCAATTAGCAAATAAATCGTGAAGAAAATGTTAACTTTAAATCAAAATATGTACATATATCATAGCAAAGATGAGAAAATAAGAGCAGATTGAATAGATGAAAATACGGAAAAAATGGAATATCATTAAATAAAAATGGACAAGTGATATACCACTATGAGGCTAGGGGATGAGAAGGATGCATAAAAACAGGGCCATACCATTAGGTAAGGCCCTGACAGGATAGGGAGAAGCTTAAGCTTCCATTTGTTTTAAGATACTTCTTGCCACGCTGATACCGTTAGCGGACGCCTGCTGCAGTCCGCGTGTGACGGATGCGCCATCGCCGATGGCCCGAAGGCCTTTGATGCTGGTCTCAAAATCTGTGTTCACTACCACCTTGTTGGAGTAGAATTTGACCTCCACGCCGTAGAGAAGGGTTTCATCACTGGCAATGCCGGGGGTCACTTTATCAAGGGCCAGGAGCATTTCCTTAATATCGGTCATGATGCGGTGAGGGAACACCAGGGACAGGTCCCCGGGTACTGCGTCCTTTAAGGTGGGAATCAGGTTGTTGCGGCAGAGGCGTTCCTCTGTGGTGCGGCGCCCTCTCTGGAAGTCGCCGAAGGTCTGCACCATGATCCGGCCGCCGCAGAGCATGTTGGAGAGCTGGGCAATGTGTTTGCCGTATTCAATAGGTTCATTAAAAGGCTTTGTAAAGTTCTTGCTCACCAGCAGGGCAAAGTTGGTGTTGTTTGTCTTGTATTCCTTGGACTTGTAGGCATGTCCGTTGACAACGGCCAGGCCGTTCTCGTAGTATTCCGTGGCAACCTCACCGGAAGGGTTGGTACAGAAGGTGCGGACCTTGTCGTCAAAGGTGGGGGTATAGTATACCAGCTTGGCCTCGTACAGGTTATCGTTCAGGAACTTCATGACCTCGTCCCTTACCTCCACGCGGACACCGATATCCACGGTGCCTACCTGGGTCTCGATCCCGTGGTCCCCGCAGATGTGTGAGAACCAGTCTGAGCCTTCACGGCCAATGGCAGAAACGATCTCAGGGGCGTAGCAGGTCTCATCCTTGTCTGTGAGAACTCCCTTTACCCTGTCTTCTTCTATGATAATATCCTTGACCATGGTGTTGAATTCCATGGTAACGCCCTGGGCCAGAAGATGTTCCTGAAGGCGGGTATAGATCTTATATCCTTCTTCCGTTCCGAGATGGCGGATGGGACACTCAATCAGCTTTAAATTGGCATTGATGGCCTTGCGGCGGATCTCCTCGATCTCTTTCTGCTTGTCCAGACCGTAGACATTGGTGTCAGCGCCGAATTTAAGGTAAATATTATCGGACTCCTTTAAGAGTTCAATGGTCTTGTCATAGCCCAGGATCTCCGGCAGGTTACCGCCAACGTCCGGTGACAGGGACAGCTTTCCGTCTGAAAATGCACCGGCTCCCGCGAAACCTGTGGTGATGGAACACGGTTTACATCCAACACATACCTTGGTGGTACGCTTGGGGCATACGCGCTTTTCAATGGGGCGTCCTTTTTCCACCATCAGAATCTTCATGTCCGGTTTTTTCTGGATTAACTCGTACGCGCAGAAGATGCCGGAGGGACCTGCGCCAATAATGATCACGTCAAAGTTCTTGGTTGGATTCATAGAAAAACTCCTTTCGCTGTGTAACTTCAGGGCATTTTTTAATATGCCCTAACATAAAAAAAGCCAGTATACAAAATAGAAGCATGTAGTCAACTATTCCGGTAGCTGGTAGAAACGTTCATCCGATTATGAACTTATACAGGCATTGCAACGGTTTTAGTTTAACATAGATTGAGTGGATATGCAAGGGCAGAACGCCCAAAAATTTTGGCCAAATCACAAAGAACACAAAAAATATTTAGGCATCATTAAAAAAATTGTATCTATAAATTACAAAAAATTGTGCATTTAGCATAATTAAACTGGTGTTGCCATGTTGACAACTTGGCTGCCATGTTGTAAAATATGTGTACAAGATGAGAAGAAAAGACTTGATGAAAAAATAAGATAAAAATGAGATGAGAAAAAGGAGCACATATTTATGAAACGGATAATAATTGATGCGGATACAGGCGTGGATGATTCCCTGGCTATCCTATACGCATTGAGGTCACCTAATTTCCATGTGGAGGGGATCACCACATGCTTTGGCAATAATAATGCGGAGCAGTCCGCAGACAACTGCCTGCGCCTGATCCGGCTTTCAGGCTGCGGTTATGAGGTGCCGGTGGCCGTGGGCTCCAACGAATCTCTGGACGGCGTGTTCGATTCGGCTCCCGCCCACATCCACGGGGATAACGGGATCGGCAATGTGGAGCTGCCTGAGAGCAGCCAGAAGCCGGTGGACGAGACTGCCTGGGATTTTATTATAAGAAAGGCCGGGGAGCTGAAAGATGAGCTGACCATCATCACAACGGGGCGGATGACCAACCTGGCCCGCGCCCTGGAGAAGGATCCTGAGCTGCCCTCTAAGGTAAAGAAGGTGGTGGCCATGGGCGGAACCCTGAAGGAACCGGGTAATGTGAATCCCTACGCAGAGGCCAACATCCACGGGGATGCAAAGGCGGCTGACCGGGTATTCAGGGCCGGATTCAACCTGGCCCTGGTAGGGCTGGACGTGACCATGAAGACATTTATCACGGACAGGGATGTAAAAAATCTCTGTACCTACTGCCGGGAGGAGTGCAGGGCCATTGCGGATTACATAAGGGATGTTCTGAAGTTTTACTTTGAATTCCACCGGGTATCCATGGGCATGGCGGAGGCATGTGTGGTCCACGATCCGCTGGCCGTACTCATCGCCGAGGACCCGTCACTGGGAGTGTTTCGCATGGTCAGGGCCGGAGTGGAATATGAACATGAGCCGTATCGGGGCATGATCAAGACGGACACGGGATTTGTGCCGGTTCTGGACCGGGAGGAGATTGCGGTGTGTGTGGAGGTGGATTCCGAGAAAGCGGTCCGCAGGCTGTTTTCACTGTTTCAGGACATGACGCCGGGAAGATACAACAGGAAGTAAGAGCATTAAGATGGATTAACATAAAATAAGAAAAGGGAGATGTGTTATGGGAAAAAAAATGATGCACATTGCACTGGAGGCCGGGGATGTGGGAAGGTATGTGTTTCTTCCGGGAAGCCCGGAGCGCACGGAGAAGATCGCGGCATACTTTGACAATCCGCAGGAGATTGCCTACAACAGGGAGTACAGGACATTTGTAGGTGAGTTGGAGGGCGCCCGGGTGGCTGTGACCAGCACAGGGATCGGCGGCCCGTCTGCGGCCATTGCTGTTGAGGAGCTGCATCAATGCGGGGCGGATACCATGATGCGCGTGGGCACCTGCGCTTCCGTATCACCCAAGGTGTCGCTGGGGGATGTGGTAATCCCCAACGGAGCCGTGAAGATGGAGGGGGTGAGCCTTCACTATCTGCCGGTGGAGTTTCCCTCGGTGCCGGATTTCCATATGCTTAAGTGCATTGAACAGGCGGCTAAGAACCTGGATTATCCCTACAACGTGGGCGTTACCATCACAAAGGCGTCCTTTTACACACAGACTGAGCCGGAGACAAAACCCGTGGGACCGGAGCTTATGTTCAAGTGGTCCGCCTACGAAAAGGGAGGCGCCACCTCCACCAGCATGGAATGCGCGCCCCTGTTCGCCATTGGCTCCTGCCTGGGGATCCGGACCGCATGTGTGATGGCCAGCGCCACTAACTGCAGGAATTACAGTGATAACGGCAGGAATACGGAAATTGACATTGAGGACAGGGCGATCCGGACCGCTATCGAAGCCATGAGGATCATCATCAGGAATGATAAGGAGATGAAGTAGTTGATGGATTATAAGGAAATGCCTTTGTTAAAGGAAATGAATATTCCTTATTACGTACAGATTTATGATATTATTTACCAGCTGATCCAGGAAAATGTGCTGCAGGAGGGGGATACCCTTCCGGGGGAGAATATTCTGGCCGAGTACTGGAACGTGAGCCGCAGCACGGTGCGCATGGCAGTGCGGAAACTGGAGGAGGACGGCTATATCTATAAGATGCAGGGCAAGAAGACCATGGTCACGGGCCAGCTGGCCAGGAACAAGGATGGGCTTCAGCATATCTCCAATCCCTGTATCAGCAGCTGCATCGATACCATAACAAAGGCGGAGGCAGTGATCAGCGTGCAGAATGGCGGACGCCTTATAGGGGATCTGTTGGGCTACAACGGCAAGGTATTCACCGCAGTGGCCGTGGATATGAAATATTATGTGGGGGAAGCATACGTGGCCTCCTCTGTGGCCATTATACCGGTGCTCCGCCTGGAGCAGGAGGGGATCGCCATTGATGAGGAAGAAAAACTAAAGGACCTGGCCCTTTCCGGACTATACAAGCGCGCAGGACGTTCCAGTCTGTCCATGAGCGCGGTGGAGTGGACGGAGGAGGTGGCGGACCAGCCCCAGAGCCCGATCATTATAGTTATGGATGAGGTGCTTTATGAGGATGAAGCTCCCCTTGCCTATCACAAATACAGGATGGACAGCAACTGGTACCGGTTTACCCTGGACCGCAGGCTGTAAGATATGAAACCTTCTGCTTTTTAGCAGTTTGTTGATAACAAGTTAAACATAGGAGGATATGGAAAATGAAGAAAAGGATCGTAAGTACCGTACTGGCGGCCGCGATGGCCGCATCCATGCTGGCAGGCTGCGGATCTTCAGCAAAAGAGACAGCAGCTGCTGCCGGGAAGCAGGAACAGTCAGGGGATGCCGCTGCCGAAAAGGACAAGGCGGAGAGCGCGGATCCAGCGGACGCGGATGCATCCGGTAAAAAGTTGAAAGTGGTATATCTGTGCAACGGCAACCTGGGAGACAAGGGATTTAACGATTCCGCCGCCAGCGGTATGCAGATGCTGGCTGACCAGATGGGAGCTGAGGTCAAGACCATTGAGATGGGCAGGGATGAGACCAGCTATGAGGGCAACTACCTGGATGTGTCCGAGCAGGATTGGGACATGATCGTATCCGGTACATGGTCTGTGAAGGAACTGGCTCAGGATATTGCCTCCCAGTTCCCTGAAAAGAATTACCTGATCTTTGATGTTTCCGTTGACAGGGACGTGGTTACGGACGGCAATATGATGGGAGTTAACTATTACTCCAACCAGGCAGCATTCCTTTCCGGCGTGCTGGCTGCAAAGATGCTGGATTCAGGGGATGCCAAGATCGATGCTTCCAAGAAGATCCTGGGATTTGTGGGATCCATGGATACATCCAATATCAACGATTTCCTGGTAGGTTATCTGGAAGGCGTTCAGTATGTGGACCCTGAGATCAAGGTAGTGACCTCCTATGTGGGTTCCTTTGAGGATGTTTCCAAGTGCATGGAAATGACCACCCAGCTGTACAACCAGGGAGCCCAGGTAGTATATGCGCCCGCGTCACAGTCCATCCTTGGCGCTGTAACAGCAGCCCAGAAGTCAGACAAATATCTGATCGCCTGCGATCAGGACCTGTATTCCGAGTTAAAGGAATCCGATCCCCAGCTGGCAGCCAATGTTATTTCCTCCAGCTTAAAGAATGTGGGAGAATCCATTTACACATCCGTTAAAGCATGGTCGGAGGGAACCATGACGCTGGATCAGGATTATATCCTGGGCCTGGACAGCGGCGCTGTGGGCCTGGCTGAGAACGAGAATTATAAGGCAATTGTTCCTGAAGAGATTCAGAAATTCATCGATGAGACAGAACAGAAAATCATCAATGGCGATATCGCGGTCGGCACTGCATTTGACATGTCAACAGAAGACGTAGCAGCTCTTCGTGATGGCATGAAGCCATGATTTAATTAACACTGAGGCTGCGGATGCGCAGCCTCTTTTTTCAGAAATAACAACTGTGGAATGATTCTGTGGAATGATGAGGTGCTGATTATGGCAGATGAAGCATTGAGAATGTCGCATATTGTGAAGATATATCCCAATGGAGTGATGGCCAATAAGGATGTGACATTGTCTGTTGATCTGGGAGAGATCCATGCCCTTTCCGGGGAAAACGGGGCAGGGAAATCAACTCTGATGAAGATCCTGTTTGGCGAAGAACAGCCAACATCGGGAGAAATTTTTATAAATGGAAAGCAGGTACATATGTCATCTCCCCAGATGGCGATCAAGATGGGGATCGGCATGGTGCATCAGCACTTTATGCTGGTGTCTTCGCTGACAGTTGCGGAGAACATTATCCTGGGTATGGAGCCCAGAAAGGGAGTTATGGTGGATCTGGCATATGCCAGGAAGCAGGTGGAGGAGATGGGCAGGAAATATAACCTCTATGTGGAGCCTGACAAGCGGGTGGAGGACCTGACCGTTGGCCAGAAGCAGAAGGTGGAAATCCTCAAAGCCCTGTTCCGGGGAGCAAAGATCCTGATCCTGGACGAGCCCACGGCCGTGCTTACGCCCCAGGAGACCCAGGAACTGTTTGAGGAGCTTTTAAACCTGAAGGATCATGGCTATACCATCATCTTCATTTCCCATAAGCTGCAGGAGATCAAGCAGATCTGCAACCGGATCACCATTATCCGCAGGGGGACCACCATGGGCGTACATGATGTTGAGACTGTTTCTGAACAGGATATTTCCCGGCTGATGGTGGGAAGGGATGTGATACTGGATGTGAAAAAGGATGCCGCCAAGCCGGGTGAGGCCCTGGTTAAGGTAAAGGATCTGGTGGTGGTGGATGAGAACGGAAAGCATGCGGTGGACCATGTATCCTTTTCCTTAAGAAAGGGAGAGATCCTTGGAATCGCCGGAGTGGAGGGCAACGGTCAGACGGAGCTGGTCCGTGCCATCACCGGCATGGGCGCTTACAGCCACGGTGCCATTGAGATAAGCGGACAGGATATCAAGGGATATTCGGTTGAGAAGATCAGGAACCTGAAGCTGGCCCATATCCCTGCGGACAGGATGACCATGGGCATGGCTCCCCGCCTTTCCATCACAGAGAATATGATCGCTGACAAGTTAGGCTGGAAGCGTTTCTTTAAGAAGGGTGTGAGGGATAAACGGGCGGTAAAGGAATACGGGGAAGAGATGGTAAAGCAGTACCTGATATTCTGCAAATCCCAGGATGTGGCTATTAACAGCCTGTCGGGAGGAAATATCCAGAAGGCTGTCCTGGCAAGGGAACTGTCCGGTTCACCCCAGGTCATCATCGCGGACCAGCCCACCAGAGGCGTGGACGTGGGTGCCACGGAGTTTATCCGCCAACGTCTGGTTGAGATGAGGGATGAGGGAAATGGGGTCATTCTTGTAACCTCTGACCTGAACGAAGTACTGGGGCTTTCCGACAGCCTGATCGTCATGTATGAGGGAAGGATCGTGGCCTATATCAGCGACACTTCCAAGATGACGGAGGCCCAGCTGGGTACCTATATGCTGGGGATCCGGGTACAGTCCGAGGAAGAGATAAAGGAGGCACGGCATGAACAGTAATAAACGAATCAACCTGCTGGTGGATCTTGTGAAGCTGGCACTGATCATTCTCATTGCCTGTGTGCTGGTATCGGTCATTGTATTTGTTGTAAGTGATGACCCATGGACCGCCATAAGCAGTTTTTTTCTGGGGCCATTTACCTCGCTGAGAAGGGTGGGGAATATAATTGAAGCAGCTTCCCCACTTATGTTTACCGCTTTGGCCGTGATCATCATATTTGGCTCAGGCCAGTTTTCCATGATTGCGGAGGGGTCCTTTTTTATCGGCATTACAGGCGCCATGATCGTGGCCATTGCCTGTAAGCTGCCGGGAGGGATCCATCCTGCGGCCGCGATCCTGTTCGGAGGATTCTGCGGCGCTTTGGTAGCCCTGGTCCCTGCGTTCCTGAAGATGAAGTGGAATGTGAGTGAGCTGGTCACATCCATTATGTTTAACTATGTGGTGCAGTTTTTTGCCATTTATATGGTGAGTTATCATTTCCGCGAGGTCAGCAGCTCCAGCCTGGCTTCCCTGGAATTTGAAAAGACCTCCAAGCTTCCGGTGGTCCTGGATGGGACCAGGATCCATGCAGGCGTTGTGCTGGGGATCGTGCTCTGTGTCCTGGTGTGGTTCTTCCTGTACCGCACATCCCTTGGGACAAAGCTGAGGATCACAGGCGACAACCCGCTGTTTGCAAAATATACCGGCCTTAAGGTGACCGGTCTTATGGTGGCGGCCCAGGTGATCGCCGGAGCCATTGCTGGCATGGGCGGCGGTGCGGAACTGCTGGGCATGTATAACCGGTTTAAATGGACCACAACTCCCGGATACGGGTGGACGGGTATCGTGGTTGCCCTGCTGGCCAGGAGCAATCCCCTGCTGGTTCCCCTGGCGGCCGCCTTTATCGGATACCTGAATGTGGGAGCTGATATCATGGCGCGCAGCAGTGATGTGGGCAGGGAGGTCGTGGACATCATCCAGGGTGTCATGATGTTCCTGATTGCAGCGGACGCACTGTTAAAGGGCTGGAGGCAGCATCTGATCGTAAAGGCTGCAAAAGCAGAGGAAAAGGAGGCAATGCAGGCATGAATTTATTGAACTTGATCCTTAGCACAGACTTCGTATATATGTGGATACGCGTTGCCACCCCCATTATTTTTGCCTCTTTGGGGGCTGTGATCTGTACAAAAGCAGGCGTGGTCAATCTGGGGCTGGAAGGCATTATGCTGATATCCGCCCTGGCAGGCGTGCTTGGAAGCGCCTTTGGGGGAAACCTGGTATGGGGCGTTGCGGCAGGTATGCTGGCAGCCGTTGCGGTGAGCGCGGTGTTTGCGTATTTCCACCTTGTTTTAAAAGCCAATAACGTGCTCTGCGGTACGGCTGTGAATACCATGGCTTCAGGCCTTACGGTATTTGTGCTTCAGCTGGCAACCGGGGAAAAGGGCAACTCCTCCTCCCTGAAGAGTTTTGCATTTCCCAACCTGGACATCCCTGTGATCAAGGATATCCCGGTGATCGGAAGTGTTCTGTCAGGCCACAATTCCCTGACCTATGTTGCGCTGGTCATGGTGGCTGTGATCTGGTTCTTTCTCTACAAGACACCTACCGGCCTTCGCATGAGGGCGGTGGGCGAGAACCCGGACGCTGCTTCCAGCGTGGGGCAGAATGTGGTAAGGATCCAGTTCCTGGCCATTGTCCTGTGCGGACTTATGACAGGGCTTGGAGGAATGTATCTTTCCATGGGTTATCTCAATATGTTTGTAAGGGATATGACGGCGGGACGCGGGTTTATTTCCCTGGCCGCCTGTTCCATGGGACAGGCCACGCCGGTGGGGGCGCTGCTTTCGTCCATGATCTTTGCGTTTTTTGACGGGCTTTCCAATATTCTTCAGGTACTTAAGATCCCGTCTGAATTTATCCAGATGCTCCCGTATCTGGCAACCATTGCAGGCCTTACGGTTTATTCCATACAAAAGTCAGCCGCGGCCAGCCGTAAGATAAAAAAATTAAAGGAGGTACAGGGCTGATGGCACTGGACAAAGAGAGTAAGACAGCAGGAAAGAAACAATATCACATCCACCTGAAACCAGGTGATATAGGAAATTATGTGCTCCTTCCCGGGGATCCGGCCCGTTCCGACCGTGTGGCACAGTATCTTGAGAATGCAGAGCTTGTGGCCAATAACAGGGAGCACAGGACATTTACGGGATATTATAAGGGCGTTAAGGTATCCGTTACCTCCACTGGCATGGGCTGTCCTTCTGCGGCTATTGCGGCGGAGGAACTGATGAATATTGGGGCGGAATGCCTGATCCGTATCGGAAGCAGCGCAGCCCTGCAGGAGGATATTAAGATCGGGGATCTGATGATCTCCACGGGTTCCATGAAAAACGAGGGGACCAGCCGGTTCTATGTGCCGGACTGTTTCCCGGCAGTTCCTGATTTTGACCTGACCAGGACCATTATTGACACCGCAAGGGAAATGCAGCCTCAGCTGTACGGCAGGGTCCATTATGGGATCAATGCCTCTGATGATGCGTTTTACGGGGAAACCCAGGAGTGGATTGAGAAGCTTTCCTCCCTGGGATGCCTGAATGTGGAGATGGAGAGCTCCGCGCTTTATACCGTGTGTCACAGAAGGAAGAAAAGGGCGGCCATGATCAGCGCTGTTTCCGGCAACCTGGTGACAGGGGAAGTGATCTACGAGACGGCCAACCAGGGGCTGGCAAGGGGCTGGGACGAGGAGATCAAAATCGTTCTGGAAGCAATTTACAGGTTTGAACAGGAACAAACGCAGCGCTGTACCGGCGGTGCGGAGAACTAGAAAAGGAAGGTAAAGAACATGGGAGAACAAAAGACCATGCACCTGGATATCACTTCAGACCAGGTTGGCAAATATGTATTTCTGCCCGGCAGCGTGGAGCGGGCGGCCCTGATCGCAGAGCATTTTGATAACCCGGTTAAGATTGCCCACAAAAGAGAGTTCCTGACCTATACAGGCACTCTGGAGGGCGTGCCTGTGACCGTGACCAGCACGGGGATCGGGGGCCCCTCGGCTTGTATTGCCATTGAGGAGCTTCACTCCTGCGGCGCACACACCATGATGCGGGTGGGATCAGCTGCATCCACCTCCCAAAAGGTTAAGATCGGGGATGTGGTCATACCCAACGGCGCCGTGCGCATGGAGGGGACGGGCAACCATTACCTTCCCTTTGAATTTCCTGCAGTGCCTGATTTTGAGATGCTGAAGGCGCTGGAGACAGCGGCGTTAAAACTGGGGCATCCATATAATGTGGGGATCACCATCACAAAGGATTCCTACTATACAGAGGCTGAACCCGAGACAAAGCCGGTGTATGAGGAGCTTAAGTACAAGTGGGATTCCTATGTGAAAGGCGGAGCCACCAATACCAGCATGGAGTGTGCCGTACTGTTCCTGATCGGCGCGTCACTGGGGATCAGGACGTCCAGCGTGATGATCAGCGCCACCAACTTTGGGGAGTACTCTAATGATGCGGCTGATTATCCGGACAGATGGGAACAGAGGGCCATTGAGGTGGGGATCGAGGCCATGAGACAGATCATCCTTCAGGATAAGGAAAAAGGGATTACCATGTAATAATAACGCATTATGACAGGGAATATGGAATTACTGCATGAGATTATTGTATGAAAAGACTAAATGGGATTATTGTAAGGTTCCCGGAAGGCATCAGGCTTTCCGGGGACCTTTTTCTGTTAGGCGCCGCCTGTTCCGGAAAACCTCCTAAATATTAGAAAATTACCGTATTTCAGTAAAATTACCGAAATATAACTGAAAAATTACCGTTTTGATATGCCGCAATAAGTTTCCCACAGCCCAAAGAAAAATGATACATTTTAGGTAAATCAAATGAGAGGAGGCTGCATATGAAAATTTTAGCAATCACTGCCTGTACGGCCGGTATCGCCCACACCTACATAGCAAAGGAAAAGCTGGAAAACGCAGCAAAGGAATTAGGTGACTCGATCAAAGTTGAAACCCAGGGCTCCATTGGCGTTGAAAACGAACTGACACCGGAAGAGGTGAGGGATGCGGATGTGATCCTGATCTCCGCTGATATCCGTGTGAACAAGGAACGGTTCAAAGGCAAACCAGTGGTGGAGATTCCTATCAGCACGGTTATGAAATCTCCAAAGGGCGTAATCAACAAGATCCACGAAAAACTTGGCAAGTGAGCCAGGCTGATTGGTAAATACTGAAAGATGGGGGACTTTTAAATGGCAAAGAAGCAAAAATTCATGAAACACATTATGACGGGCATCTCCTATATGATTCCTATCGTTGTGGCAGGCGGTATCCTTGGGGCGCTGGCAAAGGCATTTGGCGGATGGGATATAGGAAGCGCTGTTGCAGCGGGTGCAACACCATTTTCAAACCTGAATCCATTTACATGGGCGGGGTTCTGGTGGGGCGTGAACAAATTAAGCTCCTACGCAATGGATTTTGCGGTTGCGGTGATGACGGCAGGCGCGGCCTACTCCATGGCCGGACGGCCCGGAATAGTGCCCGGCCTGATCATCGGCTATTGCTCGGCCCAGTCGAAGGCCGGGTTCTTAGGCGGCCTTCTCATGGCGTTTATTATCGGCAACTTTGTAAACTGGATGAAGACATGGAAGCTTCCCAAATGGTGTGAAGGGCTTATGCCGGTTATGTTTATCCCGGTGATCTCCACACTTGTCTGCGGCATGATCTTCCTGTGCGTGTTCTCCATTCCTCTGGCATGGATCATGGATGTGTTCCAGCAGTGGATCATCTCCCTGAACGGCGGCGCAAAATCCGTGATCGGAGCTGTGATCGGAGCCTGCATGGGTTTTGATATGGGCGGACCTGTTAACAAGACCGCGTCCATGGCAGCCAATGCCCTGGGGGCCGATGGAATCAACGGTCCCATGTGCGCGAAGATCATTGGCGGCATGACCCCTCCCATTGGACTGTTCATAGCAACCATGATCAAGAAAAATAAGTTCACCAGAACTGAACTGGAGACTGCAAAGACAGCTCTTCCCATGGGGCTTTGCTTTATTACGGAAGGAGTTCTGCCCTTTGCGGCGGCAGATCCTGCAAGGTTCATCCCGTCCAGTATGGCAGGCTCCGCTGTCGCAGGCGCCATTGCAGTTGGCATGGGCTGTGAGTCCGTGGCTGGCCATGGAGGTATTTTCGTGGTTCCCATGATGAAGAATCCGGTATGGTTTTTGATCGCGCTTATCATAGGATCCGCGGTGACCGGCGTCATCTACGCCCTGATTAAGAAACCTTCCGATGATGAGACGGCCGGGCAGGAAGAAAACATTGACATTGACCTGGACATCAGGATCGAATAGCCAAAGGAATCAAGGTCAGGGCCCAAAGTTAAGGCCCGCGGATAAGAAAGGACAGATCATTATGTTAGTTTCAATGAAAGCAATTCTTGAAGATGCAAATACAAATTATTACGGTGTTATGGCCATGAACAGTATTAATATAGAGATGGCCCGGGCCGGTATCATGGCTGCGGAGGAGGAGCATTCCCCCATTATCATCCAGTTTGGCCCCGGCCAGATGAAGAACCATGCCCATATGGAGGAAATGCTTCCGGTGGTGGAGGAACTGGCAAAAAGGGTGCACGTGCCGGTAGCCTTAAACCTGGATCACGGCAGCGACTTTTATGTGATCGTGGACTGCATTAACGCTGGTTTTACTAATGTCATGTTTGACGGATCCTCCCTGCCCTATGAGGAAAATGTAAAGAGGACCGCCATTGTCAGCGCCCTGGCCCATGGCATGGGCTGTTCCGTTGAGGGGGAACTGGGCCATGTGGGACAGGCAGCCGATGCGGATGATGACAACCTGGACCTGTACACAAACCCCGACCAGGCTCTGGATTTTGTGACCAGGACAGGGGTGGACGCGCTGGCGGTGGCCATCGGCACGGCTCACGGCGCCTATCCTAAAGGCAAGATCCCAAAGCTTGACTTTGAGCGTCTGCATCTGTTAAAGGATACCTTAAAAATGCCACTGGTGCTGCACGGCGGTTCCGGCTCAGGGGAGGAGAATCTGAAAAAGGCCGTTGCAGGCGGGATCAATAAGATCAATGTGTGCACCGATGCATGGCAGGCAGCCAAGGATGCCACCCTGAGCGCGCTCAGGGTGGACCCTGAAATGGACTACATGCACTTGTGCATGGCGGCCGAGGCAGGGATCAAGGAGTTTGTAAAGGATTATATGAAGGTAATCGGTTCCAGCGGCCGTTACATTTATGGCAAGGCTGTGAGCAGGAGCAGCGAGTAATCACCAAAGAACAGGGAGTGCTGGATTGAAAGAGGAAAAGAAGGCAATAGACAACAACCGAATAATGAGGTGCCTTCTGGATGGAGGAAGCTATACCACTCTGCAGATCGCGGATCAGGTGGGGCTGTCTGAAAAGACCGTGAGGACCAAGGTTAGCCTTATTAACGACTGGCTGGAGGAGGAGAACCTGGGACGGATCGAGCGAAAGCAGGGAAAAGGCATATGGCTGGTGGCTGATGAAAACCAGAAAAAGTGTCTGAACCAGCTGCTTCTCACGGATCAGGAACTAAAGCCCGCCGCCTGGCAGGACAGCCGCAATAAACAGCTGATCGGAAAACTTCTGAAATTAAAGCCCGGTGAGACCACCACCCTGCAGCAGCTGGCCGACAGCCTGTATTTAAGCCCGCCTACGGTAGGCGGGCTCTTAAAGGATGTGGCGGAATGGTTTACGGAGAGGAGCCTTAGCATTGTTTCCATGCGCAGCAAGGGCGTGTGCCTGGAGGGGGATGAGTACAGTTTCCGCATTGCCATCAGGGATTATATGATGGAAATGATGCCGGAGGTGCTGGAGGCCCTTTTGGGAACCTTTGCCCCCGGGGTGGAAGTGACGCGGATTCGCAATATCATTGTGGATGCGGAAAATGCCTGGCGCATTGAACTGGCGGACAATTCTTTTAAAATGGTATGGATCATGACCTGTCTTTCACTGGCCCGCCGGAGCAAAGCAGGAAAGTTCCTCCAGGCAAAGGAGGAGAATATCCAGAATTATAATGAATACTCCTTTTCCGAGTCCATCTACCAGAGGATTGAGAAGGAATACAGGTCCCACACCTCAGAGGATGATGTGATGTTCCTGGCTTTGATGCTCCTTACCGCTAAAAAGCTTAAGAACTTCACGGATCTGAAAGGAGGGGACTATGCCAGGGCGTATGACAGAGACCTGGGGAATTTCGTGAATTTAATCATTGATACCATTGATTCCGTGCTGGATATTGACCTTTCCGGGGATGAACTGCTCTACGAGAGCCTGATGCTCCACATGCGCTCCGCTATTTTCCGGATGAAATACTCCACTGCCACCGGAGATCATATTAGCAAGTATGTTAAGAATGAATATAAGCAGACCTTTCTGGCCACCTGGTCCACCAGTAATCTTTTTGAAGAGTATTATGATGTGCAGGTGACCGAGGATGAGCTGGCCGGGATCGCGCTTTATATACAGGCGGCCATTATCCGGAAAAAGAAGGGACGGCCCATACGGGCCCTGCTCATCAGTGAACGGGGCATGGCCACCAGCCAGCTGACCAGCGAGATGCTCAAGTATAATATACCTGAGATCACAGACATAGAGGCTGCCAGCTGCCATGATTTCCGCCTTTCTAATTACCAGGATGTGGACGTGATTATTAACACATCGGGAAATGAGATCCATGATGAGCGTGTGGTGGTCCTGGAAGGGCATTTAAGGGAACAGGGGATCGAGGCGGTGCGCCAGAAGGTCAATCAGATTTTCTATTTCCGGAAAAAACAGGAATTTCATTTTAACAGCTTGTGTCATCAGCTGTTCGAGGTGGACCTGTTTTTGATCAGGCCCGGGGTTGGGGACAAAGACCAGCTCATTGCCATGATGGTGGAAAAACTGGTAAAAAAAGGGGATGTGACAGCCAATTACCTGGAGAGCGTATTTGACAGGGAACGGGCAACCACCACCAGCATTGGCCGCGGCGTGGCGATCCCCCATGGCAATATGACGGAGATCAATGAATCCAGGATCGTGGTTGCAATTTTGGACAGGCCCATCAGCTGGCACGGCGACATGGTGGATGTGGTGTTCCTGCTGGCTGTAAAAATGACATCGAAATTTGAAATAAAGAGGACAAAGCAGTTTTATAAGGATTTCCTTCAGCTGACGGATAATGACGATAATCTGGAAGCAGTGAAGAAAATGGGTTCTGCCTTGGACATCTATCAATATTTTATAAAATAGAGGGGAGATTTCAGAATATGGCTGTGAAAGAGATTCTGGATGATCGGGTGATCGACCTGAACATGGATGCAAAAAATAAGGATGAGGTGATCAGGCATTTGGCCGGGCTTCTGAAAAATGCCGGATACATTGAGGATCTGGAAGGATATGTGAGGGATGTGTATGTGAGGGAAAGCGAAGGGATCACGGGAATCGGCGGCCATGTGGCCATTCCCCATGGAAAGTCGGACCACGTGGACCATGTGGGGATCGCGGTGGGCCGCACCAGGGATATGATCGACTGGGAATCTTACGATGGGGAGCCATCACGCTTGTTTTTTCTCTTTGCTGTCCCGGCCCACAGTGACGGAGCCAAGGACCACCTGCGCCTTATTGCGGAACTGGCCGGGAAATTGGGAAATGACAATACCATGAGGAGGCTGCAGACCGCGGCATCCTATGATGACCTGCTGGAGGCATTTTCATAAAGGAGACAAAGAATATGGCAGATACATTTATTGCACCCGGACGGATCATAAGCGGCAGACGGGCCCTGGACATGGCCGCAGATGCTGTGGCAAAGCTGGGAAAAAAGGCCCTGGTGGTGACGGATGATATCATGCGCCAGCTGGGGAATCTGGATAAGGTGACGGACATGCTTATGAAAGCAGGTGTTTCATATGCTGTTTTTACAGGAGTCAGCGGGGAACCGGATGACCGGATGATCCAAGCCGGCGTAGCTGTGTACCGGGAAGAAAACTGCGACTTTCTTGTGGGTTTGGGGGGAGGGAGCCCCATTGATTCCATGAAAGCCATTGCCATGATCGCGGCCTGGGGCGGCAGGCCGGCGGACTACATGGGCAGGACTGTTTGCGAGAAGCCGGCGCCCATGGCAGCTATCCCCACCACGGCGGGGACAGGATCGGAGGCCACCCAGTTCACCATTATCACGGATACGGCAACGCAGGTAAAAATGCTCTTAAAGGGACCGGGGCTTATGCCGGATCTGGCTGTCATCGACCCGCAGTTTACCATGACAGCGCCTCCTAAGTTCACGGCAGCCACGGGCGTGGACGCCCTGACCCACGCCATTGAGGCCTATACTTCCAAAAAGGCCCAGCCCCTCAGCGATATCCTTGCGCTGTCTGCCTGCCAGAGGATCTTCGGCCATTTAAAAAATGTCTGGGAGCACGGAGATGAGGAGGAGGGCAGGAACCAGATGGCACTTGCGGCCCTGGAGGCGGGTATGGCCTTTAACAACTCCTCGGTCACCATTGTTCATGGGATGAGCCGTCCCATCGGCGCCCTGTTCCATGTGCCCCATGGCATTTCCAATGCCATGCTTTTAAATGTATGCCTGGATTATGCCAAGGAAGGGGCGGCGGACCGTTTTGCCCATATTGCGGTCAAGTGCGGTTTTGGGAAGCCGGGAGACAGCTGCCGCGAGGCGGCGGATAAGCTTATGGAACAAGTGGAAACGCTTCTCAGGGAGATCCGGATTCCCACCCTGGCGGAATACGGCATACAAAAGGAGGATTTTATGAGGGCGATCCCCAAGATGGCTGAGGATGCCATGGCTTCAGGAAGCCCGTCCAATACCCGCAGGGATGTTACGGTTCAGGAAGTGGAAGCCCTTTACAGGAAGCTTTGGAAAAGGGAGGAAATGTAATATGGAATACCTTTCATTTGAGCAGGACAGGAAATATGACCTGATTCTGTTAGGCAGGATCGCAATTGACTTTAATCCCCTGGATTATTATAAGACACTGGCGGAGAGCGAAACCTTCCGCAAATATGTAGGAGGTTCGCCGGCCAATATCGCGGTGGGGCTTTCCAGGCTGGGAAAGAAATGCGGGTTTTTCGCAAGGGTCTCCCAGGACCGTTTCGGAGAATTTGCAGTAAACTTTTTTAAGGGGGAGGGGATCGACACCTCCCATATCAGGACGTGTGTAAACGGGGAGAGCCTGGGGCTTACCTTTACAGAGATTCTGAGCCATGATGAGAGCAGCATTCTCATGTACCGCAACGGCATCGCGGACCTGGCCCTCTGTCCGGAGGATATTGACGAGGACTATTTAAAGGAGTCCAAAGCCATCCTGATCTCGGGTACGGCCCTGGCTGCCAGCCCTTCCAGGGAGGCGGCCCTAAAGGCAGTGGCCCTGGCAAAAAAGAACGGCCTGCGGGTTATCTTTGACATTGACTACCGCGCTTACAACTGGAAGAATGAGGATGAGATCGCCTTGTACTACTGTGCGGTGGCAAGGGACAGCGATATTATTCTGGGTTCCAGGGAGGAGTATGACCTGACGGAGCGCTTCCTGGGACTGGACGGTACGGATGAGGCCTCCGCGGCTTACTGGTGTGCGGGGCAGGCATCGGTCGTGGTGGTCAAACATGGCAGGGAGGGATCCACTGCCTATACCAGGGATGGAAATTCCTACTCCATCCGTCCCTTCCCGGTGGAGGCCCTGAAAGGGTTTGGAGGCGGCGATGGCTATGCCTCCAGCTTCCTCTACGGTATTTTTAACGGCCTGGAGATGATGGACTGCCTGGAACTGGGATCCGCCTCCGCCTCCATGCTGGTGGCATCCCACGGGTGCAGCCCGGATATGCCCACAGTGGAAGAGCTGAAGGCATTTATCAAAAAGGAAAAAGAGCAATACGGCGAAATGGTGGCCAGAGTGGAGTGATCAGTATGGAAATGAGGAAGATCGGTAAAACAGATATACAGGCCGCCGCCCTGAACTGTTACAAAAAATCAAACGAAAAGAGGATACGACCATGAAAATTGCAGTACTGAATGAATTTAGCCAGGCACCTAAAAACGGGATCATCCTGAAGGAGTTAAAGTCTGTTGTGGAGCCAATGGGTCACCAGGTGTTTAATGCCGCCATGGAGGTTCCACTCACTGATCAGGACGTTCCGGAAGCATACACGCAGGAGAATCCGCGCCTGACCTACCTGCATCTGGGAATCATGTCCGCGTTGCTTTTAAACTCCGGCGCAGTTGACTTTGTGGTCACAGGATGCGGTACGGCCCAGGGAGCGCTGATGTCCTTAAACATGTATCCCGGCGTTGTGTGCGGCTACTGTATTGAACCCACGGACGCCTACCTGTTTTTGCAGATCAACAACGGAAACGCCCTTGCTATTCCATTTGCAAAGGGCTTTGGCTGGGGGGCTGAGATCAATTTAAACAATATTTTTGTCAAGGCGTTCGGATCACCTAAAGGAATGGGGTATCCGGACGGCCGCAAGGAGGCCCAAAACCGCAATGCAAACCTGCTGTTTGATGTAAAGAAAAAAGTTGCAAAGCCTCTTTTGGATGCCCTAAGGGCTTTGGATCCCCAGATGGTGAAGGAGTGTATGATCCCCAGATTTCTTGACTGCTTCTACGCAGGCTGCCAGGATCAGGAGATCAGGGCCTTTGTGGATGAGATGGCTGCCTCCAAAGGCGGGAATTAAGAATGGTGGAACATGTCGGGGAACACAGCCTTATAGGGCAGCCGGACCACGGGAGGATACGTCCCCTTAAAAGGGAGGAGATAGACCGTGTGCTGGACCGGATGACGGAGGGACTTCCTAAAGCAGGGAGGATCCTTCTGGTGCCGCCGGACATAACAAGACTGTATTCCTTTGCAGGGGTCATAACCTCATATTTATACAAAAAACTGTCTGTTGACGCCCTGGTTCGTATTCTTCCGGCCACCGGGACCCACCGTCCCATGACGCCCAGGGAGCGCTGCCTGCTCTTTGGCCGGGATATCCCGGACCACGCCTTTCTCATCCATGACTGGCGCAGGGATACGGTGGATATCGGAACCGTGCCGGGGTCTTACTGCGCTGAAGTATCAGCAGGCAGATATACAGGGGATATCTGCGCCCAGGTCAACCATCGCATAGTGGACCAAAGCTATGATCTGATTCTGTCCATCGGCCAGGTGGTGCCCCACGAGGTCACAGGGATGTCAAATTACACCAAGAACATACTGGTGGGACTGGGAGGGCCCAGGATCATCAATGAAAGCCATATGCTGGGCGCAGTCTGCAACTTGGAGACGATCATGGGAAACACCGACACGCCTGTGAGGGCGGTGTTTGACTACATTGAGGAGCATTTTCTGAAACAGGCGCCCCTTATGTATATCCTTACCGTAACCTCCCGGGCAAGGGAGGACACGAAGGTCCACGGGATATTCACAGGGGCCTCCAGGCAGGTATTTGAACACGCCGCATCCCTTGCCCGGAAATGCAACATAACATACCTGCCAAAGGCTGTAAAAAAGGTGGTGGCCTATCTGGAGCCGGAGGAATTCTCCTCATTTTGGGTGGGGAATAAGGCGGTTTACCGCACCCGCATGATGATCCGGGACGGCGGGGAGCTGCTGGTCATTGCTCCGGGCCTTACGAACTTTGGGGAGAATCCGGAGGTGGACCGGATGATCCGCAGATATGGTTACAGGGGGACGGAGCGCACCATGGAGTTGGTGAGGAAAGGGAGCTTTGCCGATATGGCAATGGTCCCGGCCCATATGATACACAGCTCTTCGGAGGGAAGGTTTAAGATTACATACGCCGTGAACCCCAGGAAGCTGCCGCTCCGGGAGGTACAGGCAGCCGGGTATGGATGCATGGATGTGGCGGAGGCGCTGAAGCGATATCCTGTCACCTGTATGGAGGACGGGATGCAGAGGATGGAAGACGGGGAAGAGATTTATGTGGTAAAGTCCCCTGCCCTTGGGGTATGGAAGGCGAGAAGGGATTGAGACTCCCGGCGCGGCCATAAAGTTCGGTAGAACTGAAAATCTTATGATAATAATAGAGCTGTGCGTTGGGATATCCCGCGTCACGGCTCTTTTTTGTATCAGATGTCGCTGAAGCGGCCCGCCGCAGGCGGAAAATCCAGTTCGCAGGATTCTTTGTTTTGTTAGATGCTGAGATTTGGAAAATAACAAACAAACTTTGAGGAATCCTTTATTTTAATTCTCCCATTTTACCATTAATATAAATGTATCAAAATGCTGGAAAACAAAAAAGAAAATGGATAATGACCGTGCAGTTTGACGGTGAAAATATGAGAGGGGGAAATAGAGAAATGAAAAATGCCCGGAATGTAGCTGCGGCAAAAGGAGGAAGAATGAAAAATGACGGTGCTCTGCGCACCCAGCTTTTTCCATATCTTCTGGTTGCGCCCACTGTGATTCTGATCCTGTCGTTTTTGGTATATCCCATTGCCAGGGTTTTTTATCTAAGCTTCCAGAATTATGACCTTACCCAGGCCTGGAAAGACGGATTTGCGGGATTTAAGAATTATCAGAAACTGTTTCATGATGGAAAGTTCTACAGCTCCCTGACGATTACGGCAAAATGGGTTCTGACCCAGGTGGTGGGGCAGCTGGTGCTGGGAACCGTGGTGGCGCTGCTGCTGAACCAGAAGTTTAAGGGCAGAGGCTTTGCCAGGGCCATATCCCTTGTGCCGTGGGCCGTATCCGGCGTGCTTGTGACCATGCTGTGGACCCTGATGTATGACCAGAGCTCAGGCCTGATCAATGATATGCTGATGAAATCAGGTATCATTTCAAAAAAGGTTGCATGGCTGGCTGATTCCAGAACCTTCTTCCCTGCGGTAAACATTGCGGAGCTGTGGAGGGGAGTGCCCTTTTTTGCCATCAACATCCTGGCAGCGCTGCAGTCCATACCGGCAGATGTATATGAGTCCAGCGCCATTGACGGATGCGGGCCGGTGAAGAATTTCTTTTACATCACCCTTCCCTACCTGAAGGAGAGCATTATATTTGCAACGCTTCTCCGCGGCATATGGGAGTTTAATTCCATTGACATGATCTTCACCATGACCAACGGGGGTCCTATGGACAAGACCACAACACTGCCGATCTATATGATGAAGACAGCCATTATCAAGGGAAATTACGGATATGGCTCCACCATCGGAGTGATCGCATTCCTGATCCTTCTGGTGTTTGCGGTCTTCTATATAAAAGTCAGCGGTTTCGGAGGTGAGGAAAATGAGTAGGAAACAGAAAACTGCAGCTGCCAGGATTGCAGTACTATACATACCTTTGTTCATTGTATTGGCGTTGGTCCTTATCCCGTTTTTGTGGGCTGTGTCCACATCCTTTAAGACCATACCGGAATTTCAGTCCGAAACGCTTCATTATCTGCCGCAGTCACTGAATTTTGATAACTATTCCTATGTATGGGGCAAGAGCGGATTTTCCACCTATTTTGTCAACAGTGTGATCGTATCCTCGCTGTCGGTGGTTGTGGTGATTCTGCTGTGTATCTGCAATGCGTATGCCTTAAGCCGGTATAAATTCAGAGGAAAATCCGGTATGACCCTGCTGCTCCTTGGAACGCAGATGATGCCGGTGATCCTGTATCTGGTGCCCCTGTTTTCCGTATTTAAGACCATTAAGCTGATCGACAGCCCTGCGGCCCTGGTTATTTTCAATATTATTCTTCAGACTCCGTTTAATACGCTTCTGATGCGGAGCTTTGTAAACGGAGTTCCGAAGGAACTGGACGAGGCGGCCATGGTGGACGGAGCAGGACGGATGACGATTATGTGCCGGATCCTGCTGCCGGTGTTAAAACCGGGCATTGTGGCAGTAAGTGCATTTACCTTTATCGGATGTTGGAATGAGTTCCTGGTGGCATTTACATTTATACAGACTCAGAGGAAATTTACCATTCCGGTAGGACTTAAGACCATGATCGGAGAGTATTCGGTCAACTATCCGGCCCTTGCTGCCGGAAGCGTGATCGCTCTCATCCCTCCTGTGATCCTGTTTGCCATTATCCAGAAGCATCTGGTGGCGGGACTCAGCGCCGGGGCGGTAAAAGGCTGATTGTAAAAAGCTGATCGTAAAAGCTGATTCACCCATGATTTTTCTACATGGAACAAAATACATGCGGTTTCAGAAAACTATGATATAATTTTGAAGGAGGGTTTTATTTATGAAAAGAAAACAGGTAATGGCGGCAGCCCTGGCAGTTGTGATGGCGGCGGGAAGTATGCTCGCAGGATGCGGCAGCAGCAAGGACAGCGGTTCTGCTGCACAGCAGAGCGGACAGGAACAGGCGGGTGCGTCCGGTCAGTCTGGTAAAAATCAATCCGGGAGCAGCCAGTCTGGTGAAGGAAACGGGGAGCAGACCACGGTTACATTCTGGGCAGCTGCCGTGACCGAAGAGCGCCAGGGATTCTTTGACTGGTTTGCCGGCTATGTGACCGAAGTGTATCCTGATATTAAGGTGGATATGCTGGGCGTTCCGGGTGATCTGAGTGATTACAGGCAGAAGCTGGACGTGGCGATCCAGGCAGGAACAGCGCCTGACATCACCAATGATTTCCGTCCGGAACTGGTACTCAATGGATATTATGAGAACCTGAACCCTTATTTTGAAAATTGGGAAGACAAGGATAAAATCAATGAAGCCCTGATTAAATCCAATAAGACATATGACCCCACCGGAGAAGGACTCTACGCGCTTCCCTACAGTTCCCAGACTTGGAATATGTGGGTAAGACCGGATTGGCTAAAGGAAGTTGGAATGGACGTTCCCACCAACTGGAATGATTTCTTTACAGCCGTAGAGAAGATGACGGATGCGTCCAATGATAAATACGGCCTTTGTATCCGCGGCGGTGCAGGCAGCGCCAATACACTGGAGATGCTGATGTACGCATATTCCGGCCTGGACCACTATTTTACCGAGGACGGAAAATCCACCATCAATGACCCAAAGAATGTGGAATTTGTACAGAAATATCTGGTAGACTGTTACAATGTATATACGGCTCAGGATGACCTGACCAAAGGCTGGGCGGATCTGGCTAATTCCTTCCAGTCCGGCAAGGCAGGGATCGTGGTGCATAACCTGGGTTCCGCAGCATCCATGGTACAGGCATTTGAGGAGGATTACAGCAAATTCCAGGCAGCCAAGTTCCCGGCCTGTGATGGCGGTTATGTGGTTCACGCAGGGCTGATGCCTCTGGGACTTTCCATGAACTCTCAGTCCCAGAATAAGGAAGCGGTCTGGAAGGTGATCTCCCTGTATCTGAGCAAGGAAGTAAACACCAAATATTGCCAGCTGTACGGCGAGATTCCGGCCAATATGGAAGCTGCGCAGGATCCATTTTTCAAGGATTCGCCTTACATGAGCGTGGGTGTTGACATTGAGACCAGCGCAGATGTGAAATTTAATGATACTCCATACTATCTTCCGACCTATTCCAATATCCAGTCCGATATGGAGTCCAATATCCAGGCAGTTATGTCCGGGGAAATGACCCCGCAGGAACTGCTTGACACATGGGCGGCAGCTCTGGAAGAAGCGTATGTGGATTATAATGAATCCGTAAAGCAGTAATATTAAAATAATGGCCGGACATTCCGGCAGACCAGGGGCACTGAAAAGTGCCCTTGTTGTGGAATATGATAAAGATCCGGCGGCACGGGGGAGAAGGAGGCACAGCCAATGGCATACAGAAGCAGGCGAACATTTCAGAAGCAGGTCATGAGGACGTTTCTTCCGGCCACGATCCTTCTTATCCTGTTTTCCGGCATTATGATGTACATGCTGGGGGCCGGGCAGGTAAAAAAGAATGCCAGATACCTGATCGCCAACACGACCAGGCAGACCGCTGCCGTGGTGGACAGTAAGCTGGAGCTGACACTGGGGAAATGCAGCGAGCTTAACAAGACCCTGGCCCTGTGGCGAATGGTGAACCATCCTTATACGGAGGACAGCAAAACCAATGAATACCAGGATATGATCACGGTCCATAAGTTTCTTCAGGGGATCTACAATGACAGCAACGGAGCTATTGACTCCATTGCATTCCAGACCGTTTACGGCAACCGGCTGAACGTCTATTACGATATGGTTTACGATTATTCGCACTTAAGCTGGGACAGTTTTGAGGACGGCAGACGTGATTCCCTATTCTGGGTAAACGCCCATGCGGATGAGGTATTTTCCACAAGGATCCCCAGGGAGGTATTTTCCCTTGTCATCCCCTATAACAATACAAAGAAAGAGTACACGGGGCTCTTGGTGATCAACTTTAAGGGAGATTATTTCCGGGAACTTTTAAACGAGGCGGAGATCAGCCGCAACGGCTATGTATTTCTGTTAAGTGAAGACGGCTGCCTGATGCCGGAGCCATCGGACAACCGGTCCGGGCTGAATGAGGAACAGCTGGACCAGCTTCGCGGTATGACGGGGAGCGGGGATTTTGAGATCTGGGATCAGGAATCCAGGGAGATGCTTGATATTCATTATACACCTTTAAAGGCTAACAGCTGGACAGCGGTATCTGTTACGCCTCATTCGGATCTGTACAGCACCCTGGATAATTTCAAGGCCGTATTCTTCATGATCATTGTGGCGGCGGCTATCCTTTCCGTGCTCGTAGCCGTGTTCTGTTCGCGCTATGTTTCCAGGCCTATTAAAGAGTTGTCGGAACAGGTGCTGGCATTTGAGAAGAACCGGGATATGGTCTTTGGCGTGAACGCGGGATACGAAATCACCACCCTGGCCGGCGGACTGAACCATTTAAAAACCACCATTGACCGGCTGTTGGAGCAGGTGCGGGAGGAGCAGAAGCAGAAATCCCACCTGGAACTGATGATCATGCAGTCCCAGATCAAGCCGCATTTTCTCTATAACACGCTGGGGTCTATCAAGGCTCTGGCGGATCTAAAGGAATCCCAAAAGGCTTCCTCCATGTGCGAATCGCTGATCCGGTTTTACCGGATCAGTTTAAGTAACGGGAATTCGGTTATTACAGTGGGCATGGAAATGGAATTGGTGGACAATTATCTTCGGATATTGGAATACAGGTATGGGGAAAAGTTTGAGTATTCCTTTGAAATCGAGAAAGGTCTGGAACATGCCAAGATTCCGCGTATGATGCTGCAGCCGTTGGTGGAGAATGCGGTTTACCATGGAATCAAACCCAAGGACGGCGGGGGAATGATTCTGGTAAGCGGCAGGATGGAAGACGGCTTTATGGTCATAACCGTGTTTGATGACGGTGTGGGAATGGATGCAAACACGCTTGACCGGCTGCGGGAGGATTTAAAGGAGGAGGCAATCGCCCCGGGCAAACAGGGGGGATTTGCCATGCGCAATGTATATATGAGGCTGAAGGGATTTTATGGGGAACAGGCTGGGATGAAGATTGACAGCGTAAAGGATGTCTATACCCAGGTACAGATCATGGTACCCCTGGATGTAATGGAGGGAATCGCTTATGTACAGACTGATGATCGTGGATGATGACGAGATGCTGCGCCGCGGCCTGGTGCAGAATGTGGACTGGGCCGGGCACGGGTTTGAGGTGGTTGCACAAGCTGCAAATGGGAAGGAAGCCCTTTGCAAAATGGATGAATCCATGCCGCAGCTGATCGTGACGGATATCCAGATGCCGATCATGGACGGTTTGCAGCTGACAGAAACCATCAGCAGGCTGTATCCGGAGGTGAAGATCGTCCTGCTGACCGCATATGAGGAATTCGAGTATGCAAAAAAAGCATTGGAATATAAGGTAAGCCAGTATGTTCTGAAATACGAAAGCCAGGATTCGGTTTTGGACGCCGTGCTCCAGGCTGCCAGACAGATTGAGGCGGAGAGTGAGAGCCGGCTTCTTAGGGGGAAGAGCCTGGATATGCAGCGCAGGAATTTTTTCCGTGAGATCAGCTGCAATAAGATGGAATTGGGGGAAATCCAGGCCCAGGCTGGCCGCCTGGGAATCAGCCTTTCCTGTGGACGATGCCGCATGGCGTCATTTAAGATCGAGTCTCTGAAGGCCATGGATGAAATTCCATTTCTGATTCAGACCAAGGAATGGTTTTATGCCATTGAGGAGGCTATCCGGGCAGTGTGCAGGGAGGCCGGGTATGATCTGTCTTTCTTTCAGGGGAAAGAGTATTTGAACGCGGTTATCATGGAAGGGGAAAATGAACCAAGGCGCAGCCGGGAAGAGATACAGAGCAGTGGACGGCCGGATCTGCGGGATCTTCTTGGGGATGCTATGTCCAGACTGATGAACCGGCTTGATATCCACCTGTATGCCGGGATCGGCCGTTGGTATGACACCATTGACCGCATCCATGATTCCTATATGGAGGCTCTCAAGATCAACAATCTGCGGGACGTGCTGGACCGGGAATATCCAAAGCGGCAGTATCCCATTCTGGAGTACAGCCCGTATATGTTTGCCGAGGAGACGGCGGAGGAATTGGTGGGCAAGGTGAGCAGTTATATCAATATGTGTTTCGCAAAGACGGACCTGTCCCTGGAGCGGATCGCAGACCAGGTTCATCTGTCAGCCAACTATGTCAGCACTTTATTTAAGAAACATTCCGGTATGAATATCAGCGATTATATCATAAAGATCCGCATGGAGCATGCGGCCGGCCTGCTTTCAGCAACAAACTTTAAGACATATGAGATTGCCGAACGGGTGGGTTATACGAATTCACAGTATTTCAGCGTCCTATTTAAAAAATTCTACGGCATGACGCCCAAGGAATACAGGAACCAGAATAAAATTTGACCATAAGGAGATTAGAATCATGGCGCAGATACAAAATCCCATATTAAAAGGATTTAACCCGGACCCATCCATTGTGCGGGTGGGGGAGGAATATTATATTGCAGTATCAACATTTGAGTGGTTTCCGGGAATCACTGTGTACCGTTCCCGTAACCTGCGGGACTGGGAGTTTGCAGCGGCTCCGCTGAATGACGACCAGAAGCTTGATCTGCGGGGAATCGATACGGCCTGCGGAATCTGGGCGCCAAACCTGACCTATGACAATGGACGTTTTTATCTTATCTATACGATTGTCTACACCAACCGTTCCCGTTTTAAGGATACCCATAATTTCCTGGTTACAGCTGAACACATTGAGGGCCCATGGAGCGATCCTGTATTTCTCAACTGTTCCGGGTTCGACCCGTCCCTGTTCCATGACGGTGACCGGAAATGGCTGGTCAATATGACCATTGACCACAGAATGGACAGAGCGCGTTTTTCCGGAGTGGATATCCAGGAATATGATGAGATGGGGAACTGTCTGAAGGGCCCTGTTTACCGCATTTTCCGGGGAAGCCCCATTGGAAAGACAGAGGGTCCCAACATGATGAAGCGGGGCGGATACTATTATCTTATCTGTGCGGAGGGAGGAACGGAATTCGGACACTGCGTAACTGTGGCGAGATCCAGGAACATCACCGGGCCTTATGAGGTGGACCCCCAAAATCCCATGCTCACATCCAAGGCAGATGATGATTATCCCATACAGAGAGCCGGACACGGACAGCTGGTACAAACCGCGGACGGCAGCTGGTATATGGCGCATCTGTGTTCCAGACCCGTGGACGGGTGCAGCATTCTGGGACGTGAAACCGCGCTCCAGAATATCCGTTGGACAGAGGATGGATGGTTCTGCCTGGCGGGCGGGGGGAGGCTCCCGTTTGGGGAGGCGAAGATGGATGCGGAGTTGGAGTTGCTTACAAAAGCAGAGAACGCTTCGGATAAAGTGGAAAAACAGGGAACGGTTTTATGCGCGTCCGGTAATATGGCGGAGGATTTTAACAGTCCTTCCCTCCCGTGGCAGTTCCTCACTTTGCGGGAGTCGGCCGCGCACTGCGGACTGGACCTTAATTCCAGGCCGGGCTGGCTTCGGATCCACGGCGGCAATTCCCTGTCATCCAAGTACCGCCAGGCATTTACCGCCAGGCGTCAGCAGGCATTTTCCTATGATGCGGTGACGAAGGTGGATTTCTGCCCGGGCGATTATCATCATATGGCGGGATTGGTGTGCTACTATAATTATGACAATTATTTTTATCTGAAGATCACCCGTGATGAGGAGCTGGGGCGCTGCATTCAGATTACGTCCGTCATCAACAGGGAGGTGGAGGACAGCCCTTGTGTATCAGTACCGGACAAGGGTGATCTGTATCTCAAGGCAAAGGTAAGGAGAGGAGAACTTACATTTTTTTACTCCACAGATGGAGAAAATTATGAAGCTGCAGGCAATGTCCTGGACATGCATGGGTTGTCGGATGAGCGGGTGAACGGGAATGGCTTTGCCGGCGCCATGGTGGGGATCGGATGCCAGGATCTCCAGGGGAATGGGGTCTGGGCGGACTTTGACTGGTTTTTGTATGAGGAGATCTGATATTTTGTAACTGTTCAGGGCACCCAGTTTCCTGTTGTCTCCCTTAAGAAATTCTAACATTTCCTTTAGAAAAAATTCCACAAATAGTCAGGGAATAGTCATGTGATGTTAAGGCATTTTCAAGGATTAAATCTAAGGTATATGATATGATAGATACATAAAAACAGATATAATCCACATATCCTTAATAAGGGAATGATCTGAGTGAATCTAAGTGGGAAAGCGGGTGAAGCAATGAAGGTGCGTAGAGGATTAAAATATATGGCAGCCGTTGTCTTGGCAGTGGGTATTTACCTTTGTGCAACGGTCATCATGGATGGCTATCATATGTACAGGGATGCGGTGGCTGAGGTAAGCCTGGAGGACAAGGTGGCTTCTATCCGCGGCAAGGAAAACTATACCACCTATCATGAGCTTCCCGAGATCTATGTGGACGCGGTGCTGTCGGTGGAGGACCACAGGTTTTATAACCATCCGGGGATTGACGTGATCGCCATCGGCCGGGCGGTGTTTAACGATATACGGGCAGGAGCCTTTGTGGAAGGCGGAAGCACTGTGACGCAGCAGCTGGCCAAGAACATGTATTTTACCCAGGAAAAGGAACTGCAGCGCAAGGTGGCGGAAGTGTTTGTTGCCTTTGACCTGGAGCGCAATTACAGCAAGAATGAGATTTTGGAGCTGTATGTGAATACGATCTATTACGGAAACGGATATTACTGTGTTAAGGATGCCAGCCAGGGATATTTTGGAAAAGAACCTGGGGACATGACGGATTATGAGAGCACGTTGCTGGCCGGGATCCCCAATGCGCCGTCCAAGTACGCGCCCACCGTCAGCCAGGAGCTGGCAGGCAAGCGCCAGGAGCAGGTTCTGGCACGTCTTGTGAAATGCGGATATTTCACAGAGGAACGGGCACTTGAGACACTGGCTGCAGGGAATATGCTGTAGGCAGGTGTATGCTGTGGGTGAATGATTGCTGCGGATGAGTCCAAGGCGCATTGACGATGGGAATCCAGGATGATATGATGGAAGTATTCAGATTCAGGAGGAGAATACATGCAGATATCGTCCAGCTTAGGAACGAGCATTGTCACGGAAGTAAAGAAAATCATCCATGAAGATCTGACGTTCATGGATAAGAGCTGCCGTATTATTGCCTGTACGGATGAAAAACGGATAGGAGATTTCCATGAGGCCAGCAGGAAGATGCTGGATGAGGGCCTTAAGGAACTGACGGTGCCGGATGATGATACATATCAGGGAACCCGGTCCGGGATTAACCTGACGCTGGAGATTGAAGGGCAGGTCGTAGGGGTCGTGGGCATCACGGGAAACGAAGAAGAGGTCAGCCGCTACGGACAGGTTGTAAAGAAAATGACGGAAATCCTGCTGCTGGAAAGTTATTTGAAAGAAGAAAAAATGCGGATTCGCAGCGCCAGAAACCGCTTTTTGCAGGAATGGCTGATGACGGATGAGCTGAGGATGAACTCGGCCCTGGTGGATGAAGGTATCTCTCAGGGAATCGATGTGATGGTGGCCAGACGGGTTGCGGTGCTTGAGCATACCGGGAATTCCATCATGAGCCAGGAGGATGTGGAACGGATTGAACACAGGATCCGCCGCATCCTGAAAGAGGACATGCGCAATGTAAATGGCAGCAGCGGCGGAAGCTTTATCGTATTGATGAGCGAGCGCAGCGATGAGATGGCGGCGAAGCTGATTACCCAGATCCAGAAGGATATCCAGAAGGAATGCGGATATCAGCTGATTGCAGGCGTGGACAGCCGTACTGTAAGCGGCGGACAGCTTAAAGCCGGATATCTTCGGGCCATTAAGGCCCTGAACGGGGCCGCGGTGCGGGGAAACGGCGGGATTGCCTTTTACGACAGTATTTTATTGGAAATATTCATCAACGATATTGGACAGGCCACAAAGGAAGAGTTCATACAGCGGGTATTTAAGGGGTGTTCGGAAAAACGGATGAAGGAAGCTGTTCGTATTTTGAGGGTGCTCTATGAGTGCAACGGTTCCATCAACCAGGCTGCCGAGCAGCTGTACCTCCATAAGAATACGCTGCAGTATAAACTGAACCGGTTAAGGGAAAAAACGGGTTATGACCCGCGTAAATTAAGCTCGGCGCCTTATTACTATCTGGCGATCGCGTTTTATGAGAGCATGGAATGAAGGATATTTATAGAAAGAGGATTACTGCGGGCAGCGGTAGTCCTTTTTTGATAGATATTCGGACATATATGGAAATGGGTAATAATAGATAAGAATGTGTATGGAATAAAGTAAAAATAATACAAAACATACAAATGAGTTTGTTACACATACCATATTAATGCTATTAAATGTAGTTTCTATACCATATCGCCCATATTGGATTTATGATATAGTTAATTCATGAAACACACACAGAAACATCGATGAGGAGGGGGACATGGAGATAGAAATACCATATGGGAAATCTGTTCTATCAGCCGACATACCAGATGGAAGAATAGGAGCAGTGCTAACTAACCAGCTTCATGATTATGAGCCTCCCGCTCCGGCGGATGTACTGGTTGAGCAGGCGCTTGCATCGCCAATTGGAAGCCTTCCTTTATGTGAGCTGGCAAAAGGAAAGGAGAATGTGGTTATTCTGGCAAGTGACCATACCCGCCCTGTGCCCAGCAAGGCAATCATACCCGCCATGCTACAGGAAGTAAGACGGTTTAACCCACAGGTAAAGATTACAATCCTTATAGCAACCGGGTGTCACAGGGGATCAACCAGGGATGAACTTGTCCGTAAATTCGGCCGTGAGGTCTATGAACAGGAACATATAGTCATCCATGACTGTCTGAAGGATACCATGGTGGATTATGGAATCCTCCCATCGGGTGCGCCCCTATGTGTAAACCGGATTGGCGCCCAGGCTGACCTGCTGATAGCGGAAGGTTTTATTGAACCGCATTTTTTCGCCGGGTTCTCCGGGGGACGTAAAAGCGTGCTTCCAGGAATTTGCGCAGCCAGTACGGTTTATGCCAATCACAGTTCCGGCATGATTGACAGCCCATATGCCCACAGCGGCTGTCTCAAGGGGAACAGGATTCATGAGGACATGGTGGAAGGTGCGCGGCGTGTTGGATTGTGTTTTATCGTAAATGTGGTCTGTAATGGCAATAAGGAGACTGTGGCTGCCTTTGCAGGGAATTTTGAGCAGGCCCACCTTGCAGGCGTCAGTTTCCTTAATGAGCTGTGCAGGATGCAGGTGGACGAGGAAGCGGGGATTGTCATCACGGGCAACGGCGGTTTCCCGCTGGACCAGAATATCTACCAGGCAGTCAAGGGAATATCCACAGCAGATATCATCTGCCGCAGGGGCGGTGTGATCATCATGGCAGCCGCCAGTGTGGACGGTCATGGGGGGAATGAATTCTATCACACATTCGCATGCGGGAAAACAGCAGGGGAAATCCTGCAGGATATCCTCAGCGTACCCCAGGATAAAACCCGGCCGGACCAGTGGCAGTCCCAGATTCTTGCAAGGGCAATGGCAAGGCATCCGGTCATTCTCATAAGTACGCAGCCGCCTGAATTAGTTCAGAGGATGGGACTCATACCTGCTGACAATCTTTCTCAGGCCGTTGAAATAGCGGATGGGATCTTAGGCACCAAGGAAAAAATCGTGGTAATACCGGATGGGGTCGGATGCATTCCTGCCCTGAAGGAAACATAGTGTACGGCAGTTAAAGGAGGAAAAATATGAGGGAAAAGGCAAAATTATCAGTGAGGAGTAAGAAGTGGGCCCTCCGGTGGCTGAGTATTGGTATCATACTCATTTTAATCAGCTGCGTTGGAGCATCTGTTTTACAGACAAATTTCTATAAGACACAGGTATATACCTTTAAGGTGCCCACCAGCGGCGGAAAATACCTGTCCTGTAACATGTACCGGCCAAAGACAGCCAGTGCGGAAAATAAGGTCCCCCTGGTGATCGCCACAGCGGGAACCTATGCCAGTAAGGAGCAGATGGATATTCCGGGAATAGAACTTTCCAGGCGGGGGATTGCGGTTATTACCTTTGATCCCTACATGCACGGACTCTCCAGCGGCGGCACGGAACCCTATGACCAGTTTGCCTGGACTGACGCGGGTATGATTGCGCTGGTTGAGTTTGCAGCGGCCAATCTGGATTTTGTAGATACCGGGAGAATCGGCGTGACCGGCCATTCTCTGGGAGGACGTATTATTTCCAACACGCTGGCCCATTATGGCGTGGCCTACGAGAAGGCGCTGGCCCAGGCCCAGGAGCCGGATTCTGAAGGGGGGACGGAGATTACGGAAAAAGAGCAGGCATATGCCCGGTCCCAGAATAAGGTGATGGCGGCATTTGCCTCCGGTGTACAGACAAGCGAGATTTCCTTTGGCGTAAAGGACGATACCTTTGCAATTCATGGAATCAAAGGCGCGCCCGAAGATAAGGAGATGCCTCAGAGGGCTTACGCCAGCGTTGCTGTATATAATGGATTTAATGATGAGTTTGGCCGTGGGAATTATCAGGTGGACGGTGTGGCTTATGATTTAAGCGTGCATCCCGACATGATTTCCCTGGTGAACAGCGTGCTTGTGCCGGAGGATAAGGTGGATACCATAGAGATTGACCATTTTTATGGAAATGCGGGGGATCACACGCTGCGTGTGGTGTATAATCCGCCGGAAGTCCACGCTTATGAGCGCTTCTCCACCACGGAAGCCAGGGAAATATCGGATTTCTTTACAAAGGCCTTTGAAATGGAAAATCCCATTACGCCGGAGAATCAGTTATGGCTTTTGAAAGAATGCTTTAATTTCCTGGGCTTTATCGGAATGTTTCTGCTCCTTGTGCCTCTGGCTTCGCTGTTCATGCGCCTTCCGCTCTTTGCAGAGCTGGCAACGTCCGTACCGGAGAAGCTGCCCGCCCTTAAGTCCGGCCGCAGCAAGCTGATTTTCTGGGGAACCTGGCTGTTTTCAGCAGTGGCATCCTGGCAGTTTTTCCTTCCCGCCATCGGAATATCAACGGCCCTGTTCCAGGTGCAGTCAAAGCAAGGTACGCTGACCTGGCTTTTCCCGCAGAAGATGACAAACTTTGTATGGGTCTGGGCTATCTTTAATGCCATTGTAGGGCTTGCACTGTTCTGGCTCAGCTACCGTTTTAACGGCTCTAAAAACGGCGTTACCCCTAAAATGTGGGGGATTAAAACAAGCGGAAAAGAGCTGCTTAAGAGCCTTCTTCTTGCCTTCACCGTATGCGCCTGCTTTTTTAGTGTGGTTTTTCTCGCCAATTATTTCTTTGTGGCGGATTTCCGCATCTGGGTGCTTGCCATCAAGGTATTTAAGCCCATACATATCATTTATGCCGTAACCTATGCCGTTATGTTCTTCCCTTACTATTTTATGGTATCTGTATCAACCAACAGCTCACGGCGTGTGGAAGGGCAGAAGGAATGGGTGAATCTGCTGATTTGCGGAATCGGTAATATCCTGGGCCTTGCCCTGATGCAGTTTGTAATGTACAGTAACGTGTACGCCACGGGAATCAACCCTTATGGAACGGCCTGCTTAAACTGCATCCAGACCTACCAGCTTCTGGTACTTTTATTTATCGTCCCATACCTTTGCAGGTATCTGTTCAAGCTTACAGGAAAGGTGTGGCTGGGAGCCATGATAAGCTGCCTTACAGTGGTAACGATTAATGTTGCAAACTCCATGCTGCACATTCCGGCATAGAATGGAAATCATGCCAGGTCCCGGTAAGTCCCAATTATTATGAGTCTTTACAATTCATATAGAATCTGTTAGAATGAGAAAACAGCTAAAAAGCGTTAGATACCCCCCATCGGTGCGTATCTAACGCTTTAAGGCGTGTCGTCAGGACATGCCGCGGCACCGGTTTGATATCAGATGGATGAAACAGGACAGAGGGACGTAAAATGAGCGGAATATGGGACAGAATAAAGGGTATACTGGGATGGGGAAAAAGGGAACCGGATAAGAGGGAGGACGACAGGGTCATGTATATCATAGCGGGTTTGGGCAATCCCACAAGGGAATACGAGAAGACAAGGCATAATGTGGGATTTGAGGTCATTGATGTGCTGGCCGATATGCTGGGCACCACGGTTGAGGAGAAAAAGTTTAAGGGACTTTACGGCAGGGGGATCATAGGCGGTGAGAAGGTCCTGCTTTTAAAACCTCAGACCTTTATGAACCTGAGCGGCGAGAGCGTAAAGGCGGCTGCGGATTTCTATAAAGTGGACCATGAACATATTATTATCATATATGATGATATCAGCCTGGATGTGGGGCAGCTGCGGATCCGCAAAAAGGGCAGCGCGGGCGGCCATAATGGGATCAAGAACATCATCGCCCACCTGGGGACCCAGGAGTTTTCGCGGATCCGGGTGGGAGTAGGCGATAAACCTAAGAAGATGGACCTGGCGGATTATGTGCTGAGCCGTTTTTCCAAAGAGGACCGTGTGCTTATGGAGGATGCCTTTAAGGACGCGTCAAAGGCGGTAAACGTGATGATCACGGAGAGTGTGGACGCAGCCATGAATCAGTTTAACGGCCATAAGGCCTGATGTGAGGTAAAGGGTAAGATGGAAAATCCATTGTTGGAATTACAGGAATATGACAATCTGGTCCAGGCTCTGAAGAAGGAAAAGGGCCCTCTTCAGGTGACAGGGACCCTGGATTCCCAGAAGGTTCATCTGATGTATGAGCTGGGGGAGGAGACAGGGGTTCCCTGGAAACTGGTGGTGACCTATGACGATACCAGGGCCAAGGAAATATATGACGACTTCCGGAATTTTACAAAGCAGGTGTGGCTGTATCCGGCCAAGGACCTGCTGTTCTACAGCGCGGATATTCACGGGAACCTGATGACACGCCAGAGGATCGCGGTCCTTAAACACCTTATGGAGGAAAAAGGGGGTATTATCGTCACCACCATGGACGGCCTTATGGACCATCTGCTTCCGCTGCAGTTTCTAAAGGAGCAGGCCATTACGGTGGAAAGCGGACAGGTGATCGACCTGGACCTGTGGAGACAGCGGCTGACAGCCATGGGATATGAAAGGATGGCCCAGGTGGATGGCATGGGGCAGTTCTCCATCCGCGGAGGGATCATTGACATTTTCCCGCTGACAGAGGATGTGCCCTTTCGTATTGAACTATGGGATGACGAGGTGGATTCCATCCGGACCTTTGACCTGGAGAGCCAGCGCTCCGTGGAGCAGCTGGATGAAGTGACCATTTATCCGGCAGCGGAGGTGGTGCTGGATAAAACACAGCTGGATGCCGGGATCGCACGCCTTAGAAAGGAAGAAAAGACCTATGAGAAGGCGCTGAGGGACCAGCACAAGCCGGAGGAAGCCCATCGGATCCACTCCATCATAGAGGAACTGTCGGACGGACTGGAGGAAGGCTGGAAAATAGGCGGGCTGGACGCATATATACGGTATTTCTGTCCTGATACAGTCTCCTTCCTGGAGTATTTTCCCAGGGGAGAAAGCGTGGTTTACCTGGATGAACCGGCCAGGCTGCGGGAAAAGGGAGAGACCGTGGAACTGGAATTCAGGGAGAGCATGGTGCACCGCCTGGAGAAAGGATATCTCCTTCCGGGGCAGACAGAGCTGCTTTACCCCGTGGCAGAGGTACTGGCCAGGCTGCAGAAGCCGCATACGGTCATGCTTACAGGGCTGGACCAGAAGCTGCCCGGCATGAAGATAAACCATAAGTTCAGCATTGATGTGAAGAATGTTAATTCCTATCAGAACAGCTTTGAGATCCTGATCAAGGATCTGACCAGGTGGAAAAAGGAGGGCTACCGTGTAATCCTGCTCTCCGCTTCCAGAACAAGGGCCAGCAGGCTGGCCAGCGACCTGAGGGAGTATGATCTGCGGGCTTACTGCCCGGATGGAGGGGAGGATGCCGGTGACAGGGAACCGGCCGCCCATTCCAAGGTAAAACCGGGGGAGATCATGGTCACCTACGGCAGCCTTCACCGTGGCTTTGAATACCCGCTTCTCAAGTTTGTCTTTATCACGGAAGGCGATATGTTCGGCGCTGAAAAAAAGAAAAAGCGCAGGAAGAAAACCAACTACCAGGGAAAGGCGATCCAAAGCTTTTCGGAGCTGTCCGTGGGCGATTACGTGGTCCATGAGGAGCACGGGCTGGGTATTTATAAAGGCATTGAAAAGGTGGAGCGGGATAAGGTCATTAAGGACTATATCAAGATCGAGTATGGGGATGGAGGAAATCTCTACCTGCCCGCCACCCGGCTGGAGAGTATCCAGAAATATGCAGGAGCGGACGCCAAGAAACCAAAGCTTAACAAGCTGGGAGGTTCGGAGTGGAACAAGACCAAGACCAGGGTCAAGGGGGCGGTTCAGGAGATTGCCAGGGATCTTGTAAAGCTCTATGCAGCCCGCCAGGAAAAGAACGGGTTCCAGTACGGACGCGATACGGTGTGGCAGAATGAGTTTGAGGAGCTGTTTCCCTATGATGAGACAGATGACCAGATGGATGCCATTGATGCGGTGAAGGCAGATATGGAGAGCCGCAGGATCATGGACCGGCTGATCTGCGGAGATGTGGGCTACGGCAAGACGGAGGTGGCCCTGCGGGCAGCCTTTAAGGCGGTCCAGGACAGCAAGCAGGTGGTCTATCTGGTGCCCACCACCATTCTGGCCCAGCAGCACTATAACACGTTTGTACAGAGGATGAAGGATTTCCCGGTCCGTGTTGACATGCTCTCCCGGTTCTGCACCCCGGCCAGGCAGAAGAAGACCCTGGAGGACCTGCGAAAGGGGATGGTGGATATTGTGATCGGCACCCACCGTGTACTGTCAAAGGACCTGCAGTTTAAGGATCTGGGGCTTTTGATCATAGATGAGGAGCAGCGGTTCGGCGTTGCCCATAAGGAGAAGATCAAGCAGCTGAAGGAAAATGTGGATGTCCTCACCCTGACGGCAACACCCATTCCAAGAACCCTGCACATGAGCCTGGCTGGCATCCGGGATATGAGTGTTCTGGAGGAACCTCCGGTGGACCGGACCCCGATCCAGACCTATGTGATGGAATATAACGAGGAAATGGTCAGGGAAGCCATTAACAGGGAACTGGCAAGAAACGGACAGGTGTATTATGTATACAACCGGGTGACGGACATTGATGATGTGGCCGGCCGGATCCAGGCACTGGTGCCTGAGGCCGTGGTCACGTTTGCCCATGGACAGATGCGGGAGCATGAGCTGGAGCGGATCATGGCTGATTTCATTAATGGGGAGATCGATGTGCTGGTATCCACCACCATCATTGAAACGGGACTTGATATCCCCAATGCCAATACCATGATCATCCATGATGCGGACCGCATGGGCCTTTCCCAGCTGTACCAGTTAAGGGGACGTGTGGGCCGGTCCAACCGGACCTCCTATGCCTTTCTCATGTACAGACGGGATAAGCTTTTGCGGGAGGAGGCTGAGAAGCGGTTGCAGGCCATCAGGGAGTTTACGGAGCTGGGATCAGGCATCAAGATCGCCATGCGGGATCTGGAGATCCGCGGGGCGGGAAATGTCCTGGGAGCGGAGCAGCACGGCCATATGGAGGCAGTGGGATATGACCTGTACTGTAAAATGCTCAATGAGGCTGTTCTGGCCCTCAAGGGAGAAATGCCTGAGGAGGATTCCTACGAAACCGTGGTGGAATGCGATATCGATGCGTACATTCCAGCCGCTTATATTAAAAATGAATATCAGAAGCTGGATATTTATAAGAGGATTTCTGCCATCGAGACAGAGGAAGAATACATGGATATGCAGGATGAGCTGATGGACCGCTTTGGGGATATCCCCCGCAGTGTTGCCAATCTCCTGATGATCGCGGCTCTCAGGGCATTGGCCCATAAGGCTTATGTAACTGAGGTGATGGTCAACCGCCAGGAGGTAAGGCTTTTGATGTACCAGAAAGCCAGGATCCAGGTTGACAAGATCCCTGAACTGGTACAATCCTTTAAGGGCGATTTAAAGCTGGTTCCGGGTGAAGTACCCTCCTTCCACTATGTGGACAGAAGGAATAAGAACCAGGACAGCCTGGCCATGGTGGAAAAAGCAAAGGAGATATTAAAGGGGCTGTGCGGACTGAGGTTATAGGGAGAGGGAGTCATGTTCTGTCTTTTCTTCTTCCTTGATCTCCCAGTGGATCAGGAAGGTCAGCGCGGCACGCAGGGCAATGATGCCGGCCACGATCCCGATCTCCTTCCACTCGCGCACCACCACGGTACGCAGGATCTCACTTCCCATCTTAAACTCCAGACCCATGGCCAGGCCTTTGGCCAGGTATATCTTGGTGTCGGGGGAGTGGCGCAGGAATTTAGAAAAGCCTGTAAGTCCGGAATAGATGATAATGCCCACGCCGATAAATTCAAATATGAGGATTGCTATGTTTGCTATCAGGGACAGCAGCGCTTCCATATGCTCCATTGTTCTGCCTTTCTATAGGTCGGTCCGGGGCTGGTGGTCTGCCACCGGTACCTGGATGGATTTTACCTTTACCCCGTCCACTTTGCCCAGATCTCCGGCAAATGAACTGATCTGGTTCTGGGTCCCATGCATTACGATGCTGATAACAGACACGCCGTATTCCCGGCAGGGAACGCCCAGGCGGGCAATGATCATGCTGGACTGGAGATGGAGTTTCTCGTTAACCATTGCCACAGATTCCGGATTGCTGATGATACAGCTTATGACAGCCAGACGGTCTTCCATAGAGTATGTCCTCCCTTTTGTGTTTTTAATCTGGGGTTACGTACACAGGGGGCCTTTGTGCCCTTGTACACTGATGGTATGATATCATGGGAATTGCGGTAAAGTAAAGACGTGAATTGTTAATTTTTAATTTAAGCTTGCTTTTTTCCATTGTCAGGAATATGATGGTAAATAATCGAATAAGACCTTTCTCTGATGCGAAGTAACCCTGAGATAAAGAGAGAGCGGAGCCTTCTGGCCATGTGCGCGTATATTTATGCGGTGACGCGCGGATTGGACCGGTTGTATTTTAGTTATTCTATCCTCTCTCTGTTTTCAGAGAGAGGATTTTTTGTTCCTATCAGCCCAACCTATTAAAATGTAAAGGGGAAAATGACTATGTTGAAAATAGCGGTTTACGGAAAAGGCGGGATCGGAAAATCCACCATCTCGTCCAATCTGTCGGTAGCTCTGGCAAAACGGGGATTTAAGGTAATGCAGATCGGATGCGACCCCAAGGCGGATTCCACCATACAGCTTCACCATGGAAATGGAGTCGCCTCCATTCTGGATACCATCCGTGCAAAAGGAGATGAGGCCGGCCTGGAGGAGTTGGTCACAGAGGGAAGCGAAGGCGTGCTCTGCGCCGAGGCAGGGGGACCCACTCCCGGCATGGGATGCGCGGGGCGGGGGATCATCACGGCCTTTGAGGCCCTGGAGGCACGCCATGCATTTGACATCTACCAGCCGGATGTGGTGATCTATGACGTGCTGGGGGATGTGGTGTGCGGCGGTTTTGCAATGCCCATCCGTGAGGGATATGCGGATAAGGTGTTCATTGTCACATCCGGGGAGAACATGGCCGTCTATGCGGCCGCCAATATTGCCAGCGCGGTGAAATCCTTTGAAGCCAGGGGATATGCCAGCCTGGGCGGCATTATCCTCAACAGGCGCAATGTAAAAAGGGAACAGGAAAAGGTGGAGGAGCTGGCCCGCGACATGGGTACGGCCATCATCGCTTCCCTGGATTTCAGCCCGCTGGTTGGTGAGGCGGAGGAATTGGGACAGACCGTGATGGAGGCATTTCCGGACAGCGATGTTGCGGCAGGCTATCTAAAACTGTCGGATGCCGTGCTGGCGGCCTGCGGGGAAGATGAGGTGAAGGTGGCGTATGCTTAAGGATCTGCATGAGGTAAACAGCCGGGGAGCCGGCATTGAGATAGCGGATGTTTCCGGCCTGGCGCCCTTTACATACGGGCTGGAGTACAGCGCGCCGGCCAGAGGAGGATGGACCATTGTACATATCGGCATGCTGCTGCCCGAGAGCCACCAGGTCTTTGTCTGTGCCCAGAGCTGTCTCAGGGGAGTGGTCCTGTCAGCGGCGGAGTTAAATGATTCCCACCGGTTCTCCACCATATCAGTGGACGAGGACTCTGTGCTGGAAGGCGACTGCGAGGAGATCATCATCCGGGGGGTCACCCATATATTGGAGGAAATGCCTAAGCTGCCCAGAGCGCTTTTATTGTTCACCAGCTGCATCCATCATTTTCTGGGAACCGATATGAAGCTGGTGTTTGGGGAACTGGACAGACGGTTTCCGCAGGTGGGGTTTGTGCAGTGCTGGATGAACCCCATTATGAGAAAGACAAAGATGCCGCCGGACCCATTTATGAGAAAACAGCTGTATTCCCTGCTGGAACCCGCGGAAATTTCCAAAAAGCAGGTCAATATCATTGGCAATAACCTGGCAGTCAGGCGGAGCTCAGAGCTGTACCGGATATTGGAGGAAAACGGTTTTCTCCTAAAGGACATATGCACCTGCCGGGACTTTGAGGAATATAGGACCATGGCTGAAGGCTGCCTTAACATTGTCGTACATCCCCTGGGCCGTCCGGCTGCCCAGGAATTGGAGGAACGGCTGGGACAGAGGTGGGTGTATCTGCCAGTGAGTTATAACTGGGATGAGATCAGCGAGCGCTGGAAATGCCTGTCGGACCTTTTAAAACTGGACTCAAAAAAGGTATGGAGGGATATGGAAGCGGACAGACTGCAGCAGGCTGCGGAACATGCACTGCGCACCCTGGCCCAAACCCTGTCTGACTGGTCCGTGGTGATCGATTACACCATATCCTCCCGCCCCTTGGGAATGGCTAGGCTTTTGGTAATGTGCGGTTTTAAGGTGGAGCGGATTTATGCTGATACCATATCTTCGGAGGAGGCGGACGCACTGGAGTGGCTGAAGATCCATTGTCCGCGTATGCTGATCTGTCCCACGGTCTACCACAAGATGGCGGTCCTTCCCAGGACATTCTGCGGGGAAAAGTCCGGAAAGGTGCTGGCCATGGGACAGAAGGCCGCTTATTTTACAGGGACGGGGCATTTTGTGAACATGGTGGAGGACGGAGGCCTTTACGGCTACGGCGGGATCCTGGAGCTGGCAGGCCTTATGGAGGAAGCGGCCCGGGAAGAGAAAGACACGGAGAAACTGATACAGGTAAAGGGATGGGGGTGCTGCTGTTGAGAAGGACGAACCGCATTCTGCCGGTGTATTCGGCGGACATATCAGGGGTTTGCTCAGCCCTTTATGAACTTGGGGGAATGACCGTGATGCATGATGCATCGGGCTGCAACTCCACTTATACCACCCATGATGAACCCAGGTGGTATTCCATGGACAGCATGGTATATATATCCGCATTGTCGGAGCTGGAGGCTGTTATGGGGGATGACGGGAAAATGGTGCGGGATATTGTGGATGCGGCAAAGAACCTCCATCCCAGATTTATCTGCATGGGGGGAACGCCCATTCCCATGATGATGGGAACCGACTTTAAGGGAATCGCCAGGATGATCGAGAAGGAGACAAAAATCCCCACCTTTGGCATTGCCACCAATGGAATGCATTCCTATGTACAGGGAGCAGGGGAAGCGCTGAGGCAGATTGCGGTGCGCTTCTGCCCTTCCGGGGAGGAACTTTGGGGAATGGCCGGGGAAGGCGCACACGATGTTTTACACGGCGCGCCTGCCGGCTCACGCGGTACCAGGCTGCGCGTCAATCTGCTGGGGGCCACGCCATTGGATTTCTCCCTGACGGGAAATGTGGCCGGCATGAAAGCATTCCTTGCATCCCACGGAATGGAGACCTTAAGCTGCTGGGCCATGGAAAGCAGTCTGGATGAAATGCGCCTGGCCGGACTGGCAGATGTGAACCTGGTGGTATCCGCGGCCGGTATTCCACCGGCCATGGAGTTGGAACGAAAATACGGAACTCCCTATGTGGTGGGAACTCCGGTGGGAAGAAGGGCGGCCCTGCGCCTGGCCGGACTGCTGCGTCTTGGAGCCGGGACAGGGAAGAGCCAGAGCCTGTTTGCAGGAGGGAACGGGCACAGGGACCCGTCAGGCGGCCCATGGGGCGGCCCCGTGGATCTGGGGCTTACGGGACTTCCTGAGGACCTTTCCGGGGAACACATCCTGATCGTGGGGGAACAGGTGATTGCCGGCTCCCTGCGGTGCAGCCTGCGGGAGGATCTGGGAGCTGGGGATATTCATGTGCTGTGCCCCACGGAAGGCGGCGCGGACCTGGCTGAGCCGGGGGATATCCTGGTCTGGGACGAGGATGAGGCCATTGCGGCCATGGAAAAGAGTACAGTTGTCATTGCAGACCCTTTATACCGCCAGGTATGTCCCGGGGACGGACGGCAGGTCTTTGTGGACTTTCCCCATGAGGCGTGTTCAGGGCGCATGTACCATGACAGAATGAAGCCGTTTGTGTGCGGCGTTTAGAATTGTCCGGAAGTCCGGGCAAAGGAGAGGAAGAGAGATTATGAAAAAGTTAACAGCAGTAATATTAAGTCTATGCCTTGGGGTGGCAGGCCTGACAGGATGCCAGGCAGACGCCCGGGGGACGAATGTGCAGGCATCGGATCACCAGGAAGCGGAAACCGCGGACCAGTCAGAACCTAAGACCATCACCGACCACGCGGGCAACCAGGTGGAGATCCCGGCGCAGGTGAACCGTGTGGTGGTCACGGACATTCTTCCCCTGCCCTCCATCATCACCGTATTCCTGGGCTCGGGTGAAAAGATCGTGGGTATGAATCCGGCCAGTATGAGCGCTGCAAAAACCGGGCTTTTGGGAGAACTGTTTCCGGATATCCTGAATGCCAGCACGGACTTTATGAACGGCAGCGACATCAATATGGAGGAACTGATGAAGCTGGAGCCGGATGTGGTATTCTACAATGCAGGCAGCAAGGAGATGGGGGAGGCCCTGACTTCAGCCGGATTCGCAGCCGTAGCAGTGTCTGTGAACAAGTGGGATTATGACAGCATTGAGACATATGATCACTGGGTGGAACTTTTAAGCCAGATCTTCCCTGAAAAAGGAGACACCGCAGACAAAGTATCCCAGTACAGCCAGAAAGTCTATGAAGATATCCAGAAGCGGGTATCCGGCTTGAAGAAGGAGGAGCAAAAGAATATCCTGTTCCTGTTTAATTACAGTGACACCACCATGATCACCTCGGGCAAAAAGTTCTTTGGGCAGTTCTGGTGTGATGCCGTGGGCGGACGCAATGCGGCAGAGGGAGTGGCGGCAGAAAATTCCAATGCCGTCATCAATATGGAGCAGGTCTATGAGTGGAACCCGGATGTGATCTTTATCACCAATTTTACCCCGGTACAGCCTGAGGACCTGTTTGAAAATGCAGTGGGGCAGGACGATTGGAGCCCGGTAAAGGCAGTACAGGACGGGCATGTGTATAAGCTTCCTCTGGGCACTTACAGAAGCTATACGCCCAGCACGGATACGCCCATGACCCTTTTGTGGATGGCTAAACAGGTGTATCCGGACCTGTTTGAGGATGTGGACATCACCAAGGAGGTGAAGGACTACTATCAGGCCATGTACGGTGTCAAGCTGAGCGATGAACAGGTGGAGAGGATGTACCACCCGGGCCGTGACGCGGCAGCGGGCTATAAGAAATAAAAAGTAAGGATGGATTAAACATGAATGTGAGAGATTGTTTGAGACAATACTGTACCCGGCTGACTGCCCCGCTTTGCGGTGCAGCTGCCTTAGATTCGGCCAGAATAGCCCACCCAGCCTCCTCTATCCGGGGCAGGTCATCCTCAGATCGGGACAGCCAGCCGGGCACAGAAATTGCACAGGCAATCTCCGGCGCCCGAAGGTGGAACCGTTACTGGACCCTGGGTTCCCTGGCAGTGATCTTCCTGTGTGCGGCTGGGGCAATGGCCGTGGGACGCTTTACCATTTCACCCAGGGAGCTGGCAGCCGTGCTGGTTCCGGGTGCATTCCCTGAGGTGGAGGTATCAGGCCAGGTCAGGACCGTGATCACCAATATCCGCCTTCCGAGAGTGATATTAGCCCTTCTGGCCGGCGGGGGACTGGCGGCGTCCGGCGCAGCCTTCCAGGGGCTTTTTGCCAATCCCCTGGCCACGCCCGATACCCTGGGCGCGGGAAACGGCGCATCCTTTGGGGCTGTGCTGGGCATCCTTTTAGGGCTTCCTGCATTCGGCATCCAGGTGCTTGCCATGGTTTTGGGTGTTGCGGCAGTGCTTATGGCCTGGAGCGTGGGCCGGGTCAAGGGAACCATGCCTCCCCTTATGATCATACTGGCTGGCATGATGGTCAGTTCCCTGTTTTCAGCCCTGGTGTCTTTGATCAAATATGCCGCGGATCCACAGGATGTGCTGCCCTCCATCACCTACTGGCTCATGGGAAGCATGGCATCCACCACAAAATCCACCCTGGTAATGGGAGCGCCCTTTATCGCAGGGGGAAGCATGCTTTTGTTCCTGCTGCGGTGGAAACTCAATTCCATGTCCCTGCCTGAGGATGAGGCAAAATCCCTGGGGATCCCGGTGAAGCGGATCCGCAGCCTGGTGATCGTGGGGTCAGCCATGGTCACAGCCGCCGTGGTATCCATGTGCGGCCAGATCGGCTGGGTGGGTCTTCTCATCCCCCACATGGTGCGGATGATATTTGGAAATGACAACAGCTCCGTAATGCCTGCCAGCATGGCTTTTGGGGCGGTGTTCATGCTTATCATTGACACCCTGGCCCGGTCCGTCACGGCATCGGAGATACCGGTATCCATATTGACAGCCCTTATAGGAGCACCCTGCTTCATACTGCTCCTGAGAAAGACAGGAGGAATCCGATTATGAAATTTGAAGTGAGAGACGGCGGATTTGGATATTCCCGAGGCCAGTACATTTTACAGAACGTGAACTTTTCCATGGATAAGCCGGAGGTGCTGTCCGTGCTGGGAGCCAACGGCGCGGGAAAGACCACGCTGCTCAAATGTATGCTGGGCCTTCTGGAATGGAAGACAGGAGGCACATACATTGACGGGGCCAACATTAAGGAGATCCCCTATCATCTGCTTTGGCAGAAGATTGGATATGTGCCCCAGGCCAAAGCGTCCGCTTTTGCATACCGCGCAGAGGATATGGTGCTCCTTGGAAGAAATGCCCATCTGGGTACATTTGGACAGCCAAAAAAGGAGGATATGGACATTGCCCTTGCCTGTATGGAAGAGATAGGGATCAGCTATCTGAGAGGCAGGCTGTGCAGCAGGATCAGCGGAGGGGAGCTTCAGATGGTGCTCATTGCCAGGGCACTGGCGGCTGATCCCTCTATTCTGGTTCTGGATGAACCTGAATCCAATCTGGACTTCAGAAACCAGCTCATTGTGCTGGAGACCATTGAACGGTTGTGCAGGGAAAAGAGTATCTCTGCGGTGGTGAACACCCACTACCCGGAGCACGCCCTGTCCATTTCCCAGAAAGCCCTTCTCCTCACCCCCCGTGGTTTTACCATGTTCGGCCCCACAGAGGAAGTGCTCAGCGAGTCCCATCTGGATGAGGCGTTTGGGGTGGAGGTAAAACTGTATCCCCTTAAGCACAAGGACCGTACCTACACCTGTGTCCTTCCGGTGGGATTAAAAGAAGTCATGGAAAGAGGTGCGTGATGGATACCATAAAAGAACTGGTGGACCGGCTGGCAAAGCACCGGATCCTGGACAGGGAGGAATTTTGTTTCCTCATTGATCATATGACAAAAGACGGGGCAACCTATCTTTATGAAAAGGCCAGAAACGAAGCGTTAAACAGCTATGGGAACAGGATATTTGTCCGTGGCCTCATGGAATTTACCAATTATTGTAAGAACGACTGCTATTACTGCGGCATACGCAGAAGCAACCCAAAGGCGGCCAGATACAGGCTGACTCCGTATCAGATCATGGACTGCTGCCGGATCGGCTATGGACTGGGGCTGCGCACCTTTGTGCTTCAGGGCGGGGAGGATCCGTGGTTTACGGATGAAAAAATCGCTTATCTGGTGGAGAGCATAAAAAAAAGCTATCCCGACTGTGCGGTCACACTGTCCGTGGGTGAAAAGGATCTTCACACCTACAAACGCTGGTTTGACGCCGGGGCGGACAGGTATCTGCTGCGCCATGAAACAGCCAATCCATGTCATTATGCCAGCCTTCATCCGCCTCAGATGTCCTCGGAACACCGCAAAGAATGCCTCAGGAACCTGAAAGCCATCGGATATCAGACGGGGTGCGGGATCATGGTCGGGGCGCCCTATCAGACAACGGAGCATATTGCTGAAGACCTGGAATTTATGTACGGCCTGCAGCCGGAAATGGTGGGGATTGGTCCGTTTATCCCTCATCACGATACCCCGTTTAAGGACCGGCCGGCCGGAACCCTGCGCCAGACCCTGCTGCTCTTAGCCATTGTCCGGCTGATGCTGCCCTCCGTCCTGCTTCCGGCCACCACGGCTTTGGGCACCATTGAGGAAAATGGCCGGGAGCAGGGTGTTATGGCAGGGGCCAATGTGGTCATGCCCAACCTGTCACCAGTGGATGTGCGCAAGAAATATATGCTCTATGACAACAAGATCAGCACTGGAGTGGAAGCCGCCACCAACATCAATGAATTAAAAAAACGTATGAAAGCAATCGGATATGAGGTGGTGACAGACCGGGGCGACTATAAGAAGCCATAAATCCTCATAATTACTTTGAAGGTTACTTTAAGTATAAATTCCTCTGTTTTACAAATACTACATTTACGGGCAACAAAGAAGATAAATGTCAGAGAGTAAAATGGAGGAATTTTTTTATGAAAGCTACAGGAATAGTAAGAAGAATTGACGATCTGGGACGTGTGGTCATTCCAAAGGAAATCCGCCGTACCCTGAGACTCAGGGAAGGTACGCCATTAGAGATATTTACGGACAGGGAAGGAGAGATCATTCTCAAGAAATATTCACCCATGATGGAGCTCACTTCATTTGCAGTACAGTACGCGGAGGCAATGGCCCAGTCCACCGGCCTGCTGGTATGCATCACGGACAGGGACCAGATCATCGCTGTAGCAGGCGGGGCAAAGAAGGAGCTGCTTCAGCGCAACATCAGCCGTCAGCTGGAACAGGCCATCAATGAGCGCAACACGGTGATGGCTGCAAGGGATGACAAGGCATTCATCCATCTGGTGGACGAGGAACTGGAGGGCATATCAGCTCAGGTTGTGGCCCCCATTATCTGCGAAGGGGACGCCATCGGCGCCGTGGCTCTTATGAGCAGGGAAGCCAGGGCCAAGTTCGGAGATATGGAAATGAAACTGGCTGTGACGGCAGCCGGGTTTCTGGGCCGTCAGATGGAAGGCTGAGATTAAAGGGAAGCCATGGGCAACTTGGGCTTATGGGCTGTCGTTTACGGGTATGTCCCGGTACAGGAAAGGAGATATGATACCTGTGCCGGGATTTTTATCCTATTATTTAGGGCTTTTTTCCTGGTTACGTTTATGCTATACTGGCATTATTGATATTTGGAAATGTAATTTTACAGGCAGATTCAGCATTGAAAGGGTTTCCCCATCTCTGAAGCGGCAGGATAGAGCGAATTTGATCCGAGGCGGTATGATCTTCTTTTGGATAGGGAGGCCTCCGGCGCCAAGGCGAACCGGAACGTCACCATGATGGGGAAGATAGGGGTATACATAGATCAGAGATGAAAACAAAAGATTACCATGTCAGGGTACGCCTTCTTTTCCCGGTGTTCCTGGCGTCAGTTCTCCTTATGGCCATGGAAGTATGGGCCACGCCCGGAGTCAGGACGGAACAGGATCAGAGGACGGCCCAGGAGGAAGAGGACAAGGCCCGGGAGGAGAAGGCCCAGGAGGAAGAGGACAAGGCCCGGGAGGAGAAGGACAAGGCCCAGGAGGAATTGGATAAGGCCCGGGAGGAGGCGGATTCCCTGGAGCATAAGCGGGATGATACCCAGAAGCAGGCCCGGGAACTGGAGGATCAGCTTACCAGGCTTTTGATGCTTAGCAGTCTTCTGGAGTCTGATATGGAAGAACTGAAACAACAGATAGAGACGGCGGAACATGAATATGAGACAGCAGTACAGAACCGGGAACAGCGGTATGAGATGCTGAAAAAAAGGATCCGGTTTCTCTATGAGGAGGGAAATATAACTTACCTGGATATCCTGCTGAGGGCCAGGAATATCGGGGATGTGGTGAACCAGACCGAGTACTTTTCCCAGCTTTACCAGTACGATCAGGAGATGATCACACAATACGAGGAGATCAGGGTCCAGGTACTGGAGAAGAAGGCGCGGCTGGAGGGAAAGCAGTCTGAGATGGAGGTCATGGAACAGGAATACAGAGGACAGCAGACGCAGATCCGATCCATGATCCGTCAAACGGAGCGGGAGTCAGAGACATTTTCAACCCAGCTCACAGAGGCCAGGGAACGGGCAGCCGGGGCGGCAGATAAAGTGCGCTTAAAGAATGAGGAGATCAGACGCCTGAGAAAGCAGGCGGAGGCCCGGCGCAGTGAGGAAGACAGGAGCAGGGAGGAAGCCCGGCGCAGGGAGATGATCAAAAGCCATGGCGGCACTTCCTTTGGACGGGAAGTGGCTGATTACGGTCTCCAGTTTGTGGGCAATCCCTATGTATATGGGGGTACAAGCCTGACTAAAGGGGCGGACTGTTCCGGATTTACACAGTCCGTGTACCGTCATTTTGGGGTGAACATTCCCAGAACCTCCGGGGAACAGGCCGTGTTTGGCAGGGAGGTTTCCTATGAGGATATGGAGCCGGGGGATCTGGTCTGCTACTCCGGCCATGTGGCCATGTACATTGGGGACGGCAGGATCGTCCACGCCAGCTCCACAAAGGAAGGCATCAAGGTGGGATATGATCCGGCTTACCGGACCATTGTGTCCGTCAGAAGGCCGTGGCAATCGTGATAAAAGATGAAAAATACAGTGATTATGGGAGGTTTGGGAGTGACCGGCAGGAGAAGGTATGTGTGTAAAGGGGTTAAAATGGCAGCGGCGGCAGGTCTGTGTCTGGCAGTCTGGTGGTCTGCGGCTACAGCGGTATATGCGGATGAGGCCATCAAATCAGTGGCAGTGGCAGTGACCTCCTCCGTGGTTGCAAACGGGGACGGCGGAAGTGTGTCCGCAACGGCCGACAGTACAAAGTATCATGTGGTATCCTGTGATTTTATCAATGGAAAGTCCCAGTGGAAGGCCGGAGACATACCTAAGGTATCCATAGAACTGGCAGCCGAGGAGGGTTACTATTTTAACAGTATCAATGCTTCCGGCGCCCACATCCGGGGAGCGGACTATGTGACTTCCAAGAAAAGCGATGCCAAGCGGAGTCTGACTATGACGGTAAAGCTAAAAGGCGTAAAGGGAACCCTGGACCGCGTGGAGGACGCGTACTGGGAAGAAAAGCCTCTGGGCAAGGCCAGATGGGCAAAGGTGGAAGGCGCCTCCTCCTATGAGGTAAAGCTGTTCTGTGATGGAAGCATGGTCTATCATGTTCCCAGGACCAATTCGGTCAGTTATGATTTTTTCCCCTATATGACAGAGGCTGGGGATTATTACTTTAAGGTGAGGGCGGTTGCCAGGTCGGAGTCGGAATCCGATTATCTGAAAGCAGGAGACTGGGCGGAATCTGAGAACCAGGAGATCACCAGAAAGGACGCCCAGGCCGCCGGCAAGCGGTCCGTATCCACGGGAGTAAAGGGAGTAAACGAAAAGGATGGTACAGGTCCACAGTCCCAGGCTCCGGGCTGGGTCCAGGACCAGAACGGCTGGTGGTATAAAAATGAGGATGGGACCTATCCTGTGGGCAAGTGGAATATGATCGGGGATAAATGGTATCTCTTTGACATGAACGGGTATATGCTCACAGGGTGGCAGTGGAAGAACGACAGGGAGTATTATCTCACCTCCAACGGAGATATGGTTACAGGCTGGTTTCAATATAACAGGATCTGGTATTATCTGGATCCGGAACAGGGGAAGCTTACCGGAACATGGCTGCAGCAGGGGGATGACTGGTATTACCTGAACCCTGACGGAAGCATGGCCACAGGATGGCTCTTATCCCAGGGCAGCTGGTATTATCTGGACCCGCGGGACGGCCGGATGGTGAAGGACCAGGTGGTGGGAGAATACTATATTGGTCAGAATGGGATATGGGCACCGTAAACAGGAGGAGAATTGCAATGATACATATTTGGAAAAGGGCGGCAGGACTGATTATGAGTGCCTCGATTGCAGCGGCATTGTCCATCACATCCATGGCAGCTGCAAAGACGGAGACAAGAACCCCCATTACCAGCGTCTCCATCCGGGTGCGCTCGGATGTGCAGGCGGATTATGAACTGAATGAGGCCACTGTGTATACTACCACGGACAGTAACCTGTATACCATTGGCGCGTATAAATGGGCCAACAAAAATAAGGAATACTGGGAGCCGGGGGATGAACCAAAGGTACAGATCGAGATCCATGCCAGAAGCGGATACTATTTTAACCGCACCACGGGACCCAGCAAATTTCAGATTGACGGAGCCACCTATGCTTCCGTTAAGCGGACCAACAATGATGAGACGCTTCTGCTGACCGTGAAACTGACGCCGGCGTCCGGCACACTGGAGATACCGGAGAGCGCGGAGTGGATGGGATATCCTCCCGGAAAGGCCACCTGGTCTGCGGTTCCCTTTGCGGGGGCATATGAATTAAAACTTTACAGGGGAGATCAGATGATCCAGGGAGTGCCCAAGGTCATTGCAACCACATATGATTTTTATCCCAGTATGACCCTTCCGGGCACCTACCAGTTTCGGGTACGGGCAATACCAAAGGACTCGGAGGAACTTGGTTATATCACCGGCAGCGACTGGGTGTATTCGGACGAATGTGATATTGATGCGGATGAGGTGTGCAGTCTTACAGGCGCGGTGACCGGACCTGTAAAAAATGAACAGCTGACCCCGGCCCAGATCGGATGGGTAAAGGACAACGAGGGCTGGTGGTACAGGAACACGGACGGCACGTATCCCTCAGGTACATGGCAGAACATAGACGGGGAATGGTATCTTTTTGATTTCAGCGGATATATGCTTACAGGCTGGCAGACCAGGAACGGAAAGAGTTATTTCCTGGATATCAACGGGGTCATGAACACGGGGTGGATCCAGGATAACAGAAAATGGTATTATCTGGAGGAGGACGGAGCCATGCACACGGGCTGGCTGAATGTCCAGGGCCAGCAGTATTTCTTTGACCAGGACGGTTCCATGCATACAGGGTGGCTGATGGACAACGGCCTGTGGTATTATATGAACCCGGACAACGGGACCATGTTAAGAAACACCTCTGTGGAGGGAAGATACCTTGATTCTGAGGGAAGATGGAGGGGTTGAGAACACATGCAGCACTGATGACGGGAAGCCGGAATGGAAAATTCTGGCTTCCTGTTTTTTTGTATAAAAACTACATATTTTTCATTATGTGGTAAATTCTTACGGAAAAAATTACAAACTGGTTATAATTTTCTTAAAATTTGTTGACGAAGTGACCTGTTGGACGTATACTGAAGGCAGTGTAGAATATTGTTGAAACAAGGGGGATTACAGGGGGAGTTATGTTCATAGTGCCGATAACCAAAATGGACGTTATTACGTCTTTAGATAAAATGCACAACACACAGTCCGCCGGACAGGCCGGCAGGAAAACCGAGTTTAAGGATGTGCTAAAGGAAGCAGTTAAGGAAGCGGACCAGGCTTTAAAGGATAATCAGGACATGGATGTGAAGCTGGCATCAGGACAGGTGGATCATCTCCACACAGCCCTGATACAGGCGGAAAAGACCGCGGCAACCATAGAATTCACCACTCAGTTAGCATCAAAGGCCGTGAACGCGTACAATCAGATCATGGGAATGCAGGTTTGATGACAAAGCGTTAAATTTGCGTATTTTGATATTAAAATGAAAGATTACAGTGGTGGGTTATGGGGATCAGAGATAAATTTAAGTCGGTAACCGGGGAAAACAGCGGTGCAGGCCGTATGCTGGGTACCGGAAGGCGAAAGGCAGCCGCTGCCGGAATCACGGCAGCGGTTATTGTGGCTTTAGCGGCCACTGTTGTGCTCAATATGGGCAAAGGCGGGAATTATGTTGCATTATTCCCGGGAATATCAAAAGAAGAGAATAGTGAGATCCTTACGGTTCTCAATGCAAGGGGCGTTGAAGCCAGGAGGAACAGCGAAGGAGAAGTGACGGTTCCGGAAGACCAGTTGGGCGATATCATGCTTGATATGTCAGAATTGGGTTATCCGAAAACGGCACTTCCTTTTGACATTTTTTCGGATAATATGGGGTTCACAACCACTGAATTTGAGAAGCGTCAATACCTCTTGATGAATCTTCAGGACCGGATCGAGCGCACATTAAAGGACATGACAGGGATTAAGAACGCCATCGTGACCCTGAATGTGCCGGACGAGAGCCACTACGTGTGGAATGAGGACCAGCCCTCCAGCACGGGATCCGTCTCACTCACCCTGATGCCCTCCTATGAGCTTTCACCTGAAAAGGTGTCGGCCATCAAGAACCTGGTGTCGGACAGTGTTCCAAGGCTGGCTCCGGAAAATGTGACGGTAGTGAACGCCCAGACCATGCAGGAGATGGTTTCCGATGTTATCGGCACCACTGCCTATGGCCTGAACCGCCTGGACTTTGAGACAAAGGTGGAGGAACGCCTGGAGAACAAGATTAAAAATGTCCTCACCCTGGCATATGCTCCGGATAAGCTTCGCGTGTCCGCCACCGTGGTCATAGATTACGACAGGATGATCACGGAAGACATGCATTATGAGCCCCAGGAAAACGGACAGGGGGTTGTGGACCGGTATAAGGAGGGAAGGAACCTTGAGGGAGGAGCTTCCGGCGCGGGCGGCATTGCAGGCGAGGAAAACAACACGGATATACCCTCCTACGGAACAGCAGGGACTGGCGCTGCCGGGGGGACCTCGGGAGACTATTACAGGGATGTGGATTATCTTGTAAGCTACATCAAAAAGCAGATTGAAAAGGATAATGTAAAGCTTCAGAAAGCCACGGTTGCCATCACGGTCAATGACGACAATCTGACAGAGGCAAAAAAACAGCAGCTGGTGGACGCGGCTTCCAAGGCGGCTAATATTGCGCCTGAGGACATTGTGGTTTCCAGCTTTCGGGAGATGCCAAAGGAAACGGTTCCCGCTCCAAAGCCGGCCCTGCCGGTACAGGCGCCGGCGCAGACAGGCCTGGATTACAGGACCATTGCGGCTGCAGCCGGTGTGGGTGTCCTGTTATTCCTGCTGATCCTGTTGCTTTTGATGAGCCGCAGGAAGAAGAAACACATGAGGGAGGATCAGGAGCTTTTTGCCCATTTTGAGGATGAGGGCGGGGAGGCTGCGGGTGCGGACAGTGCAGAGCAGCGTGCCGCTGAGGATGCGGTTCAGACCAGTCTGGGGAAACATATGGAGGACTTGACCAGTCCTGTAGACCAGGTGCGGTCCTTTGCACAGATGAATCCTGAGATCATTGCATCCATGATCAGTTCATGGCTGAAGGAGGATAAAAAATAAGATGCCTGCAGAAGAGAGAAGACCAGCTGAAAAGGCTGCTGCCGTCATATCCATCCTGGGGAGCGAACGGGCGTCCGAAGTGTTCCGGTATCTGACGGAAAACGAAGTGGAGCAGCTGTCCATGGAGATCACCCGGCTACCCAGGCTGACAGAGGGGGAACTGGAGGATATTGCCCAGGATTTTTATAATTGCTGTGTAACAGAAAAGGTCATTACAGAGGGCGGAAGGGATTATGCCAAGGAGGTCCTGGAAAAGGCCTTTGGCCAGCAGCAGGCCAAGAACCTGATGGACCGGGTCAGCAAGGCATTAAAGACCAAGGCCTTTAGTTTTATCAGGAAGGTGGATTACAAGACCCTGATGGCTGCTGTCCAGAATGAGCATCCCCAGACCCTGGCCCTGATCCTGTCATACGCAACTCCGGAACAGGCATCCAAGATCATAGCCAACCTGCCACAGAACACCAGGGTGGATGTGGTGGAGCGCATAGCCAATATGGACCGGGCCCTGCCCATGGCCATCAAGATCGCTGAGGAGGTACTGGAAAAGAAGATCGGCTCCTCCTCATCGGAGGAAACCATGGAGGTGGGCGGACTGACCTATGTGGCTGATGTGATGAACCATGTGGACCGCAGCACGGAGAGGGATATCTTTGATGAACTGAACATGAAGAATCCGCAGCTGGCAGAGGATGTGCGAAAGCTGATGTTTGTATTTGAGGATATCGCATACCTGGATCCGCTGTCCGTACAGCGTTTCCTCAGGGAGATCGATACAAAGGACCTGTCCGTGGCCCTTAAGGTTGCCAATAAAGATGTTACTAATACCATCTTCTCCAACATGTCCGGCCGAATGAGGGAATCCATACAGAGCGATATGGAATATCTCCATAATATACGTATGAGCGATGTGGAAGAGGCACAGCAGAGGATCGTGGCTGTGATCCGGCGGCTGGAAGAGGAAGGCGAGATTGTGATTTCCAAGGATGGAAAGGATGAGATTATTGTCTAGGATATTAAAGTCCGCACAGACTGTTCCGGGCAGCGCGGCGGTGAGGGTATACCAGCCCGAAGCCAGCCGGAACGCGCAGCAGGGGGACGCACAGCAGGAACAGAACCTGTCCGGGAATGAATGGTCCGGGAACGGATGGTCTGAGAACGGATGGCCCGGGAACGGTTTGTCCGGCGGAACTGAAATGACGGGAAAACGCTATGCCCTTATATCGGAGGAAAAGCGCAAAATATTGGAACATGCCAGGGATCAGGCGGAACAGTCCGCGGCAAGGATTCTGGAGGAAGCTTATGCCCAGCGGGATAACATAGTAAATATTGCCAGAGGTGAGGCCGGCAGGATCCAGGAGCAGGCCAGACAGGATGGGTATGCACAGGGGCTTAAGGATGCGCTCGGCGGCATTTCCCATGATATAGAGGGGATCCGGGGCTCGGTGGCAGACATGGAACAGGAGTTTGAGGGATTTAAAGAGCAGCTGTGCGGCAGGATTGCGTCATTGTCTTTTATGATGGCGGAAAGAATACTCAAAAAACGGGTGGAAGAAGATGAGACTGAAATGCTGGACCTGATCGAGCAGGCAGTGCTCTCGGAGCGGGATAAAAGGAGTATTACGGTCCATGTCCCGGCCCGCGCCTCCGGGTTGGTGGAAGAGCTGGAGCAGCGTCTAAAACCCTTAATGGGCAAGAACGGAAGCAGCCTGAGGATCAAAACAGAGGACCGGCCCGCCGGTTTTGTACAGGTGGAGACCGAGGAGGGGATCGTGGATGCATCCCTGGATGTACAGCTGGCTAATCTGAAAAAACAGTTAACGGCCCTGGAGGGCCGGTGATAAGGCGGTAACCATATGGAAATGGGGCAGATCGAGCAGGCAATACAGAATGCTGAATTATACACCTATCTGGGAAAGATAGACAAGATCGTGGGGACCACGGTGGAGTCCATGGGCCCGGCCTGCAGGCTGGGGGATGTGTGTACCATTGACGTGGTGGAGGGGGGAAGCCCTGTCATGGCCGAGGTGGTGGGATTTAGGGAGAACAGGGTGCTGCTTATGCCCTATGAGGAGATGGAGGGGATCGGTTACGGAAGCGCGGTGCGCAACACCGGGGAACGGCTTCGCATCGCTGTCTCTGATCAGCTGATAGGCAGAACGGTGGACGCCATGGGAATGCCCATAGACGGCCTTGGGCCGGTGGAAAATGTATCCTACTACACCATTACGGGAAAACCTTCCAACCCCATGACACGTCCCAGGATCGACACCGTTATTCAGATGGGAGTCAAAGCCATAGATGGCCTGCTGACCGTGGGAAAAGGGCAGAGAATGGGAATATTTGCCGGAAGCGGCGTTGGAAAAAGCACCCTCATGGGCATGATCGCCAAGAATGTAAAGGCAGATGTCAATGTTATCGCCCTGGTGGGGGAGAGGAGCAGGGAGGTGGTGGAGTTTATCAACAGGGATCTGGGCGAGGAGGGATTAAAACGTTCGGTCCTGGTGGTGGCTACTTCCAATCAGTCGGCCATGATGCGGTCCAAGTGCACCATGACCGCAACCACGATCGCCGAATATTTTAAGGACCAGGGCATGGATGTGCTGCTGATGATGGATTCCCTGACACGCTTTGCCATGGCCCAGAGGGAAGTGGGATTGAGTATAGGGGAACCGCCGGTGGCAAGGGGATACACCCCGTCCATCTATTCGGAACTGCCCAAGCTTTTGGAGCGTTCAGGAAACTTTGAGGAGGGATCTATAACGGGGATCTATACCGTGCTGGTGGAAGGGGATGACGCTAATGAACCCATATCCGATACGGTGAGGGGTATCATAGACGGGCACATTATGCTGTCCAGAAAGGTGGCTGCCAAAAACCGTTACCCGGCCATTGACATCCTTTCCAGTATCAGCCGTCTGATGAACGACATTGTAATGCCGGAACATAGGGAAGCGGCAGGGAAGCTGAGAAGGCTTCTGGCCGTATATGAAAGCAACAGTGATTTGGTTTCCATCGGAGCTTATAAAAAAGGGACCAATCCGGAATTAGATGATGCATTGGCGCATATAGACCGGATATACGGGTTCCTTCAGCAGAAAACAGATGAGAGTTTTTCGCTGGACGAGGCAGTGATCCAGATGATCCAGGCAACAGATTAAGGGGCGCTATATGAAACGGTTTGTATTTACGCTGGAGCGTATGCTGGTATACCAGCAGCAGAACCTGGAAAAGGAAAAGGGAGTCCTTGGAAGGCTGACCGCTGTCAGGGATGAGCTGGAAGAGAGAAAAAGGAACAGTGAATCCATAATCCGCCATATCCAGGAGGATATTGGAAGGCGCCAGGCCCAGGGAACCACAGTGTTTATACTGAAAGGCTGCCACAGTGTGCTGGAGGGAGCCAGGATCCAGCTGGAGGAAACAGCGGATGAGCTGACCCGGGCACAGGCAAAGGTGGAAAAGCAGCGTTCTATTGTGACAGAGGCTTCCAAGGAAGTGAAAAAGCTGGAGAAGCTGAAGGAAAAACAGTTGGAGGAATATCGCCATGACGAGGCAAAGGAGCAGCAGGATCTGATCACAGAGCATGTTGCAGGAGAATTTGTCAGAAATGGCGTTTCCTAGGGCGTTTGCCGGGGCCGCCCAAAGTGTATATGAACACGCTTTGGAACATACCTGGAAAACGTTCTGAATAGAAAGGCGTATGGGAAAGGAGGTGAGAAAGATGAGTACGGAAACATTGATACAAGCAGGAGCATTTTCACAGATAAAGGCACACCCCCAAAGGGCGTCCGCTCTGGCTTTTGGCGCTCCTTCTGCCGGGAGACAGGGGAAATCAGGGTTAGATGGCGGTTTTGCAGAAGTATTTACCAGGAATTTAAAAGATAGCAGCTTGTCCCAAACCTACGGGAACAAAGTGGATGCGAGCCATGGAGGAAACGGCCCGGAGAACACAGGCAAGACAGGAACACAGGGCAGGGGGATCCGGGAAGGTGAGGATGCCAAAAAAAGCGGAGATGCGGGAAAAGGAAGAACTGCCGGAGGAGACAGCCATGGCGTAAAAGACCGGGATGCGGGAAACGGCAGAGAGGTAGGAAAAGACAGAGAAGTAGGAAAAGACCAAGATGGGGGAAAAGGCATAGATGCCGGAACAGATGAAGGTACCGGAAAAGACGGGACCCCCAAAGGTGAACACAGCAGTCTGACACTGGAGGAGGCAATGAGCCTTCAGGCTATGATGGCGTTTCCGCAGATTCCGCCGGAACAGATGCAGATAACAGATTTGACCGGGATCCTGTCCGCAGGCATAGGGGCAGAAACGGTGCTGCAGCCGGGGGACCAGGGAACTATGGATATTGGAACCGGTTATTGGACACAGGCTTTGAAGCAGGATGCAGGGCAGGTTCAGGGACTGGCAGGAGGCGGTTTGTCCTGCACGGAGCAGGCATTGGTACAGGAAGCAGCCCAAAAGGCAACCGGAATGGACAGGCAGACGGGTCCTGATCCGGCAGGGACTTTGGGGGGGACGGCTGATCCAGGCAGGGAAAGTTTTGGTCAGATACTGTCAGTTCAGGGAAATGAACAGGAAACCGCGGGTAAGGAAAATGAGAATACAGGTTCCCGGATGCAGGACAGGCAGGATTTGTGGAAAGCCGCCAGTCCCAAACAGGATGAAACAGCAGGCGGGACTCCGGAGGATGTCAACCATGTCCTGGAGGAACTGAAGCGCAGTGCGGATGCCAGTGGAATGGATCTTAACGGAAGGATGGCATTTGACCGGTTGAATGGAAATTTAAAGCCGGAGGAGCCCGCAGGGGATGTACACACACCGGCACCGGTGCTGGAACAGTTTAAAACCGGTCTGGAGCGGGGCGTCAGGGAAGGACTGAGGGAGCTTACCGTTCACTTAAAACCCCAAGGACTGGGGGATATGGTGATTCACCTGGCAAATGCCGGAGATAAGCTGACGGTCCGCATCGGTGTCACAAATCCTGAGACTGAGAAACTGGTCACCAGCCAGATGGAGAGTTTGAAGGATATGTTAAGGCCGCTGAACGCACAGGTCCAGGAGGTGTACCGGGACAGCCGGGGAACCATGGATTTCTCCGGGTTTAACCAGCAGATGCAGGAGCATCCCGGACAGCAGGCTCATGCAGGCCATAACCGTTACCGGATATCCGGCAATGAGGAATATGGAGCGCCGGATGAGGATCTCCTCATGGAAGCAGAGCGCATGATGGCGGAAAGCCGCATAAGCAGACTCTATGCCTATGTATAAAGGCATGGGAGGGAAAGGAAAAAAGAATGCCAGTACAAATGCCAAATGCCACCTCGCCCTATACTGCGGCAGAGCCTGCAGGTACGGACAATCATACCAGTGACACTTCACAGACAGAGGGCACATCAGGTTCCGGCAGCGTGATAGACGCCGTATTCGGAGACGGGTCGGACAAAAAGGTTACAATGGAGGATTTCCTCACCTTGATGGTAGCCCAGCTGAAGAATCAGGACTTCATGAATCCGGTGGATGATACCCAGTATGTGACACAGCTGGCGCAGATCAGTACCATGCAGCAGATGGAGGAAATGTCTTACAATGCAAAGAGCACCTATGTGGCCTCCCTGGTGGGCAAATATGTAGCGGCCGCCAAGTTTACGGTATCAGGTGAGCTTAAGAAAACAGAGGGGATCGTGGATAAGATATCACTTCTGGATGAGAAGTTCGTGATCTACGTTAATGGAGAGTCATACAACATGGACGAGATCATGGAGATCAAAACCGAGCCGGCCAATAATCCGGATGACAGCGGGAATAAGAAGCCCGGTGAAGACAAGAATCCGGAGGAGGGCAGCGGCAAGGCGTAATGTATGTACAGAACTGACAGTAACCGCATCAGGGCACAGGAGGATGAACAATGGATTCAATGATATACAATAAAATGCTTCATACCCCCATATACACGGGGACTCCAGGTGAGCCGCCGGCAAACAGGCCCCGGGAATCGGCAGGCATCGACAATGCCTTTAAGGAACTGCTGGAGCAGAAGATCAGGGAGGAAAGCCAGGTGTCCTTTTCAAAGCATGCCATAGAGCGTGTGGTGGAACGGGGAGTGGATGTATCCTCTGAAAAGATTGAGCGCCTTAATGAAGGGATCCGCATGGCGGAGGAAAAGGGTTTAAAAGAGCCGCTGATCCTTTTGGGATCCACAGCATTTGTTGTAAATGTAAAAAATAATAAAGTAGTTACAGTGGTAAATGAAGACAGCCTGAAAGGCACGGTCTTCACCAATATTGACGGAACCGTTATGATATAGCCGGTCCTTTTGGAGGCTATCCTTACCCCGAATGACGGACGGGTAGGGCGGTTGGAAAAGGAGAACTGAATATGTTAAGATCATTATTTTCAGCAGTGTCGGGCATGCAGGCCCATCAGACCAAGCTGGATGTTATCGGCAATAATATTGCCAATGTCAATACCTATGGCTTTAAATCAAGCCGCGCCCGCTTCCAGGATGTGTATTATCAGACATTACAGAGCGCTACCAGCGGCGACAACAACAGAGGCGGCACCAATGCCAGCCAGGTAGGCTACGGTGCGCAGCTGGCAGGCATAGACCTGAACATGGGCCGGTCGGCTCTGCAGTCCACGGGCAGGCCCATGGATGTGGCGATCACAGGAGAGGGATTTTTCCAGGTCATGGACTCTGACGGCAATGTCTTTTATACCAGGGCAGGAAACCTGCAGCTGGATTACAAAAGCGGCAACCTGGTGGATGCCAACGGATATACGGTGCTGGGCGTGACCGGTGATCCATTGGGTAAGGCGGCTGGATCGGATAAGATCCATTTAAGCGTCCCATCCAAAAACAACGCGCAGTCCAGCAGTACACAGGAGATCAATGGGATCAAATATACAATTACGTCCCAGAATGCAACCGGAGATGCCAATGTGTCCATCACATTTAAGCTGGATGACACGCTTCCGGACGGCGCTGATGTGGTCGTAAAGTCAGACGAGTTTAATACTTCAAGTATCACGGTCAGGGTCAGCAACAGGGCCAGCTTTGACAGCTTATCTCAGTTTAATGAACAGATGAACAATGCCATTACCAGAACAAACAACGGAAAGCCGCACCCGGCGGGAAACTTTACCATAACAGCGGTTCCGGCGCGTAATGGAGCTTTTACCGGCGAAGAGCTGCTGGGTGAGAATTTTGGAATCAAGCGGGGTGTCCAGACCTTTGACCCTGTCTATAAGGATACCGGTATTTTTGGAGGGATCAAGCCGTCTGCAACCAGTACGGAACCCATGTTTACGGCATCGGGCGATGTGAGTTATGAGGCGGTGTTTGTGCCTGCAAAGGGAAGTAACCCGGCGGCATGGCAGATAACCGCAACCGTGTCAGACGGCACGACCACCAGAAAGTTCCAGGGATCCATCAATGAAAACAGCACTTCGGCCAACAGCATATGGCTGAAGGAGGTAGGTACGCCGCCGGATGGTGAGGCAGGACAGTATATTGAGGTGACTCATCCCGGGTATACGGCAATCAATGATTATTTTGACAAGCATACGGATGCCGATGATAAAGAGGTTAAGAACGCAGCTACCATTACCGAAGCCACCAACTCCCGAGACCTGGGTCTTGGCAGCAAGGCATTTTCCCTGACCTCAGGCAGCGAGGGCGGAACCGTGTCCCTGGCTGATGCCGGTGTGACTATCCTGGCCAACGGTATCATTGAGGCCAACCATCCCAACCTTGGAAAGATCCAGATCGGCCGTATCGACCTGGTGACCTTTGACAACCCGTACGGACTGGAGGGCGTGGGCAATTCTTACTTTAAGCAGACAGGCAACTCCGGTGAGGCCAAGGCATGCAAGGCGGGGGAAGACGGAACCGGCGCGCTCAAGACCTCATCCCTGGAAATGTCCAATGTGGATATATCCACGGAATTTGCAGATATGATCGTTACACAGAGAGGGTTCCAGGCCAACTCCAGGATCATTACCGTGTCGGATTCCATTCTGGAAGAGCTGGTTAACCTGAAACGATAAGCAGATAGGAGGGCGGTATCATGATCCTGTTAAAAAAACTGAACGGTGAGGAGTTTGTATTAAACTGCGACCTGATCGAGACCATTATGGAGAATCCTGATACCACCATCCTCCTGACCAATGGTAAGCACCTGATTGTGAGGGAATCCAAGGAAGAAGTAGTGGACAAGGTGGTGGAATTCCGCAGAGAGGCCTTTAGAGGCATCTTGAATCAGATTAAGGGCTGATGGTACGGCAGAATAGTTTAGGAAAAGGATGTATTGTTATGGATATCTTGTCAATTCTGGGTTTTATTTTAGCAGTTGGGCTTGTGGGATTCGGTATGACCTTTGACCAGGAGGCCATGAAGCTGGTGTTTACCAACCTGAAAGCATTTGTTGACATACCAAGTATTGCCATTACCGTGGGGGGAACCATCGGCGTTATGATGATATCCTTTCCGGCAGGTGCGTTTAAAAAGATCGGGAGCCACCTAAAGATTATTGTGAGGCCCTATCAGTTTGATCCGGCCCAGTCCGTGGCTCAGATCGTGGGCCTTGCAACCGAGGCCCGCATGAAGGGACTTTTGTCCCTGGAGGACAAGCTGAATGAGATTGACGAGCCGTTTTTACATAACAGCCTGATGCTGGTGGTGGACTCCGTGGATTCGGAAAAGGTGCGCAAGGCCATGGAGACAGAGCTGGAACAGCTGGACGAGCGCCATGCCCTGGACCGCCGCTTTTATGAAAAGGCAGCCAGCTATGCTCCTGCCTTTGGAATGATCGGAACTTTGGTAGGCCTGATCCTGATGCTGGGCAACATGGCTGATGTGGACGCCCTTGCAAAGGGCATGGCCGTGGCGCTGATCACCACGCTGTACGGATCGCTGCTGGCCAACATTGTGTGCCTTCCCATGGCGAGCAAGCTGAAGGCCAGGCATGATGAAGAGTTTCTGTGCAAGCAGCTGGTGATGGAGGGGGTTCTGGCCATACAGGAGGGGGAAAATCCCAAGTTTATAGAAGAGAAGCTGTTTAAACTTCTTCCCGCCAGCTACAAGCGGTCCGGGGAAAACAAAGAGGAAAAGAACAAAGAGGAAAAGAAAAAAGCGGTCAGAAAGAAACGCAGAAGAAATACCAAAGAGATTGAGGAATAAAAAGGAGCTTAAACCATGGCAAAGGAACAGGGAAGCCGGAATGTCAGCGAAGTGACGGACCGGCAGATGATGGAGGAACTCATCAGAATACATGCGCAGGCGGCGGGAGAATCCATCTCGTCCATTCTGCGGGCCAATATTGAGATAGGGGAACCAGAGCTACAGGAAATAACGGTCAGGGAAGTGGAGTACAGCATCCTGGAACCGGCTGTCTTTGTAAAGACCTGCCTTACGTCACAGGTGGCGGGCAGTCTGGTCCTGATCCTCCGGCAGAGGGATATGCAGGTATTCCTGAATGAACTGATGGGCGTGGACGACCTTCCCGACCCTGACTTTGTGTTTGATGATGTGGCCATGAGCGCGGCAGGGGAGCTGATGAACCAGATGGGCCACGCATCGGCGGCAGCCATGGCGCAGTTCCTGGGCGATACCATGGATTTTGCAGACTGCCAGCTGACGCTGTCGGACGGCCGCCAGAGCCTGGCTTCGGTTATGGGAGAGGCGGAGGATTCCGGGGTGTTGGCAGTGACCTACCGCATGAAGATAAAGGACATGGTGGAGTCGGAGTTCATTGAGTGCATATCGGCCAACGCCATGGACAGCCTGTACCAGGAGATCCAGGCCAGGAAAGAAGCGGAGACCAGGGCAAAGCAGGAGGAAGAGGAAGCCGCAAGGCAGGCCGCCCTGCTTGAGCAAAGCTCGATTGTGGGCAAGGGAGCATTGCCAGATGCAGACCAGGCCGAGGGCAAAGATGATGAGGCCGGAGAACTTGCGAACGCCGGAGGCAGAAGGACTGGGGCCGGACCCCGGAGGAGCGGGCCGGGAGCCGGACAGCCCGGCGCAGCCGGTATCCTGCACAGAAACCAGACCATAAGCGGCAACCTGGGACTGATCATGGATGTGCCCCTTAACGTGTCAGTAGAGATCGGCAAGACAAAACGGCGGCTGAAGGATGTGCTGAATTTCAACAACGGAACTGTGGTGGAGCTTGACAAACAGGCGGATGCGCCGGTGGACATCATTGTCAACGGACAGCTTATCGCGAGGGGCGAGGTTGTGGTGATCGATGATAACTTCGGAGTGCGCATCACTGAAATAGTAAATACACGAAGCATTATTGGAAATGGTGAATAAAGTTGAAACGGTTTAATATCCTTGTAACAGCGGGGATCATAGGGATCATTTTCCTGATCCTGATCCCCCTGCCCACACCCATACTGGACTTTTTATTTATACTGAATATATCGCTGTCCCTGCTGATCCTTGTGATGACCATGTACATCAGGGAGACACTGGAATTTTCCGTGTTTCCGTCCCTGCTTTTAATCACGACTTTATTCAGGCTGGGGCTTAATATTTCATCCACAAGAAAGATCCTGTTTGACAACGGCTACGCGGGACAGGTGGTCAAGACCTTCGGACAGTTTGTGATCCGGGGAAATGCTGTCATTGGTTTTATCATTTTCCTGATCATTGTGCTGGTTCAGTTCATAGTAATCACAAAGGGTTCGGAGCGTGTGGCGGAGGTTGCCGCAAGGTTTACCCTGGATGCCATGCCGGGAAAGCAGATGGCCATTGACGCGGATCTTAACAGCGGCCTGATTGATGAGCAGCAGGCAAAGGAACGGCGTTCCAAGATACAGAGGGAAGCGGATTTCTTCGGTTCCATGGACGGAGCGACCAAGTTTGTAAAGGGAGATGCTATTATCTCCATTATTATCACATTTATCAACTTTGTGGGCGGCCTGATCGTGGGCATCATGAACAGTCAGGGCACCATACAGGATATCATGCAGATCTATACCACCTCCACCATCGGAGACGGCCTGGTATCCCAGATACCGGCCCTGCTCATATCCGTTGCAACCGGTATGATTGTGACCCGTTCCGCATCTGAGAACAGCCTGAGCGAGGATCTCACCAGTCAGTTCCTGGCGCAGCCCAGAGTACTGATGACAGCGGGCGCCGCGGCTGCGTGCCTGTGCCTGATCCCGGGATTTCCGGTGTTACAGATCCTCATCATATCGTCCGGTTTAACAGGCGGAGGATATCTCCTGTACAAGCGCCAGCAGAGCATTGCGGCTGAGACCGTACAGGAATTTGTGGAGACGGAAGTCACCAGCGAAGCGTCTTATTATAAGAATATTGAAAATGTCTACGGTCTTTTGAATGTAGAACAGATTGAAATGGAATTCGGCTACAGCCTGATTCCGCTGGCGGATGAGAGCAACGGCGGCAATTTTATCGACCGCGTGGTTATGTTCCGCAAGCAGATGGCGCTGGACATGGGATTTGTGATTCCGTCCGTGCGCATTAAGGACAGCGGGCAGCTCAATCCTAACCAGTACAGCATCCTCTTAAAAGGGGAGGAGGTAGCCAGGGGAGATATCCTGATGGACCACTACCTGGCGCTGCCGCCCGGCACGGATGCGGATGATGTTCCGGGAATCGACACCATTGACCCGGCGTTCCATATACCGGCCAAATGGATCGGCGAGGACCGCAGGATCCAGGCCGAGCTGGCAGGATACACGCTCATCGATCCCACCTCGGTGGTGATCACCCACCTGTCCGAGGTGGTGAAGGAGCATTTGCATGAGCTTCTCAACCGCCAGGAGGTCAACAACCTGTTGGAGACACTGAAAAAGACAAACAGCAGTATTGTGGAGGATACCATTCCTTCCGTTATCACGGTGGGAGGACTCCAGAAGGTTTTGGCAAACCTGTTGCGGGAGGGGATCCCGATCCGTGATATGGAAACGATTGTGGAGACGCTGGGTGATTACGGGAGCCAGATCAAGGATACGGATATGCTCACCGAGTATGTGCGCCAGGCGCTGAAACGGACCATTTCCCGCCGCTTCTCAGAGGCGGGGCAGATGAAGGTAATCAGCCTGGACGACAAGATCGAGAACATGATCATGTCATCGGTGAAGAAGATGGATACCGGCTCCTATCTGGCGCTGGAACCAACGGTGATCCAGAGCATCGTAAGCTCAGCCACGTCAGAGATCAACAAGATCAAGGATCTGGTCAACATACCGGTGGTTCTCACCTCGCCGGTGGTGCGGATCTATTTTAAAAAGCTCATTGACCAGTTTTATCCCAATGTGGCGGTGGTATCCTTCAGCGAGATCGATAACAATATACAGATACAGGCTTTGGGAAGCATTTCCCTTGGCCAGAGGTGACAGGACAGGGGTAACAGTTTATGCAGATGGAACAGACAGACAGTGAGGATATGGCCCGGGCGCTGGCATCCTATAAAAAGACCGGCAGCCAGGAGCTTAGAAACCAGCTGGTTGTACACTACCTCCCCATTGTACGTTCCGCGGCCGTGCAGCTGCGCGCCATGGCAGGAAGCTTTCTGGAGCAGGAGGACCTGGCGGACCAGGGCGTGCTGGCATTGATGGAATGCCTGGACCGGTACGATCCTGACCGGGGCGCCAGATTTGAAACTTACGCGTTTATGCGGGTGAGAGGGTCCATGATCGACTACATACGCAGCCAGGACTGGGTGCCTCACCGGGCAAGAAATTTCCAGAAAAAGGTAGACCAGGCATTCTCCATACTGTCCCATGAAAAGATGGGGGAACCGGATGTAAAGGAAGTGGCAGGGTATCTGAACCTGCCCGTGGAAAAGGTGGAGGATCATATCAAATATATGAACCATGCAGCGGTCCTCTCCTTTGAATCCGTGCTCCAGGATATGACGGCCGTATTTGCAAAGGGAGAGCTGGAAGCCGGGGACATGGACGGGAAGCCGGAGGAGAGCCTTTACTATAAGGAACTTATGGAAATGCTTACCGCCGCCATCAACGGGCTGGGAGAAAAGGAACGGCTTGTTATCACACTGTATTATTACGAAGAGTTAAAATATTCAGAGATCGCGGAGGTTATGGGCGTGGGGCAGTCACGTGTGTGCCAGATCCATACCAAAGCAATCGGGAAGCTAAAGAACTGTTTGGAAGGCTATATGAGAGGATAAGGATATGTTTTCAGGATTTTACACAGCTGCATCCGGTATGCTGATGAATCAGAGGTCACTTGACATGGCGGCCAACAATATTGCCAATGTGAAGACCAGCGGGTATAAGCCCAAACGTCTGATCAAGACCACCTTTGACCAGCAGCTGGTGCGGCAGATGAACGGACAGACCCAGGGACTGGGCCGGGGTTCCACCATATCGGTTGGCACCAGGGAAATAACTGCCCACGGGCAGGGAACGGTCACGGACACGGGACAGACCTATGACCTGGCGATCAACGGGGACGGTTTCTTTGTGATCCAGGGAACGGACGGACAGTATCTGACCCGCAACGGCCATTTTGACCGGGACGGGGAAGGCAATCTGGTGCTTCCGGGCGTGGGTCAGGTCATGGGGGACGGCGGCCCTGTGTATGTGGATGAGGGCGGGTTCCGCGTGGGTTCGGACGGCATTATCTATGACAATGAGGACGGTGCGCTGGACCAGATCCAGATCGTGGTGCCGGACAATTACGACAATCTCACCTTTTATGACAATGGCACCTATGGAGCCGGGAATACAGTGGCGCTGGAGCAGGTGTATCCCACTGTGTATCAGGGAAAGCTGGAGGCATCCGGGGTGAACCTGAATAACGAGATGACAAGGGCCATGGAGGTCCAGAGAGCGTTCCAATCCTGTGGAAAGGCGCTGACCATCATAGACCAGATGAACCAGAAAACAGCTAACGATATCGGCAAGCTGTAGGGGGACCATAGATGAATATATCATATTTTACGGCAGTATCGGCAATGAACGCATTTCAGAAGGATCTGGATGTGACTGCCAACAACATGGCAAATGTAAGCACCAACGGATATAAATCCATGCGCAGCAGCTTTGACGATCTGCTGTACACCCGGATGGATATGAGGCCCCAGGCCCAGGTCGGCCATGGGGTGAAAAATGACGGTCCGGGAACCGTGTTCCAGCAGGGAATCTTCCGCAAAACCGACCGGAAGCTGGATTTTGCCATATCCGGCAATGCATTTTTTGCAATCCAGACAAGTGAGGATGAGGAGGAACCGGCCTACACAAGGGACGGCGCATTCCAGATCTCATCCACGGAGGACGGCAATTACCTGACCACCAGCGATGGAAGCTATGTGCTGGACCAGGACGGGGATCCCATTGAACTGGAGTATAAGCAGTCGGAAGATGGCGGGGACGGCACGCCCGGAGAGCTGGACCTGGATCATCTGGCAGAGCAGATCGGCCTGTTTGTGTGCGAGAATCCCGAAGGGCTGATGCACGCTGGCGTGAACCTGTTCCGCACCGGAGAGACATCCGGCGAATGGGTGTCCATCGAGGATCTGGATGACGAGGAGGAGAAAAGCAAGGTCCTTACCATGACCCTGGAGCTTTCCAATTCCAATATGTCAACCGAGATGGTAAATTTGATGCAGACGCAGCGTGCGTTCCAGCTTAACAGCAGGATCGTCAGTACGGCGGATCAGATGGAAGAGATGATTAATAACCTGCGGTAAGGCAGCATAAGAATTGCTGAAAGGGGGGATGTCCATGAACGAAAAAAGCCTGATATTCAGTTTGTTTTCCAAGTTTCTTGAGGATGAAAAGGACGATATATCCCCGGAAGAAAGCGGGACAGATAAAAAAGAGAGTGAGACAGAGGACGGGGGAACGTCCAAGGATGGCGCGGGGGGTGCACAGAGCCGTGGAAGAGCGGAGGGTGCGCAGAGCCGTGGAAGAACGGGGGATGCGCAGAGCCGCGAAAGAACGGGGGATGCGCAGCACTATGGAAAAGCGGAGGATGCACAGTTTTATGGAAAAGCGGAGGATGCGCAGCACCGGAAAGAGGGACGCGGCTTGGCGGATGACGGTCATGATCACCGGGTAGAGACGGTGGAGGACTGGAACGAGGCGGAACAGAAACGCCGGATACAGCTGGAACGGGAACTTTTAGGAGAAGCCGCGGTATTGGATGATTCTGAAGGTAAGGATCTGTTGGTTTTAAATGAAAAAGACCGGGAGGAAGTATCTTCAGATGCGGAAGAACCGGACATGGACGCCCATGCAGAACTTATGGTGTCGGACGATAAGATGGAAGTTTCCATGATGCTGTACGGGCCGCAGGGCAGCGGTGAACACATCTCCATAGAGATGGTGCGTGAGGCGCTGGAAAAGAAAGGGATCTGTTTTGGCATAGACGAGGAGAAGGTCGCAGCTATGGTCAGGGAACAGCAGTATCTCCAGATGGCCATAATAGCAAAAGGCCAGCCGCCCCTGAACGGGGATGACGGTCATATTAAGGATTATTTTCCCAGAAAACCCCAGATAAAGTATGCGTCCAAGGGCAATGGCGGGATTGATTTTAAGAGCATGAACCTGATCCATAACGTGAAAAAGGGGGACGTGGTCTGTGAGATTTCCATGCCCACGGAGCCGGAGGACGGAATGGATGTATTCGGCCAGCCGGTCCGCGGCAAAAACGGCACCATGCCGCCCATTCCCCAGGGAAAGAACATTGTATACTCACCGGAGCGGGATAAGCTTCTGACGGCCTGCGAGGGCAATCTGACATTCCGGTCCGGGCGTTTTCATGTGGAAAATGTATTTTCCGTGTCCGGAAATGTTGACAACTCCATTGGAAATATTGATTTTACCGGAAGCGTTATGGTGCACGGGGATGTGCTGGAGGGATACAGTGTCACGGCCAAGGGCGATATCACGGTAATGGGAATTGTGGAAGGCGCCCATCTGAAGGCCGGCGGGGATATCCTGCTTCATAAAGGAATGCGGGGCATGAAATCGGGAGTGCTTGAGGCGGAGGGAGATATCACGGCCAAATTCTTGGAGGACTGCAGCATTTTTGTAAAAAATAATATCCAGGCAGAATATATCATCAATTCCGAGGTGTCCTGCGGGCACAACCTGACACTCATCGGTAAAAGAGGCGCGCTGATCGGCGGGAATTGTTCGGTTTATAACTGCATGAACGTAAAGGCGGTGGGGGCGCCCAGCCACATCACAACAGCCATAACCCTGGGCCTTACCCCACAGCTTTTAGAGGAGATGGAGGCCCTTGGAAAGGAATTGCTTATGCTTTCCAGAAAACTGACCGAGATTAACAAGGATATCTCATATCTCAACGGAAAGCTTAAGGAAGGTACCATCACACCATCCCAACGGGACCGCCTTGCAAAGCTGAAGCTGGAAGCGCCCATCAACACGTTAAAAGAGAAAAAATTAAAACAGCAGGCGGCGGAGCTGTCAAAAAAGCTCCGCGAGGTGGGAAAATCCAGGCTTACGGCCAGGGAAGTGTATCCCGGAACCGTAATCAATATCGGGGATTGCAAGATGAGCATCACCAAGAAGGAGGACAGCTGTTCCTTCTACTATCTTGACGGGGAAATCAGGAAAGGAATTCGTTAATGGCAGACATCCTACGGGTGACATCTCCGGTCATCAACAAGAATATCATACAGACGGACAAGGCGTTAAAGGACCCCTCGGTTCCGTTTGACATGCAGGAGATCCGGCACATTACAAAGAATCCTGAGGGCAGCGGCCTTCTGGGACATCACAATGTGCTGGAACGGGAAGCCGGCGCCGCCACCCTGATGAACCTGTTAAAAGACCCGGCAGTGACGGTCAACTATCTGAAAAATATTTACATGCTGGAGGAGATCATCAACCTCCTTCCGGTGAATAACAATACTATGACCCAGGAGATCCGCCAGCTTTTTGACGCTTTATTGATCAACCCGGAGCACATTGTAGACGAACTGGTGGATCAGGAGTATGCTTCCACGCTGTTTAAGGGAGAACTGTTTGACTTCCTAAGAGGGATGTTAAGTGACAAGCCGGAACTGAGGATGGAGACGGCGGAGCTCTTAAAGGCGGTCAACGGCAGTATATCCAGGCAGGATGTACTGGACTCCGTGGCTAACAGTCTGGAATACCTGTCCGAACAGCTTTCAGGGAGCAGGACGCTGGCGGGAATATTTGCGCAGCTGGGAGAGCGGGTCAGGCAGGTACAGGGCGGGCAGGAATTTGAGGCCCTGAAAGCAGATGTGCAGCAGGCTTTAAAGGAACTGGAGGGAAGCGTGCTCTACACGCCCCAGACAGCCCGGGTGATCCCCAATATCATGTACAATATGTCGCGTTACCAGGACAATGACGCATATCTCCAGGAGGCCCTTATGAATCTTCTCATCCATGTGAACAGCAGGGAGGACAAGGGACGTTTGCGGGAGCTGGTACGGCAGTACATAACCAGTTTCCAGGAGCCGGAGCACCTGGTGAACCGGTCCCGGATCATGGATACGCTGGCAAAGATCATTGCAAAGCAGGACCGGGAGACTCCCATGAACAGCCTGAACGGGGAGAGGATCGAAAAGATCATCACAAGCCTTTTATCCTCACCCTGCAACTATACGCCCCTTCTGCATTTTGTGATTCCGGTGGATTATGAGGGCATGAAAGCATTTTCCGAACTTTGGATCGATCCCAAGGATGAAGGCCGGGGAGGCGACCGGGCGGAGGGAGAGGGAAACCATGTCCATGTGCTGATTACCTTTGATATACCGGGGATCGGGCAGATGGAGGCGGAATTCATGATGGCGGGCAGGGAGCTGGGATTTCATCTGTATTGCCCGGAATCGTACACGGAAATATTTGAGGGCCTGATCCCGGAATTCCGCGGTATTATGGAAGAACACGGGTATAGGGCGGCTGACATAGAAGTAGAGCGCATGGACCATGTGCGCAGCCTGATGGAGGTATTCAAAAACCTGCCATTCAAAAGGACGGGTGTGGATGTCAAAATATAAGAAGAATAAAGCAGTTGCTTTAAAATACAATGCAGCCGAGGACGCGTCACCGGTGGTGATCGCTTCCGGTTACGGCACGGTTGCGGAGCATATCATTGATATTGCAGAGAAAAAGGGGATTCCCGTATTCAAGGATGACAGCGCGGCCTCCCTTCTGTGTATGCTGGACGTGGGGAGCAATATCCCGGTGGAGCTTTACGAGGTGGTGGCGGCAATTTATTGTAAGCTGATTGAAACCTCGGCTCAGATTCGGGGGATTGAGGATGCAGAGGGCGTGAGGAAGGGGAATGCGGCGGGAGACGGCAGTGCTGCGGACAAAACAGGAGATGGTAATACTGCGGGCAGAACCGGCGTTGGCAGTATGGGCAACGGAAGTTCCAGCCGTTTGCGCCGGAATCTGGCATCCAGACGGAACAGGGATGGTGGAGAAATCAGAGAATAAAGAGAACAGCAGGCAGGCAACAGACGATAACAGGACGATAACAGGACGATAACAGGACGATAACAGGACGATAACAGGGGGGTGGGGAACATGGTTGAATTGCTGGACGGATATGTTGGATCATCGTGTGTCATGAAAGCAAAGAATAACGACCTGATCAGCATGGGAGTCCTGCACAGGATCGGAAAGAATTTTATTGATGTGGGAAGCTCACGCAATGAATTGCCCACCATACCATATAACCTTTTGGTAAAGATTGAGGTATATAATACACAGCTGGGATTCAAGGTACTGATCGGGAGAGTGTACCTGTCATCTCCCAAACTGGCGCGTATCATTGATCTCAATGAGGCCACCAATGACGAAAGGCGGGAGTATTTCCGGATCAGTACAAGGGACAAAGCGGTGATCTATAACTGCATGCGCGGAGATGAACTGATGAACCCAGGGGAGGAATCAGAGCATGATTCTACAGGGGATTCTGCGGATTACAACGGGCTTAAGGTTCAGCTGGTGGATATCAGCCTGGGCGGCCTGATGTTCAGAACGGATGAGATATTCAAGATCAATGACCGTCTTAATATCGTGATCCCCGCCATGGGCGATTCCATGCTGTTTGCGTGCGAGGTGCGCAGGCAGATGAACCGGCCGGAAGGCGGCTATGGCTACGGATGCGAGTTTATGGAGATGGCAACCAGGCAGGAGGACCTGCTGTACCGTTATATTCTTAGACGGCAGGGGGACCAGCTTCGGAGGATACGGTGAGAGCAGGGATATGAGGAGTACGGATGAGATTAAATGAGGTCAAGTCAGGAGGAAGCGCGGGAGATGGCTTATAAGAAATCTAAAGACCGGCGCGTGGTCAGGAACCGGCGGGTAATGATCTATACGTTCCTGCTTATCCTGGCCTTGTTTTATATATCGGCTCACAGGACGCTGGAAAAGGAGAGGGGTGCTGACAGGGCGGAAGTGGAGATGATGGCCGGTGGAGATGGGACGGCGAAAGTATTGGATGGGGCGGCGGATGCCGGGGAAGCGGACCCACTGATGGAGGCTGGAACATCAGCCAGGCTGGCGAAAGCGCAATCAGAGGTATGGTCCGGGGAAACCGGGCTGACAGCAGGACAGGCCAGCCGGAAATGTGAGCAGGATGCTAACAGGGCGCAGGGAGATGAACTGATAATCGGTGAAAGCGACCTTTGGTGCCTGATTCTTACCAATGCGGAATATCCCGTACCAGAGGACTATACGGTGGAGTTACAGGTGATTCCTGGGACGGAACAGTCTGTGGATGTGAGGATCTACGAGCCTCTTATGGAAATGCTGGATGCCATGAGGGAACAGGGGCTTGCCCCAATCATATGCTCCGGATACCGGACGCTGGATAAGCAGGAAAAGCTGTTTAACAGGAAGGTGCAGTCCTATGTGAGGAGAGGCCACACAAAGGAAGAATCCTACGCACTTGCAAGGCAGACCATTTCAATTCCCGGTTCAGGGGAGCATTGCCTGGGTCTGGCTGTGGATTTCTATACGAAGAAATATCATAAGCTTGAGAAAGCATTTGAGAATACGCCGGAAGGAAAGTGGCTGATGGAACACGCCCAGGAGTATGGATTTATCATGCGTTACGGGGAAGATAAGGTGGATATAACCGGAATCGAGTATGAACCGTGGCATTACCGGTACGTGGGTGTGGAAGCGGCGGAGTATATAAAGGAACACAATCTTTCATTGGAAGAATTTTATATTGAACAGAGTCTTTATGGATAAAGTGCACATAAATCGTAAATGATTTTTGTGCACTTTTTTGGTAAATAAAAGAGGAGGGGTGTACGATAAATATTACAGAGCGGAAGGGATGGTATGTTTCGGAAGCTTAGTCCAGTGTCAGACAGGGCCCGTCCGGCATTGGGAGAAACATTTTTAAAACAGGGAAAAGGAATTCCCGGAACAATATAATTACATGGAGGTAATTAGTATGAGGATTCAACACAATATCATGGCATTAAATTCCAGCAGGCAGCTGGGCGTGAACAACAGTGCAGTAGCAAAATCACTTGAGAAACTGTCATCCGGTTACAGAATCAACCGTGCAGGTGATGATGCGGCAGGTCTGGCTATTTCCGAAAAGATGAGAGCACAGATCAAGGGATTAACTGCTGCAAGCGACAACTCACAGGATGCGATTTCTTTGGTGCAGACAGCGGAAGGCGGACTGCAGGAAGTTCATTCTATGCTGAATCGTATGCAGGAGCTGGCTACGAAATCATCTAATGGGACTTATACAGATGATGTGGATAGAAGGGCACTTCAAGATGAGGTCGATGCACTGAAGGATGAGATTAACCGTATCGCTGACAGTACCAATTTTAATGGCATTAAGTTGCTTGATGGCTCAATGGACAGTGGCAGTGCAGGTGTATCATTTGATGTGGCAGCAGGTGCTGGAGCAACGGCTGGAGAACTTACAAATGCGGTTGATTTTGAGTTTTCTGCTCCAGAGGGTTATGAGATTGAACTAAAAACAGAAGCAACGGGTACAGCAGCCAGTGCATCTTGGGCAAATGGAAAACTGACAATTACATTAGATGGAACAGCAAATAAGACTTATACTCAGGATGATATTAATAATTTGATTGCGACAGCTACCGGGACACCATCTAATTTGGCAGGTAAAGTTAGCCTGAAAATCAGTGATGATATTGTTATTAAGAATGCAGGTGCAGGTACGATTAAGTCGGCTCAGACATCGTCAGCAGCAGTCAAAGCAAAAGCTGTTGATAATGCTGCAGGTATTACTGTAACTGCGACAACAGGTGGAAAGAATACATCAAAGTTAACATTTACAGCAAATGCTGGTAATGCAATTGTAGCAACGCAACAAGCAGGAGGAGATTCAGAAATTAATCTGGATGGAACTACGTCTTATACAGCCTCTGAAATTAATAGTATGTTGGCAAAAGCCGGAGTTGACAAGAGAGTAGATTATGAGGGGGCATATACTGGAGCACAATTGGCGTTAAAGGGTACAACCGGTGCATTCACATTGGCAAATGGTGCAGGTCTTCCATCGGGTGGTGGGCTCAAGTTGCAGATTGGTGACACAAATGATTCTTGGAATCAATTAGATTTAGGAATCTCTGATATGCATGTTGGGTCCCTTGGTATTGGAAATATAGACATTAGTTCCAGAGACGGCGCATCCGCAGCCATCAGCAAAATCACCGATGCCATCAACCAAGTATCCACCAGCCGTGGCAAACTGGGCGCGATCCAGAACCGTCTTGAGCACACCATTAACAATCTGGGGGTTACCACAGAGAACATAACAGCAGCCGAGTCCCGTATCCGTGACGTAGACATGGCAAAAGAGATGATGGAATTCACAAAGAACAGCGTTCTGATGCAGTCTGCACAGGCTATGCTGGCACAGGCTAATCAGCAGCCACAGTCCATCTTACAGTTATTACAGTAATATTCTTAAGTATATGATTTAAACCAGAAATAAAAGATAAGGCATTGCCTCCGATTTGGATATGAAAAACAAATAGGAGGCAATGCTTTTTTACGTAGTTCATTTGTTTCTATCCTTGCTATTATACTTTACATGTGCTATTTTCAAGTTTATAGATGATTTCTTCATCAATCCCATTCGGGAAGTTTCGTGTGCCGCTACTGGCGGTGTATTCTCCGACATGTTCGTCCGGAAGTATCTGTATAACAGCAAGTTGGTAAAGCTGCCGTTACCCCGGTATCTCATATTTTACAATGGATTAAAAGAGGAACCAGACAGATCAGAATTGAATCTGTCGGTTTTATTTTCTGTATAAGGGAATATTTAAATCGGGGTATAGCATTGGAAACAGCGGTGGATCATGCGGTAGATGAGTGTATCAGCAAAGGAATCCTGTCAAAACTTTTATCAAAGCACAGATCGGAGGTACAGGATATGATATTGTAAGAATATGATGAACAGGTTCATATGGCTATGGAGAGAGGGGAAGGCCGGCAAGAGGGAGAATTTATAAAGCTGATTAAACAGGTTAAAAAGAAAATTGAGAAGAGTATACCTGAGGAGAGGTGCGCGGATATGCTGGAGGAGGATATCGCTGTTATCGGGAAGATTTATGATATTATAAAAAATCATCCTGACTGGGAGGATATAAGGGTGTACGAAACTGTTGAGGGATTGTTTCTTCCCATATTACCTGATATAATGGTAACCATACTATGACGATTAGGGAACAGTTTGTTTCTGGGGGAGTTGCTATGGCGGTTACCATTGTGTTGTCAAACCAGAAGGGCGGGGTGGGTAAGACCACATCGGCCTATGTGCTTGCAACATCGCTGAAGGAGAAGGGATATAAGGTGCTTGCGGTGGATATGGATCCGCAGGGGAATTTGAGTTTTGCAATGGGGGCGGATGTGGAGAGCGCCACTATTTATGATGTGTTAAAGGGGGAGCTAAAGCCCAGGTATGCGGTACAGAAGTCCGCGTTGGTTGACATAATTCCAGCTAATATTCTGTTAAGCAGCATTGAATTGGAATTTACAGGGCAGCACAGGGAATTTCTTTTAAAGGAAGCACTGGATTCCCTGAAGAACCTGTATGATTACATATTGATCGATTCACCTCCGGCTCTGGGAATCCTGACAGTCAATGCCTTCACGGCTGCTGATTACGTGCTGGTCCCTATGCTTTCGGATATATTCAGTCTCCAGGGGATTACACAGCTGGAGGAGACCATACGCCGTGTGAGAAATTACTGTAACCCTGGGATTCAGGTCCTAGGTGTATTTTTGACAAAGCATAATCCCAGGACCAGGTTCAGTAAAGAGGTGGAGGGAACGCTGCGTATGGTTGCGGATGATTTAAAGATGCCTGCCCTGAATACTTTTATACGGGAGAGTGTGGCGCTTCGGGAGGCCCAGTCCCTTCAATGCTCAGTGTTTGATTATGCGCCCGGATGCAACGCGGTGCAGGATTATGAGAACCTGCTTCAGGAGTTGATGCAAAGGGGGCTGAAGGTAAATGGCTAAGACCAGAACAGAGATTGACAAGGATATGATGTACCGCAAGATCATGCCTTCTGCCGTAAAAAAGGATGGGGGAGATCAAAAGGGGACCGCAGCAGATGGAGTGCCGGGCATGGAAAGACCGGGTGAGCCGGGAGCAGATGGGCAGGGTGCATCTGCCGATGCCGAGTCCTCAGACAACACGGCGGCGGGAAACCAGCCGTATTCACTGCCCACGGCAGCATCAATGGCAAAGGCGTTAAAGAGGAACCCTGTTTATCTTCCCTTTAAGGAGGAGAACAACATGGTGTTGGTCAATTTGATGGAGGAACTGGTTATCTCCAGGCTGGATTCCACACTGGACCGTTTTAACTGCTGTAAATGTGATAAATGCAAGAAGGATATCGCCGCCCTTGCTCTGAACCGGCTTAAACCGCGTTACGTGGTAATGAGGGAAGGAGATCAGGAGAAGCGCGGTAAGGCGGAGCAGGAAAATGGCCAGGAGGTGACCGGAGCATTGGTACAGGCGATTCTGGTTGTAAAGAAGAACCCGCTGCATTAGAATGTATCACTGTATTTGTAATGGATCACTCCATTAGAAAATTCCACTGTATTAGTAAAACCGGATCATATGCAATGATTAAGCCGCCAGGATATGGGATGATTCAATTCCGTATCCCGGCGTTTTTATTCGCAGCAATAGTTGTATTCACATAAATATTTTAAAAATGATAAAAAATCTCCTCCAAACTGTAAAGTTTCATTCCCCGCGTCCGATAAGTACTATAGGAATATCAGAGTCACCATATAGAGAGCACCGAAAGAAAGGAAGCGAAGATATGGATATGAAGATCACGAGAAATTATGCGGCTTACCAAAATGCTGTGAGCAACGCAAAACATACAGAAAAAAACATTTCCACTCCGGCGCCCGCGGCAGGGAAGGCCAGGGGGGATGCGGTCTGTATCAGCAGCGAAGGGGCGAAGAAAAGCGGGGCGTCCACATTTGCGGTAGCGCTCTCCAAATCCATGGAGGAAGGCGCGCCGGCCGACCGGATCGCGGCTTTGAAGCAGCAGGTACAGGAAGGTACCTATGAGGTTTCGGCAGAACAGATAGCCAGGCGTCTGATGAGCGGTCTGTAGAGAGGGGAAAGGATTGGAAGAGATCATTTGTTTTTTGACAGAGTATACGGAAGCGCTGGAGGCCATGGAACAAAAGCAGGTGGAAAAGCTGGGGCTTCTTATGACGAGAGAGCTGGATAAGGTGGAACAGACCATTATGATACAGCAGGCCATGGATAAGAAGCTGGAGAGCCTGGAACAGAAGCGGCAGGAACTGTTTGCAGCCCATGGGCTGGATGGAAAGACGTTAAAGGAGATCGCTGAATCTATGGATGGGGCGCGGCAAAAGGAACTGCTGGAGCTGTATCGCAGGATAGACGGTGCCATTGGCAATATCCAGTATTATAACAAAAAGGCGGAGATGATTGCAAAGTCGGAGCTGGAGTGCATGGGCATTGATTCCAGGATGATGGGGAATCCCACCGGTATCTATGGACGCCCTTCCATCCAGAAGGGAAGCAAGCTTGAGAAGAAGGCCTGATAAGGACTGATATGGGGAGAGTGGTAGATTGAGACCGACATTTATGGGGCTGGAAACAGCTAAGAGAGGTATCATGGTGAACCAGAAGGCCATTGATATCGTGGGAAATAATATCAGCAATATTAACACCAAGGGATATACGAGGCAGCGCCTGGACTCGGTGAGCGTGCATGTCTACGGAAGCGACCAGTATAATTACAGTTCTATACCGCTGGCAGGACAGGGCGTGGATGCCAGGGGCGTTGCCCAGATCCGCAACCCCTATCTGGACGCTAAGTTCAGGGAGCAGTACAGCGATGTGGGATATTTTGACCAGAAGGCAGCGATCATGGACCAGATCGAGGGGATCATCAGTGATCCCGAGGTGGAGGGGACCGGTATTAAGAGCGCTCTTACCACGCTGTCCCAGGCGTTGGCGGATTTCAGCCAGTATCCGTACCAACAGACTAATGCCAATATTGTTATGCATGCATTTCAGGGTGTGACTCAGGTCCTGAATGAATATGATGCCAATTTAAAGACCTTGATGGAGCAGACGAAGAATGATTTTTCCATTGCGGTAAAGGACATCAATACCAAGCTGGATCAGCTGTCGGAGCTGAACCGCTCCATTGCCCATGAGGTATTTGTCAACAGCGATTATGATGGGGTGAATTATGGACCCAATGACCTGCTGGACCAGAGAAATACGATTCTGGATGACCTGTCCAGATACGGTGTTGTCCAGGTGACGGATCTGGAGGACGGAAAGGTACAGGTTAAGTTTAACGGAAAAGTAGTGGTGGATGCTTCAGGGGCCTCCCATACCAATGACCATCTGACCATTGGAAAGGACGGAACCAGCCTGACGTGGGACAGCAGCGGAAAGGCGGCAAATCTTGGAAGCGGGGCTATCCGGGGATTTACGGATATGCTCACGGGCGGAGATTCAATTACAGCGGGTATCCCTTATTACCAGAACCAGCTGGATCATCTGGCCAAGACCCTGGCTCATGTGTTTAACAGCAAGGTCTATGCGGACGATCCCGCGCAGCCGGATAAGTATAAGGAACTTCTAAGCGGGGACGGGAATGGTAATATCACGGCGGGAAACATTTCCATCAGTGATAAGTGGGCGGAGGATTCCTCCTATATTATCCGGGAAAAGAATCCGGACGGCGATCTGGACAACACGGATATTATGGCAATGAAGGCGGCGCTGGAACAGGATTTTGATTTCGGCGGCGAGTTTACAGGCACATTCAGCGAGTTTGTAGCCAGGACCACAAGCATACTGGGAAGCGATATCAAGACCAATAATTCGCGGATGGATGCATCCCTGTCCATTGCGGAGAGCGTGGAGAAGGAGCGCATGAGCGTGTCCGGTGTATCCCTTAATGAAGAGGGGATCAACATGATGACTTATAATAAAGCATATCAGGCGCTGGGGCGTCTTATGACTACCATGGATGAGCAGCTGGATATGATCATCAACAAGATGGGTATGGTAGGACGTTAAGGAGGAACATATGAGAATCACGGAAAATATGATGACAACTTCATATAACAAGAATCTTCAGAGGAATATATCAAATCTGGCTTCCTCTAATCTGAAGCTGGCATCCCAGCGCCAGTATAACCATGTGTCCGAGGATCCGGCAACCGCGTCCAAAGCATTTGCCATCCGCGACCAGATCGCCAGGACAGAGGAACACATTAATGTGGTGAAAAATGCAACGGGCGAGTTAGAGACAGCGGATTCCAATATCCTGACCCTGAACTCGATCCTTGAGAATATTTATGAAAAGGCAACCAAGGCAGGAGGCGCCAGCAGCCAGGATTCACTGGATGCCATTGCGGAGGAATTAAACGGCCAGATGGAAGAAATCCTTCAGACCATGAACGCCAGGTACGGAGATAAATTCCTGTTCTCCGGTTCGGCCAACAGCGAAGCGCCGTTTTCCCTGGATGCGGACGGAAACCTGCTGTTTAACGGGAAACAGGTGGATGCCTATGATAAAAATGATCCGGATACGTATTTTACGGAGAATAAGCCGGTTTATCTGGATATTGGTTTTGGGACGTATGCAAGCGGCATGAACACGGCCAAATCCGGGATCAAGATTTCCACCTCCGGCGTGGATGTGCTGGGATATGGAAAGGATGAAAACGGATATCCCAATAACCTGTACAGCCTGATCGGCCAGGTGAGCGGCCAGCTGAAGGCCGGTGATAAGAACGGCGCCATGGATACCCTGGCACAGCTTAAGAAAAAGCAGAGCAATATTTCTATCGCCACTTCGGAGATCGGTACACGGGAGAAAATGCTGGAGCGCACCCAGAACAGGCTGGAGACAGGCCTGGTCAATCTGCAGAAGACACAGAAGGATCTGGAAGCAGTGAAGGTGGAGACGGAAGCGGTCACCAACAAATCTGCTGAGACAGCCTGGATGGTTACCTTGCAGCTGGGTTCCAGTATTATACCGCCGTCCATATTTGACTTTATGAAATAAGTTGAAGAGAGGTGCCAGAGGATGAATGTGTTAAAGATAACAACAACTCCTATTCAGCTGTCCATGACCTCCCAGAGGGCCAGGCTTGAGAGCAGAATGCCTGATCCGGAGGTGGGAATTATTCAGAATCCCGGCAAACTGAATATGAAGTCAGAAAATATAAAGGTGGAGATCGACACGTCCCGTTCCAGGGACAGTCTGGGATTCAGGACAGCCAGAGGACTTATGAGAGATGCGGCCCAGGCCGGTCTTAAGGCTGTGGCGGATGCCACGGCACAATATTCCCGTGTGGGGAATCAGATGATGCAGATCCAGGATGGGGTAACAGTGGCGGATATTATAAAAAACCAGATGGCGGCCCAGACCAACATTACCACCGGAATTGCATTTATACCTTCGGCTGCCCCTGATATCTCATGGCAGCCCGCGGATCTGACCATTGACTATACCCCGGCGCAGGTAGCGTTTGATCCGCAGGTGCAGGAACCTGCGGCCATGTATGTACCGGGCGAGCTGCGCGTGAATGTGGAGCAGTACCCCAAGGTTGAGATTGAGTATATGGGTGATCCCATGTATGTGCCGCCCAGTGCCAATCCGGCCTATGAGGCGGCAAAGTAGAGGACAACGGCAGATCAGTGGAATGCAGATATACGGCTGACGCGGGTCAGGATGATATGGAGGGATACGCTTGAAAATCGAAACTCGGGATTTTGGAATCCTGGATATAGAAGAGAACAACATCATAACATTTAAACAGCCTCTGTTTGGATTTGAGGAATATACGCAGTACGTCCTTGTAAATGATTCCAATATGGGCAACGGTATCTGCTGGCTGCAGTCCATTGAGCAGAAAAATGTATGCTTTATCATGTTAAATCCTCTGGAGGTCAGGCGGGACTATGCTCCGGTGGTAATGCAGGATGTGCTGATCCTTTTGCAGGCTGTACCGGAGGATAACCTGGACTGCTGGGTACTCATGGTCATAGGGGAAACCTTCCGGGATTCCACAGTTAATCTGAAAAGCCCTGTTATTATCAATCATGAGACCAATCTGGGCGTCCAGGTGATACTGGACCAGGATTATCCCATACGGCAGCCCATATTCAGCTGGGGAGAAAGGGATGGCCTATGCTGATATTATCCAGAAAAAAGGGCGAGTCAATTAAGATTGGCGATGATATCGAGATATTTGTGGCGGAGATCAAAGGTGATAAGGTGCGTCTTGGCATATCGGCGCCTGAGAGTATGAAAATATGCCGCACAGAACTGTATCTCACGGTTGAGAATAATAAGGAAGCGTCTGATAAAGTGGATCTTCTCAAGGTGTTCCAGTTGTCCAGGAGCCTGAAAGCCCTTGGGACAGAGGAAGGGCAGAAGAAGGAGGGAAAAGATGGAACTGCTTGAGCAGATGAGAATGCTGCTCAGGGAAAAGACCATTTTGTTTGGGCAGTATGAGAAGGAAACGCTGCGGCTGGACAGGGATGACCTTGAAGCGGTGGATGAAATCGTGGAGGCGGTAAACGCCAGGCAGGCCATCATTGAAAAAATCAATGGCCTGGACCGGGAGATTGAAGCCATCCGGGACCGTTCTTCCTACGGTTCCCGCTGTTATATGATTGGAAAAAACAGGTGCGATTACAGCGGCCTCAGCGAAGCGGAACAGATCCTGTTTAAGGATGGACAGGATGTATTTACCATGATTACCAGGATACGCGATCTGGAGGCAGGGGTGCCGGGGAAGATGGCAAAGATCCGGGCCCAGCTTCAGAGCAGGATAAAACAGAACAATGTAAACGGTAAATTTACCGGGTATTTAAAACAGATGAATCAGGGGAGCAAGGGCGTGCTCTATGATAAACGAAGATAGGGGGAAGAGCGATGGCATCGGCTTCATCAATTAATACAGTCAGCGCGAACGGCAATAAGAATTACATATCAGGCCTTGCTTCCGGTATGGATACGGACAGTATTGTTGAAAGTCTGCTGCTGGGGACACAGACAAAGATCGATAAGCAGACAGGTCTTAAGCAGCAGCTGGAGTGGAAGCAGGAGACATACAGGGATCTCATCACTAAGATCAATACATTCGGAGATCAATATTTTTCTTATTACGGTTCGGGCCAGACGAATCTGCTGAGCACCAGTTTATTTAAGACAATGGCGGGAATCAGCAGTTCCAGCGCCATTAAGATAAGCTCCGTATCCTCCAATGCGGTCAGCTCCATGAGGGTCAGCGCGGTGAAGCAGCTGGCAACGGCCTGCTCGGTGAGAACGGCGGGAACGGTGACGGGGGAGCCGAGAGGGAATGATGTTGATTTCACAAACTTTACAGATGCAATCGGGGAGACAAAGTCATTTTCAGTCACATTGGATGGCGTGAGCAGAACGATTGATTTTACAATTGAAGGAAAACTATCAGATCCTGCTGATCCGAATTCTCCGGAAGAGGTGGATGAAGAAAAAACGCTTAAGAATATTAACCAGGTATTGTACCGTAACTTTGGGACTTCGGTAGGAATGAAATTCGAGGAGGATCCGCCCAATAGTAAGAAAGGGACAATGAAACTGGTTCAGCTAAACGCAAATGGTGCTGTAACGAGCAATGCGGTTGATTCATCCAGACGGGTTATCATTGAGACAACAGGAGACAGCGACTCCTCAAACACAATTGCCAATTTAGGATTTAAAGGTGGATTTTCTAATAAGCTGGATTATGGAACATCTTTGAAAAATATGAATTTTTCTACGCCCTTACAGGGAAATCGGTTTGAATTTGATATCAATGGTGTCACCATCAAGGGATTGAACGGGGATTCAACGTTAAGCGATGTGATCAGCGCGATCAACAGCAGTGATGCAGGGGTTAAGGTATCCTATTCATCGGCATCTGATAAATTCATCATGGAATCTTCCTCTACAGGCGAGATATCCAATATAAAGATGGGACAGAGATATGGAAATCTGCTCACCACTATGTTTGGGGTGGAGGCGACCGGTTTACAATCCAATATTTTTTCCAAGCCGATTGAGGGGACGGATCATGTGGATTTAAGTTCTGTTATCAATAAGTTAAATAGCGGAAAAGACCAGTCATTGGTATTGCAGGTGGATGGACAGGATTTTACCGTTAAGTTGGAGGGAAAAACAGGAAGTGAGAGCTACAAAGATGAAGAAGGCTTAATAAACGCCATTAATTCAAAGCTGAATAAGGAATTTGGCTATGGTAAGATTGCATTTTCCTGGGATGATACCAACAAACAAGTCACGTTAAAATCTTCGGAACATAAAGTGGGATTTACAGATGCTAATCTGACAACGGGGATTGCATCCGATCTTGGATTCAGTGAGAAAGATAATGTGTATGACGGAAGCACGGAATTAAGCAGTCTGGGAATAACGGGAGATATTAAGGTCGGTAACACCACATATCATTTAGGTGATCCTTCTGCCAAAACGATCAGTGACCTGGCTGGGATAATGGGCGGAACCTATGTGGATGGAAGGATCAATATATCCGGTCAGACAGGCGGCTTTACTGTTAGCGGTAATGCTGTAATAAACGGAACGAATTTGGTTGAGAATCTGTTTGGACGGGAAAACGTGGAGCTTACGCCGGTGTCCAATACGCTGGCCTCCAATTCCGTATCCGATCCAACCATTTTAAAGGGAACATTGGAATTAGCCGTATCCGGCGGAAATACGATTACGATTAATGCCGGTTCATTGACAAATGGCTTTGATGGTCTGGCTGCAGCAATACGGGCTGAAACAGGAGGAAATGTAATTTATACAGCTGATGGCCGCTTACAGATCAGCGGCACTGCCGGTGAATTTACCATTAAGGGAACGGATGATGACGGAAAGGAGTTGCTGAACCAACTCTTCAGCCAGGACACAGTAACCTTCAACCCCCACATGACCGCTTCCGTCACCTCCGGCCAAAACGCCGTCCTCACCGTGGACGGAACCGATATTGAGCGCAATACCAATACGTTTGAATTGGATGGAATTACCATGGAATTAACTTCCACTTATGATGCTTCCAACCCTCCAATCAGCTTGACTACGTCCCGCGATACTGATAAAATAATAGATAGTTTGAAGAGCTTTGTAGATGATTACAACGCCCTCATCGAAGAACTGAATAAACAGCTCACGGAGACAGCCAACTATAAGAAATACGCCCCTCTCACGGATGCACAGAAAAAGGAGATGAGCGATAAGGAGGTCGAGCTTTGGGAGGAGAAATCCAAACAGGGCCTCCTTCACAACGACTCCAATATCTCCAGCTTTTTGAGCGAGATGAGAATGGCGCTTTACAGCAGTGTGGAAGGCGCGGGACTGTCTCTCTATGATATCGGGATCGAGACATCGGATAACTGGCGTGACAACGGTAAGCTTGTTATTGACGAGGACGCATTGAGGTCTGCCGTAGCCACCAACCCGGATGCCATCAGTAAGCTGTTCACGGACAGGGACCAGGGATTGGGAATTAAGATGCAGAACGCCATCAAGGCGGCGGCCAATGTAAGCAGCGGCAGTCCCGGAAGTATGGTGCGATACGCGGGCACAAAGGATGTGCTTCTCACAAGCAATACCCTCTATGAGGAGATGAAGCATATTTCAGAGACACTTTCCAACCTGAACACCAAGTATGAGCTGGAGAAGACGCGGTACTGGAAGCAGTTTACCGCCATGGAGCAGGCGATTTCCAATATGAACAGCCAGAGTTCCTGGCTCACCCAGCAGTTCTCATCATGATGAAGGAGTAATGACTATGCAGAATCCATATGCAAAATATAAACAGCAGTCCGTAATGACCATGACCCAGGGCGATATGATCAACCTGTTGTTTGATGAGATGATCAACCGTCTGAACAAGGGGCTTCTGGGGCTGGAGGTACGGGACTACGAAGCCAGCAATACCCATTTTAAGAAGGCGCAGGCAATTATCAGCCATCTGGTATCCACATTGGATCACCAGTATCCGGTATCACAGAGCCTGGCCTCTCTCTATGAGTATTTCAATTACCAGATCCTGCAGGCCAATGTAAAGAAGAGCCCTGAGCCAGTGAATGAGGTTCTTCCTATGATCATGGAACTGAAGGAAGCATTTGCCCAGGCGGATAAACAGGTGCGCATGGGCCATACAGGATGAGATAAGGGGGCGGGATCATGCCGTTATTTGATGACAGGGCTGTAGGAGCCCTGGAGCGGGGAATGGATGCCATGTGGCTGAAGCAGCAGGTTGCCAGCCACAACATAGCCAATGTGGAGACGCCGGGCTATAAGGCTAAGAAAGTGGAATTCAAGGATGTGTTAAGGGATACGGCCCAGGGGCCGGAGCGCTTAGCAAAGCCGGTGGTGGAGGAAGACGGGGACACCCAGGCCAGGCCGGACGGGAATAATGTACAGGTGGAAAAAGAAGAGCTTGAACTGTGGAAGGCATATACCCAGTATTCGGCCCTGACCATGCGCATGTCGGGGAAATTATCCACGCTGCGGTATGTGATCAATAATACAGGCAAGTAAAGGAGCAGGTTATGGGGTATTTGGATTTTCTTAATATAACAGGTTCTGCACTGACGGCGGAGCGTTTCCGCACGGATATCATTATGCAGAATCTTGCCAATCAGAACACCACCAGGACGGCGGAGGGCGGTCCCTATGTGAGAAAGCAGGTGGTCTTGCGGGAGAACGCGCTGGACTTTAAGAACGAGCTGGGAAAGGCCATGACAAAGGCTGAGAACGGCGGTGTGTACGTGGAGGAAGTGGTGGAAAGCCAGAACCCTCTGGTTCCGGTCTATGATCCGGACCATCCGGATGCTGATGAGGACGGATATGTGATGATGCCCAATGTGAACAGCGCGGAGGAGATGGTGGATCTGATGGCCGCCACCCGCGCATACGAAGCCAATGTCACGGCACTTAACATTGCAAAAAGCATGGCTTTAAAAGCCCTGGAGATTGGTAAATAAATGAAGAAGCAAAAAGAGGAAGAAGGAGGCCAGGAGTGGTTAAATACCTACGCGGATATGATAACCCTTGTCCTGACCTTTTTTGTATTATTGTACAGCATTTCCAATGTAAATATAAGTAAATTGGAGGAGATCGCTTCGGCTATGCAGCGGCAGCTGGGGATCGAGTCCCAGACCGAGTTGGAGGACGTGCCCGATGATCTCAAGTATCCCGCTATTGGCGAGAACACGGATGAACCCTTCCAGGCAGTGACCGGTTCCCAGAACACCCAGGCGTCAGCCAGGGAGATGAGGCAGATGTCACGTGATATCCAAACCTATTTTGATTCTGAGAACCTGGACGCCATTGTATCCAACACGGAGAATGCGGTGTATATCCGTTTTAAGAATGACCTTCTCTTTGATCCGGACAGCGCCAATCTGCGGGACGGCAGCAAGTCCATGCTGGACGCAGTGGGGATCATGCTGCAGGAAAAGCAGGATAACATTCTTGCGGTTTACATAAATGGGCATACGGCCCAGGCAGCCAATTCTCTGATCAATGACAGGATCTTATCCTCAGAGCGGGCGGACAATGTGGCCATCTATCTGGAGGAACAGGTGGGGCTTAACCCCAAAAAGTTAATATGCCGTGGCTACGGCAAATACTATCCCATCGCGGACAATACCACAAAAGAGGGGCGGGAGCAGAACCGCCGGGTGGACATGATCATCCTTGGAAATGGATACAGGCCGCCGGAATCAGTGGAGGGAGTGGAGACCATGGATCCCCTTTTCCCGGTTGTGATGCCGCAGGATGAGGCTATGATGCAGGAAGGAACAGCCAGTGATTAAGAGTTACGATTTTAAATCACCCAAGAAATTTACAAAAGAGCGCATGAGCACGGTGGAAAACCTGTACGACAGTTTTGCCCGTGCCCTGGCGCCGTATCTTACAGGGCTTCTCCAGTCTTACTGTGAGATCCGTATCAACAGGATCGTGGAGAAGCGCTACCAGGAATTTACCAACTCCGTACAGGATCATTCCCTGTTTGGGATGATCACCCTGAGTCCGGCCAATAAGGATTACAATGAGGCGCCTCTGACCATGGAAGTGGATACCAGGCTGGCGTTTTTTATGATTGAGCGCCTTTTGGGCGGCGCCGGGACAGAGTATGAGCTGACCAGGGATTTTACGGACATTGAAAAGGCGGTTCTTCAGTATGTGCTGGGGAAACTGACGGAATTTGCAGGCGAAGCCTGGGCGCAGTATCTGGATATTGATGCCACGCTCACCGGCCTTCAGACCAATCCCCATCTGCTCCAGATGAGCGCCCAGGAGGACGTGGTGATCCAGGTGGAGCTGGAAGTGGTCATTGACAAGCTGGCGGCAAGGCTTAACATGGTGATGCCGGCTCCCAATGTGGAGGAGCTGACGTCCAAGTTCGGCTATTCCTTTGCGGTCAGCCAGAAAAAGCAGGATGATGAGAAGCAGAAGTCCAAACGGCAGTACATTGAACAGCACATTCTGGAATCGGAGGTGGAGATCCGGGCCATTCTTCATGAGTTTTCCCTGGACGCCCAGGATATCCTCCAGCTGACCCCGGGAGATGTGATACCGCTCAACAAGAAGCTGGACAGCAAGATTTCAGTTTATGTGGAGGATGTGGCCTGTTTTGAGGCAAAGGTGGGCCATACCAGACTGCGCAAGGCAGTGGAAATAAGCAGTGAACTGTAACCGGGAGGGACGAGTATGTTAGATGTGGATAAGGATGCCATAAAGGAACTGATGGAGATGGAAGCAGTCCCTGTCTGTGACAGGCTGGGCTCCCTTCTTGGCAGAAGCGTGAAGATGGCTGTGTCAAAGGTGGAGGAGACAGATACCGGAGCGCTTGCGGAGTGTCTGCCTCATTTTAATGTGGTCATTGAGGGACGCAGGGCGGTTAACGGGCTGACGGCGGACCAGCTGTATGTATTTTCCAAGGACGATATGATCCGGGTGGCCAATTATATTATGGGGGTGCCGGTGGATAACCCCAGCCCTCTGGATGAGATTGCTTTAAGTACCCTGAAGGAGGTTGCTTCCCAGTGCATATCCGCTGCCATGAATGAACTCAACGACCTTTTGGGGCGGGATATGGGAGTGGCAATGTCCAGGATCGCCGCATTTGACAACACGGAGCGGATTCTGGAAATGATCCGGATCTGGAAGACGGACCAGTCCCTTCTTTTGGTGCGCCTGCATTACCTGATCGATGGCGTGGTGGAGTCGGACGCGTATATCATCGCATCCCAGGCCATCAGCCAGGTTCTGGGGATACCGGAACTGGAAGAGCTGGAACTGGAGGAACTGGCTGAGAGCATACAAAAGCCAAAGGAAGCCGTGGCTGTCCAGGAAGTGTCATTTCCGGAATTTAAGTATACGCCCCTTGAGTATGACAAGGAGCAGATTGGCGATGACAGGAAGAAGCTTTTGGATATCACCCTGGATGTATCGGTGCGGATCGGCAGCACGGTGTGCAGCGTAAAGGACGTGCTGGCCCTCAAGGAAGGGCAGGTGCTGGTGCTGGACAAGCAGGCAGGCTCTCCGGCCGATGTGGTGGTGAATGGGGAACTGATCGGCAAGGGGGATGTGCTTGTGACAGGGGAGCATTTCGGAACACGCATCATAGAAATTGTGGGCAAGAGGGAGTAATATGGCATTTCTGAAAGTACTGTTTTACCTGGTTGTCCTGATCCTTGTGCTGGTGTTGGCTTATTATACCACCAGGATACTGGGGCGAGGCATGAGATTAAAGCAGAGGACCGGCGGCATGGAGGTCCTGGACCAGATGACCGTGGGCCGGGACAGCTTCCTGGTGGTGGTAAAGGTTCAGGAGAAGATCCTGCTGTTGGGCGTGTCACCTTCCGGGATTGAAAAGCTTGATAAACTGGATTCATATGAGAAAATGGAGCCGGCGGAGGCACCGCCGGATTTTGTTGCGGTTTTGTCATCCCAGCTGAAAGCGCGCAGGCGCGGTGAGGATGACGGGATGAAAAAAGGCGGGAGAGGAAAAGAATGAGAGGAACGGTAAGACAACTTGGAAGGCTGGCGGCCGGGGCCGTATTTGCCCTTGCCTGGAGCCAGAGCACATTGACGGCATTTGCCACGGATGTGTCCGTGACGCTCCAGGGCACCTCGGGCAGCGGAAAGCCCATGGACATGCTGGACATCATGTTCCTTTTCCTGTTTTTGGCAATTGTTCCCTCCCTTGTTATCATGATGACTAGTTTTACCAGGATCATCATTGTACTGTCATTCCTGAGAAATGCCCTGGGCACCCAGCAGTCCCCGCCCAACCAGATCCTGGTGGGCCTGGCCCTGTTCCTCACTCTGTTTATCATGAGTCCGGTGCTTTCCTCGGTGAATACCCAGGCCTATCAGCCCTATAAAGCGGGGACCATAACCAAGGAGGCAGCGTTTGAGCGGGCCCAGGAACCAATAAAGGAATTTATGTTAAAGCAGACCGAGAAAAAGAGCCTGGATCTGTTTCTCTCCATTTCCAAGACGCCGGAGCCGGACGTGTCCCAGGGACCGGAGGGCTATATGAAGCTGGGGCTTACAACCCTGGTGCCGTCCTTTATCTTGAGTGAGCTGAATAAGGCGTTTACCATGGGGTTTTTAATCTTTATTCCATTCCTGATCATTGATCTGGTGGTGTCCAGTACCCTGATGTCCATGGGTATGGTGATGCTGCCGCCCACCATGATCGCCCTGCCCTTTAAGATCATGATGTTTGTTTTGGTGGACGGATGGAGCCTGGTGATCAAGACCTTGGTTCAAAGCTTTCGGTAAGGAGGAACAGGTATGAATGCGGAACAGGTGATGGAAATCATGAAGGAGGCAATGCTGGTTGCGTTTGAGATAGCGGGTCCTCTTCTTATTATCAGTATCGTGGTGGGGCTTCTGGTGGCAATCTTTCAGGCAGCTACCCAGATCCATGAGCAGACATTGACTTTTGTGCCCAAGCTTCTGGTGATCGCCCTGGTCCTTCTGGCTCTGGGTTCATGGATGAGCAAGGTCATGAATGAATTTGTGGTGGAGCTGTTTGCTATCATGGCAGCCCTCTGATGCGGGGGTGAGGGATGGACGGAGGATTGTTGGAATATTTTGATGTGTTCCTCCTGGTATTTGCCAGGATGGGGGGCATGGTATTTATCAATCCTGTTTTTTCCAGAAAAGGGGTTCCCTTTATGGTAAGGACAGGACTTGTACTGGCCCTTTCCATGCTCATTGCCCCGGCAGCCCGGAGCGGGGCAGCGGGGATGATCTCATTTTCCACCTTTGACATGGCTGAGGCATTGATCAGGGAAGTGGCCCTGGGGGTCGGGATCGGGTGCATATTCCAGATCTTCTTTTATATGCTTTATGTGGCCGGGGACCTTTTGGACACGGCATTCGGCCTGGCCATGGGAAAGGTCATGGATCCCATGAATGGGGTACAGACAGCGATTTTAGGACAGTTTGTAAATGTATTCTTTTTCCTGTACTTTTTTGCCACGGGCTGCCATCTTTTGACAGTGAAACTGTTTGCCTATACATATGAGGTAATACCGGTGGGAGCCGGTGACTTTTTTGCAGGAAAAGTGATCTGGTACATCACATCCCTGTTTGCCACTGTATTTTTGATGGCGGTAAAGCTGGCCCTGCCCTTTGTGGCAGCAGAATTTGTGCTGGAGATGACCATGGGGGTGCTGATGAAGCTGATCCCCCAGATCCATGTGTTTGTCATTAATATCCAGTGCAAGATCCTTCTGGGCATGCTTTTGATGATCCTGTTCGCCCATCCTGTGGGAGCGTTTCTGGATGGATATATAGATACAATGATGAGAGAAGTACGGAATGTGATCATGATGATGACATAGGGATGTGATAGGCGGACGTCATAGGACTGCATGATAAGGATGGGATGCTGTTTGCGCAGCATCCCATTTGTGAAGCAGGCGGATAAAGCAGGCGGATGAAAGGAGGTGGTGAAGGGTGGCAGCTGATGAGAAGACTGAGAAAGCCACGCCCAAACGAAGGCAGGATGAACGGAAAAAGGGAAATGTGTTCCAAAGCAGCGATGTGGCGGCGGTATGTTCCATGCTGGTCATGTTTCATGCACTTAAGGCCCTGGCTCCCAGGATGTACCGGAATTTCCGGCAAGGCATATACCTGTTCTTTTCCTATGGGGAGAATCCCGACCGCTTTCTTGCACAGTCGGGCAGGGAAATGCTGACCAAGGCAATGATGCTGTTTCTGGAAGCAGCCCTTCCCCTTCTTTTTATCGGTATACTGGTGGCGGTTGCGGTCACATTTTTCCAGACCAGGATGGCATTTTCCATGGATGTGCTTAAATTTAAGGGGGAACGCATCAGCCCACTGAAAGGGTTTAAAAGGATGATGTCTGTAAGGTCAGTGGTGGAACTGATCAAGGCGCTTATTAAGATCACCATCCTGGGATGGGTGGCCTACGACTTTTTAAAGGGCAGGATGAGGGAGCTGGCCGTCCTCATGGAGGGATCGGTGGAGGGCGCCCTGATCTTTACAGGGAACACGGTCATTTCCCTTGTGGACACGGTGGGAGTGGCATTTGTGTTCCTGGCTGCCCTGGATTATATGTATCAATGGTGGGAATATGAGAAGAACCTGCGCATGAGCAAGCAGGAGATCAAGGAAGAATATAAGCAGACAGAAGGAGACCCTCAGATCAAAGGAAAGATCAGGGAAAAGCAGCGCCAGATGGCTTCCAGGCGCATGATGCAGAATGTACCCAAGGCGGATGTGATCATCCGCAATCCCACCCACTATGCCATAGCTTTGGGATATGATTCCGGCCAGAACCGGGCCCCGGTGGTACTGGCTAAAGGGGCGGATCATCTGGCTTTGAAAATAGTGGAGGCAGGGGAGGCCAACGGGATTTATATCCTGGAGGATAAGCCCCTTGCCAGAGGATTGTATGCAAGCGTTGAGGTGGATATGGAAATCCCTGAGGAGTATTACCAGGCGGTTGCCGGAATCCTTGCATTTGTGTATAAACTGAACAAGAAAGATGTATGATTGTGGATAAGATCAGGAGAAGAGCGGTATGCCAGTGGATAACAGTATGATTGTCTTTGACAAGGTGACGAAAATATACGGAAAGACCCAGAAGGCTTTGGATGAAGTGAGCCTTCAGATCGATAAAGGCGAGTTTGTGTTCCTATCAGGCAACAGCGGGGCGGGTAAGACCACCCTTCTGGAGCTGGTCTTAAGGGACGCCAGACCTGACAAGGGGGATATATGGGTCAATGGCATTGAACTGGGGAGTCTGAGGGAGCGCCAGGTCTATCAGTATCGCCGATACATAGGAATGGTGTTCCAGGATTTCCGCCTTTTTCAGGATTTTACCGTGTATGAGAATGTGGCATTTGCCCAGCGTGTCATAGAAGCGGAGAAAAAGGAAATGAGATCCAGGGTAAGGGAAGTGCTGAGACAGGTGGGGCTGGAGGATAAAGCAGGCTGTTATCCCGGACAGCTGTCCGGCGGCGAGCAGCAAAGGACCGCTCTTGCAAGGGCGGTGGTGAATCAGCCCGTACTTTTGCTGGCGGACGAGCCCACAGGTAATCTGGACCAGAAGAATGCGGAGGAGATCATGCGGCTTTTGGAAAAGGTGAACAGACAGGGGACCACGGTGCTGGCAGTGACCCACAACCAGGAGCTGGTAAAGCACATGCACAAACGCCAGATCGTGCTGAGCTGCGGCAGGATAGCCCGGGATCTTGCAAGGGAGGGATTGGCATATGCGCGCTAGGACTTTTTTGTATCTGTTCAGATTGGGGATAAAAAACCTGTGGTATCACAGAGTATACACGGCAGCATCGGTCATCACCATGTCGGCCTGTATTTTCCTGTTTGGAATCTTTTACCTGGCAGTGGCAAATGTGGACAGTGTGGTCAGGCAGACGGAGCAGGATGTGTATGTTTCGGTTTTCTTTGATGAGGGGATCGCCCCCCAGAAAGTAGAGGAGGCGGGAGGGCTGATCCAGGGCAGGCCTGAGGTGCTGAGGACCGTGTATGTGTCTGCAGAGGAGGCGTGGAGCGGATTTAAGGAAGATTATTATGGAAGCGGGGAAGCGCTGGACGGTATCTTTGAGGAGGATAATCCCCTGAAAGCCAGCGGAAATTATCAGGTATATATTGACGGGATGGGAAATCAGGAGGAATTTGTCCGGTTTGCCATGGGATTGGAGGGGGTGCGGAAAGTGACTTACTCCGCGGACACCATCATGGCTTTGCAGCGGATGCGGGCCGCTTCCGCACAATTGATCCGGGGAAGCGGGGCTGTTCTGGTGGTGATCTCGGTGCTGTTGATCCATAATACACTGGCTGTGGGGATTGAGGCCCAGAAAGAAAAGACAAAAGTCATGCGCCTGATGGGGGCCAGGGAAGGCTTTGTAAAGATCCCATTTGTGGTGGAGGGCATTGCTATGGCAGTGGCAGGAGTATGTATCCCCTTGGGGCTGCTGTTGGTTACCTACCGCTGGTTTGGTGAACTTAACGTGCTGGAACTGGGGCTGTATGCCAAAGACATGGGGCTTCTGACCGAGGGGGAAGTATTCCCCGGGCTGGCAAGGGCTTCCGTTCTTCTGGGGCTGTTTACAGGGACGATGGGAAGCGTTTCCGTGATGGGAAAATTAAAGAAACCATAGATCCAAAGTGGATACGCTGCCCTTGTCCGTCCGCAGGCAGGCCGTATACGCCCGCAGACAGACTATATCCGTCCGCAGGCGGACCGTCTCAGTCCGGTGATATGGGCGGAATCATAATGGGGATATAATGCCTGCGCAAAAGATCGATAAAATACTGCTCCGCAGTGGTCAGGTACGTTCCCTTGCGAAAAGAGATGGCAATGCCAAAGGACTCCCTTGGCTCAACGGGATAATACACCACCCCACGATGGGGAAGGCATAGATTCTGGGGAACAAAGGTGAGGGCGATCCCCTCCTGGGCAATGGCATGGGTCATGTCGATCTTGCTGCATTCAAACAGGATGTGCGGGGTGAAACCCGCCCGTTCAAAATACAGGTTGGCAATGTCACGGATCAGGCTGCTGCTTTTCATCAGTACAAAGCGTTCTTCTCTGTAAAGGGAAAGGTCTGCAGGTTCTGTCTGTATATAATGGCCGGAGGACCGGTGTCTGCATTTGGCTTCAGGTACTGCCAGAAGCACTTCGCTTTTATGGAATATGGTATGTTCAAGCCCGGCCTCTTCACAGTGGAATCCGCTCCAGGCAAAGTCTATGCGGCCGCTTAGAAGATAAGAATACAGATCCTTTACATTTCCCTCCACCAGATCCAGGTCATATTTGGGATACGCTTTGTAGAATTCCGGGAATACCACGGAAAACAGGGCCTGGCCGTATCCGGGCGTAATGCCCAGGCTCAGAGTGCCCCGGGCGCAGTCCACCATGTCCTCCAGATTCTTGCGGCAGTCTTTGGAAATCTGCAGGATCTGATACGCGTGCTCCAGAAACACCTTTCCGGCAGCCGTGGGGATCATAGTGTTGTTGATGCGCTTGAACAGGGGCAGCCCTATTTCCTGTTCCAGGTTTAAAAGGCTGTAATTCAGCGCGGAGCGGGATATAAACAGGTTTTCCGCCGCACGGGTAGTATTTTGTGATTCTGCAATGGCAGTTATATAATGAAGCTGCTTGAAATCCATAGATCCCCCTCCCTCTTGATGTGAATTAAATTCACAGTAAATCTAAATTTAATATACTTTCCAAACGAATACACAGCTATTATACTGAATACATAAACAAAAAACAATATTTTATAGATAAAAATGACAAAAGGAGAAGGGATTTATGAAAAAACAATGGATGTACTTGTTAATGGCAGCGGGACTGTCTGCGGGTATTCTCAGCGGATGCAGCGCAGCGGGGGCGGACGGCGGCAGCGGTACGGCCAAGAGCAGCGTGGCCCAGGACGGCAGCGGGGCGGGCGGATCAGCTTCATCTAAGGAAGCGGATGGAGCAGGCAAAACAGAAGCAGGCAGCGGGGAAACGGGCAGCGGGGGAACAGGCAGCGGCCAGGCGGGCAGTAGACAGGAATCCTGGGATGCGGATACAGTGACCATCTATGTCCCCACCAAGGCGGGAAATCAGGCGGACTTATATATCCGCTTTATCACTCCGGTCCTTGAGAAGAAACTGGGTAAAAGTTTTGTTGTTGTGAACCAGACTGACGGCAATGGAGTGGTTGCGTATGAAACGGTGAGGAATGCCCAAAAGGACGGCAGTACGCTTTTATATTTCCTTAATTCCATGGTAGTGCAGAGCCACACCGGTGTATATGACAAGACCCTGCCGGAGAATTTCACGCCCCTTGCAGTGGATACAAGCACGGGAAGCATGTGGCTTACTGTCAAGGCAGATTCAAAATACCAGTCCGTACAGGATATCATCGATGACGTCAAGGCAAATCCCGGCAAGATAACATACGGCATGACCAGCGGACAGGCACTTCATATGCTGGGCGGAATGATGGAGACAGATATGGGCGCTTCCCTGGCCATGGTGGATGCGGGAGGAAATGCGGAAAGGCTTATTTCCCTTCTGGGAGGCAATGTGGATTTTACGTTCGTGTCCACGAGCGCTGCGGAACAGTATCTGGAAACCAATGAGATCAAGGTCCTGGGCTGTGTCACCGGCACGGGGGAGCGGGATCCTCTTTATCCGGATATCCCCAGTGTCACAGAGGAGGGACTTGCTAGCACCATGTTTGGATTCGATACCCTTTTGCTGGGACCGGCCGGTATGGATCCGGAGCTTGTAGAAGAGATCAACACAGCGTTCCAGGATGCAATGATGGACAAGGAAGTGGTGGACCAGTTTGCGGCCATGAAAAATACCATGGAAGCCCTGGATGTGGAGGGCTCTGCGGCCTATATCAGGGAATTTGACGCCAAGATGGCTGAAAACGCAAAGCTGTTGGGTTTTGAATAACAGAAAAGATAAATGGGACAGGCGGTGTATAGATGAACAATCAGATGAAAAAGGACCGGATAGCAGGAGCTGTCCTGGCGGCGGCCGGCGGCCTGGCCGCAGTGGGCACAAAGCTGATGAAGGTGAAGATGCGGCTGTCGGTGGGGGATCCGGGGCCAAAACTATTCTTGTACATAGCTGCATTTGGAATGATGGTGTGCGGGGCGGGAATCCTTTTCTCCAAAGTGCCGGATAAAAAGATACTCACCCTGGACAGGGGACAGTGGGGAAAATTCGGGTTCCTGTTCCTGGTGCTTATATGCTATCTTCTGGGGCTTAAGTACCTGGGGTTCCTTGTGTCCACCCCGCTGGCTGCATTTGCGCTGATTTATATATTAAAGCAGAAAAAGAAGATCAATCTGGCAGTGGCAGCTGCCTATTCCCTGATACTTACAGGAGTGCTGTATCTGGTGTTTGTTAAGCTGCTGTCCATTGTTCTTCCATAGAGCGTGTCTGAAGATACGGCTCTCCTTCCCTCTGGGGCTCCCGCCTTTTTGGGCGGTGGGCAGCAATCAATCATCGTTTATGGAGGTTCGTTATGGAGTATTTTTCACTTACCCTGCACACGCTCTTGGAGCCAACCAGCTTTGCCGTTATGCTGGGAAGCGTTGTACTGGGAATTGTATTCGGTGCTGTGCCGGGCCTTACCTCCAATATGGCCATCACACTGCTTTTGCCGGTCACCTTTAAGATGACCGCAAAGCTGGGCATCACCACCCTTATGAGTATCTATGTGGGCGGCATGTCGGGGGGATTTATTGCCGCCACCCTGGTGGGCATACCGGGCACGCCCTCATCCATTGCCACCTGTTTTGACGCCTATCCCCTAAGCCAGAAAGGACAGACTACAAAAGCCCTGGGAGCCGGGATACTGGGATCCTTTCTGGGAACATTTCTCAGCACCATCATAGCTGTGTTTTTCTGTCCCCTGATTGCAAAGGCAGCCGTAAATCTGGGGCCGTGGGAATATTTCGGCCTCTGTACCATGGCCATTACTCTGGTCATCTCCCTTTCCAAGGGGAATATGTTCAAGGGGCTGGCCGCTGCTTTTATCGGGCTGTTCCTCTCAGCGGTGGGGTATGCGCCCTTTGACGCCACGGCCCGATTTACCTTTGGGGTAAACAGTATCAGCGGTGGTATTAACATGGTGGCCCTGATGCTGGGAACATTTGCCGTATACCAGGTTATCCTTAATTACGCCACGGATCAGCAGAACCTGCCCACCATTGAAAAAGCCAATATCCGGGGAATCGGTGTCACCCTTAAGGAGCTGAGGGACAATGTGGTCAATATTGTCAGGTCATTTCTCATTGGCCTGTGGATCGGGTTCCTTCCGGGAATGGGAGCCGGCATTTCCAATATGATCGCCTATTCCCAGGCTAAAAGCGCATCCAAACATCCGGAGAAGTTTGGAACGGGCTGTGTGGACGGTGTATTTGCATCTGAGGTTTCCAACAATGCCGCCATCGGAGGCGCCATCATTCCGCTGATCGCCCTGGGCATTCCCGGGGACACTGTGACGGCGATCATGCTCAGCGGACTGATGATACACGGGATCGAACCCGGACCTCTTCTCATGACCAAGGAGCCGGAGCTGGTATATGTTATCTTTGGGGCCGTGCTTCTGGCAGCGATCCTTACTCTTATACTGCAGCTGTTTGGAATGCGTCTGTTCCCAAGGCTTCTCACCATTCCATACCACTATCTGTTTGGCACCATCGGCATCATATGTTTTGTGGGTGCGTTCAGCGATACCAATACCCTGTTTAACTGCGGACTGATGCTGGCATGCGCTCTGTTTGCCCTGCTGATGCAGATGGGAGGATTGCCCATGGGGCCCATGATGCTTGCATTCATACTGGGAAGTGAGCTGGAAACCAACCTGCGCCGTTCCATGATGATGGCGCAGGGCAATCCCTTTGTATTCTTTACAAGGCCGGTTTCCTGTGTCTTCCTGCTGATCGCCCTGGTCAGCGTATTGATGCCCCTTATATCCATGGTCAGAGAAAGCAGCAAAAAAGAAAACTAGAAAAGGATGACAAACATGATTTCAAAGCAGATTACTTATAATATGGATCGGGAAAATTTTTCTCCTGTATCAGCAGAGGGGATGAAGGTGATCTACGGGGACAGGACAGACAGCTTCCGGGCCACTCTGATCCCCAATATTGTGTATGTGGTGCGCAACAGGCCTCTCCATCTTCAGCTCATGAAGCTGATATCCCATGAACCTGACAGGAGATACCCGCTGATCGTTTACGTCCAGGGATCGGGATTCAGAAAACAGGAGTATTTTAAGCCCATTCCCCAGTTGGCCCAGTTTGTCCATGAGGGATATGTGGTGGCGTCCGTGGAGTACCGCTACAGCGATGAGGGAGGGGTGTTCCCTGCGCAGGTACAGGATTTGAAAGCCGCGATCCGCTATCTGAGGGCCCATGCCGGGGAGTATCAGATCGATCCGGACCGGATCGCCCTTTGGGGGGATTCCTCAGGCGGGCACACAGTGGCATTGGCCGCGCTTTCTGATGGGGTGGAAGAGTTTGACACTCCGGAATACAAAGAACAGCATTCCAATGTGAAATGCTGTGTGGATTTCTATGGTGTGTTTGAATTTGAAAGTATGTGCGAAACCATGACGCCGGAGCTGATCCAATACTTTGAGGGGGACCCCATTGAAAAATTATTCGGCGGCCCCATCAGTGAACACCAGGAGGAGGTAAAACGGGCCAATCTGGCCGGTTATATCACCAGAGATAAGGTAATTCCCCCCTTCCTCCTGGTCCACGGAGATGAGGATGCAAAGATGCATTTTACACAGAGTGTAAAATTCTATAATCTGTTAAAAGACAATGGGCATTCCGTTGAATTCTATAAGGTAAAAGGCGGAGGCCACGGAAACCGGACCTGGACGCCGGAGGTGATGGGTCTTGTAAAGGAGTTCCTGAGAGCCTATCTGTAGGAAAGCATTCTTTGCAGAAAGCATTCCCCACAGGAATATTCCTTCCCCTATTTATTTTCCTCTATCAGCCACTCATTAAAGTAAGGTTTGATCACACTGAAGGGAGCCGGTCCGATGTCCAGAAGAAAACGGTTGAACTCCATGTTGGTGTAACGGCTGCCCAGGGTCTTTTTCGCCTCGCTCTGCATGTTAAGGATCTCCAGGTATCCCACATAATACTCCAGATAGTTGGCGGGGTTTTCCGCAATATCGTAGTATATGGTGGTGATGACCGAGGGATCGCTGATCCGGAAATAATGATTCAGGTAATCCTGTACCTGCTTGATGTCCCAGCCCTCATAGTGGATATTAAGATCCAGGATGGCATAAAGGGACAGGGTAAATGCTGCATTGTGCCTGAGAAGCTCGCCCAGGTCAGGATCCAGCCCATTGTCCAGGGTGTAGGAGTAATATTCCACATAGGTGGCCCAGCCCTCGGAGTAGCTGCTGAAACTCAGGAGTTTTCTCAGGTTGCAGCTGTTATTCCTGTTAAAATACAGGGTCTGGTACATGTGCCCCGGATATCCCTCGTGAGCCAGGGTGGAGTACAGGTTTCTGGCCGTGTTGGTGCTGCCGTTGTTGATGTAGATGGAATTGTCCTGGGGCCGGTCGATGGGAACGGTGAGGTAAAATGCCGGGCTTAAGGTGGCTTCCAGGGCAGAGGGTACATTTTTTATATTGCACACATAGTCTTCAATGGCCGGGAAATCCTTGATGCACTGGGTGCGCAGGTTTTCCAGTATTTCATTAGGGTCCGTCAGGCTGAAGGAATAGGAATACATCTTTTTTGCCAGGGCGGGATTCTCAGTGAGCAGCTCATCCATGGCAGTGAGATCATTCATCATCTGGTCGCTGATGGCCTTTTTAAGTTCCGGTATATCCTGATAAGAGGTACCGGTGTAGGCGTTTACCAGGTACTGGTAATATTTTTGCCCCTCAGGGAAATAATACAGCCCCTTGTCATTGGTCCCGGTGCCTTTTAAGGGTGTCAGACCATCTATGAGCTTCTGGTAAGCAGGCACAAAATGTTCATTGATGGCAGCGCGGTTTCTGGCGCTGTAGTCCTCTTTTTCCGTATCGGTCAATCCCTCCACCTGATCCAGCCTCTGGGCAAATGTTTCTGCCATAAAGCTGTGGTCAGCGTCCAGCAGATAGGCGTTGCAGGACTCGATGATCCTGTCAATGGCAGTGTCGCAAAGGCCAAGCCCGGCTTCTGTTTTCTGCTTTTCAAATTCTATGATGCTTTCATAATAAGTGTCAATGGAGGAGAGCAGTGAAAGGTAATCCTCCACATCCTGTTTGGTGTAGAACACATACTCTGACAGCAATATGGGCAGCTGGGCCTGGATTCCCAGGGAAGAGGACAGAGGCTGGTCATAAAGCTCCAATCCCTCGCTGCTTAACATGGTGTTCAGATAGGAGGACAGGATGGTATATGTAAGGAGCTGGTCCTCACGCAGATGACGGCTGTCAATATCATTTAGTTGTACTTTCAGGGATTTGGCATCGGCGAGAGCCTGTTTGCTTTCCTCCAGGGTAACAGTCCCCAGGGTTTTATCGTAATCAGTGATGCCGAAGGCGGCCGGATTGGCCAGGGTATAGTGAAGGGTGATCAGGGAGTTGTCTACTTCGTCCAGGAACAGGTCGTTCATCATCTGGTCAAAGTGCTCCTGGGCATCCAGGTGGGCCTTCTCATATTTTTCATAGGAGGCGGAGCTTTCAAGTCCGGCCTCTGTCTGCGCGTCCGTTTCCTTGTCCGCACTCTGTCCCGGGGCAACGCATCCTGTCACCAGGGAGATGACCAGGATCAGGGACATGATTAGTTGTAAATATATGGTTTTACGCTGTTTCATTATACTGTCATTCCTCCAATGGGGTATAAGTTGTTGTTTTTTGCCTGCACTCGAATCATTATATAGTATATGTAGGGAAATTACAACTTATGTGTGAAAGAATGCCCCCTGTCAGGGGGAAAAACCGGGGTCATGTCTTGACGAATATGGGTGGAACGCTTATACTTAAAACGTAACTGTTCAGGACGGCTCATCTTCTTGACCGGAAAAGCCGGTTAAGAAGCATCGGATGTCCATCCGATGTGAAAATGGGTGCAAAAACGGACTTATAAGCAAGCTTAACGCCCGCTTTTGCACCCATTTTCCCGCCGTCCTGAACTGTTACCTTAAAACTATTAAAACGGCGCCAGCCGGGCAGAAGAAGAGGGAAATGAATTATGTGTCAGGATTGTAAAAAACCATATTATATCACAACAGCCATTGCATATGCATCGGGAAAACCGCACATTGGCAATACCTATGAGATCATTCTGGCTGACAGCATTGCCAGGTATAAAAGGGAACAGGGTTATGACGTGTTTTTCCAGACAGGAACGGACGAACACGGGCAAAAGATAGAGGAAAAGGCAGAGGCGGCCGGTGTTACGCCTAAGGAATTCGTGGACAAGGCAGCCGCTGAGATCCGGAGGATATGGGATCTGATGAATACCTCCTATGACAAATTCATCCGCACCACGGATGAGGACCACGAGGCCCAGGTCCAGAAGATCTTTAAGAAGCTTTATGACCAGGGGGATATCTACAAGGGCTATTATGAAGGTCTTTACTGCACTCCCTGCGAGTCATTTTTCACAGAGTCCCAGCTGGTGGACGGCAAGTGCCCCGACTGCGGGCGGGAGGTCAAGCCGGCCAAGGAGGAGGCATATTTTTTCCGTATGAGCAAGTATGCTCCCCGGCTGATCGAGTATATCAATGAGCATCCGGAATTTATCCAGCCGGTGTCCAGGAAGAACGAGATGATGAACAATTTCCTGCTTCCCGGACTCCAGGACCTGTGTGTTTCCAGGACAACGTTCAGCTGGGGGATTCCTGTCAGCTTTGATCCCAAGCATGTGACCTATGTATGGCTGGACGCGCTTACCAACTATATCACCGGGATCGGTTATGACTGTGATGGAAACAGCACGGACCAGTTTGGAAAGCTTTGGCCCGCCGACCTGCACCTGATCGGAAAGGACATTATCCGCTTCCATACCATTTACTGGCCCATTTTCCTGATGGCCCTGAATGTGCCCCTTCCAAAGCAGGTGTTCGGCCATCCGTGGCTGCTTCAGGGAGACGGCAAGATGAGCAAGTCCAAGGGAAATGTACTGTATGCAGATACCCTGGTGGATTTCTTTGGCGTGGATGCGGTGCGTTACTTTGTGCTTCATGAGATGCCTTTTGACAATGACGGCGTCATCTCATGGGAGCTGATGGTGGAGCGCATGAACTCCGACCTGGCCAATATCCTGGGCAATCTGGTGAACCGCACCATTTCCATGAGCAATAAGTATTTTGACGGCGTGATCGCTGATAGGGGCGCTGCAGAGCCGTTGGATGAGGATCTTAAGAGTGTTGTTCTGGAAGAGGTGAAAAAAGCGGATGCCAAGATGGAACAGCTGCGAGTGGCCGATGCCATGACGGAGATCTTCAACATTTTCAGAAGATGCAACAAGTATATTGATGAGACAACGCCATGGACCCTGGCCAAGGATGAGGCGCAAAAGGACAGACTGTCCACCGTGCTTTATAACCTGACAGAATCCATCACCATTGGAGCATCCCTGCTGTACTCCTTTATGCCTGAGACTTCCGGTAAGATCCTGGCGCAGCTTAACACAGGAAAGAGGGAGCTGGCTCAGATGGATACATTTGGCCTGTATCCGTCAGGCGGCAAGGTGACGGATAAGCCGGAGATCCTCTTTGCCCGTATGGACATGAAGGAAGTGATGGAAAAGGTAGAAGCCATGCATGCAGCGGATCAGGCTGCGGAGGGAGCCCATACCAAGGGAGCAGATGACCGGGGAGATACCCGGGAGTCAGGTGACGCAAAGGAGAACGTAATAGATGTTGAGGCAAAGCCGGAGATAACCTATGAAGATTTTGCAAAGCTCCAGTTCCAGGTGGGTGAGATCATCCGGTGTGAGGCGGTTCCCAAATCCAAGAAGCTGCTTTGCTCCCAGGTGAAGATCGGAAGCCAGACACGCCAGATCATCAGCGGTATTAAGGCTTGTTATTCACCGGAGGAGATGGTGGGCAAGAAGGTTATGGTGGTCACCAACTTAAAGCCGGCCAAGCTGGCGGGTATGCTGTCCGAGGGGATGCTTTTGTGCGCTGCGGATGCGGACGGCGGCCTGGCTCTTATGAAACCGGAAAAGGATATGCCCGCAGGCGCTGAGATCTGCTAAGGGAATCTGATACAGGAGTGGGACAGATGGATGTCCCGCTCCATTTTTTTATACGGGGACATGTTGTGTTCTTGTGAGCGGGAAAAAGGCGTGTTGTGGCGTACTCACCCACTTTGCTTTGGAAAATGGCTGTAAATCACACGAAAATAGGTAATAAATGGGAGATAAGGGGCGCTTTTGATGGAAAAATAGACCAAAAGTGGGAGAAACTTGCATTTTTTACCATTTTGGAGTATGATAATAAGACACCAAAGACCAGGGGCATGATTGGCCCGCTATTTAGACGAGGAATAGAGATGAATACGAGAACAGGCAGTCTGAGTTCATATGGAAGCCGGCGCCCGGGCCTTACGGGAAACCAGCTGAAGGTGCTTGGCATTGTGGCGATTCTGATTGATAATATGGGAGCTGTGGTCATCCAGGGAGGGATTCTCCACGCTGCGGACAGAGCCGTGTATCAGGCAGTGATAGCGACCCCTTCCGGGCATATATGGATGATCGCGGGACAGGTCTGCCGATATCTGGGCCGTCTGGCGTTTCCTATTTTTGCATTTCTGGTGGCGGAAGAATTTGTCCGCACCAGGGACAGGGGAAGGTATGCGCTGCGTATGCTGATCTGCGCCCTCATCTCAGAGGTCCCATTTGACCTGGCTATCTATGGCAGGGTCTTCTACCCCTACTATCAGAACATGCTGTTTACCCTTTTGATCGGAATTATGGTTATATTTGTAATGGAATATACCAGGAAGCTGGGCATTCAGCTGGCTGCCCTGGCCGGGGGATGCGCCCTTTCCTGGATCCTGCAGACGGATTACAATGTGATCGGAGTGCTTTTGATCGCGTCCATGTACTGGTTCCGCCACAACGACATTGCCCAGCTGGCGGTGGGGGTGGTCTTATGCGCCGCGGAGAGTGTGAGCTATTACTGTGTATCCGCCCTGGCATATGTGCCCATTGTGTTGTATAATGGCAGGCGGGGAGCGTTTCAGTTAAAATATCTTTTCTATGTGTTTTATCCCGTCCACCTTCTGGTGCTTTACGGGCTGGCCCATGGATTGCAAAAAGGAGTTTGAGTCCAATGATTTTTGATACACATGCCCATTATGATGATGAGGCGTTTGATACTGACCGTGAGGAACTGCTGGGTAGCCTTAAGGACGCCGGCATCACTTCTGTGATGAATGTGGCGGCCAGCCTTGACAGCTGTGTGACCACCCTGAAGCTGGCAGAAACATATGACTGGATGTATGCGGCCCAGGGGATTCATCCCAGTGAGACGGCGGAACTTGACGAGGAGAAGATCCGGTGGATCGAATCCTGCTGTGCCCATGAGAAGGTAAAGGCAGTGGGAGAGATCGGTCTGGATTATTACTGGGAGGAACCTGACCATTCCATACAGAAGAAATGGTTTGTCCGCCAGCTGGATCTGGCGAGAAGGACAAAGCTTCCTGTAATCATACACAGCAGGGATGCCGCAAAGGATACCCTGGATATGATGAAGGCAGAGAAAGCAGGGGATATGGGCGGTGTGATCCACTGTTTTTCCTATGGAAAGGAGATTGCCAGGGAGTATCTGAACATGGGATTTTTTCTGGGGATCGGAGGCGTTGTCACATTTAACAATGCAAAGAAGTTAAAGGAAGTGGTGGAGTATGCTCCCCTTAAATCCCTTGTGCTGGAGACAGACTGTCCCTACCTTGCCCCTGTGCCCAACCGGGGCAAGCGCAATTCCTCCCTTAACCTGACTTATGTAGTGGACGCCATCAGCGGGATCAAGGGGGTGGACAGGGATACGGTCATGAAGACGGCCTGGGAGAATGCACTGCGTCTGTATAGGATCAGCCCAATACCCACATCGGATGTCTGAATCGTTACGATTGTTTGGGGAAATATTCTGTTTCCCATTTAAAGCGTTGAATACTTCCTGCATTTTTGTTAAAATATTTGTATTCCACTCAAAGGATCGATGCAAAAGAAGGGATAGATTTGCTTATCCGGATATACTGCCGGGGTTTATGGCCACAAGGTATGGAGCTGATTGAAGGATAGGAGTGCAGGAAAATGAAAATTAGTCAAATGTTTCAAAAGAAAATACAAAGGCCGGTTCAGGAAATTATAAAGGTCACACAGGATTCTGCGGATATCATGGCGCAGGAGTTGGAGGAGTATGTTGTGACCCGGGAATTGAACCGGCATTTTGACGTGTTTTTTGAAAATTATTGCACAGGGATAAAGGAGGGACTGGATCATACGGGCGTGTGGGTCGGCGGTCCCTTTGGCAGCGGCAAATCACTGTTTTTAAAGGTATTATCCTGTCTGCTGTCCGGCAGGGAATATAAGGGCAGGCGCGCGGTGGATATCCTAAGCCGGGAAATAGAGGACAGGCATACCATAGCCAATATGCGGGCCGCAGCGGAGATCCAGGCCGACACCCTGCTCTTTCACATGGATGAGGATGGCGGACGGCCTGCAGCCGGTGGTGACAGGGTTGTCAGGGACTTTAGGAGGGCATTTGATCATTTTCAGGGATTTTGTGAGAATATGCCCTGGATTGCGGATCTGGAGCGTCAGATGACCAGAGATGGTGTGTACGGGAACTTTTGCCGCCGCTTCAGGGAGTTATCCGGAAGTGACTGGAAAGAGGCGCGGGAAGATTTTTATTTTGAAGAAGAAAATATTGTAAAAGCCCTGGCGGATACAACACAGATGAGCCCTGAAGCGGCAAAAGGCTGGTATCAAAATGCTGAAAGGAATGATCCGCCAGGCATTGATGATCTTGTGCATATGGTGCAGGAATATATTGAAGAAAGAAGCGCTGCCGGCCGGAAAAAACAGGTCATTGTTTTTTTATATGACGGCGTAGATGCCGCCCAAAATGACGTCAGCTGCCTGTTATCCCTGCAGGCCATAACGGAAAGGCTGGGGGAGTTGTGCAGTGGGCAGGCCTGGGTCGTAGCGGCAGGAAAGCAGGATGTGGATGCACCTGCGCTGCCGGGCAGCGGGGGACGGACGGAATACAGTGACGCTTTGAAAACCGCATCACGTTTTAGGACCCGTATCCTGTTGTCATCCGAGGATGGGGAGGAGATCGTCAGGAAACGGCTCCTGGCCAAGACAGATGCGGCGGCAGGGGAATTAAAGCATCTGTATGCTGAAAGGTCTTCTGACTTTAAGGAGTTGTTCCGGCTCTCCTCTGATGTTTTGAGACAACAGCTGTATGGGGGGGAGGAGGAGTTTACAGAGACATATCCGTTTGTTCCCTACCAGTTCAGCCTGCTCCGGTCCGTGCTTCAGACCATGTTTCGGAGGATTCCCATCAAGGGGGCAGCCATAGGCGGTCAGAATGCCTCAGGGGATGGGACAGCCATAGAAACTCCCTCCGGCCAGGTGCGCTCTCTGCTGCACGCCTTTCAGGCGGCGGCGGTCCGCTATCAGGAATCCCAATGTGGTGCGCTGGTTCCTTTTTCCGCTTTTTACCAGGATGTAGAGCCCTTTTTAAACGCTGATATCCGGGGGACGGCGGCAAAGGCTGCGGATATGGCCGCGGGCCGTGATGGGGGTCTGGAGCCCTTTGATCTGGAGGTCTGGAAGGCCCTTGTACTGATCCGGTATGTATCCGCCGCACTTCCGGCCAATGTGGAGAATATCACCACCATCATGGTAAAGGATATCGGTGAGGACAGGGCTGAAGCGGAACAGAGGACCGTGGATTCCCTGGCCCGCCTGGAAGCGCGGGACCTGATCGCCAGCATTGGGCAGCAGTATATGTTCCTGGTCATAGAGGACAGCAGGCGGGATCAGCCGATTGAAATCAGGAAGGGTTATGATCCTGGGATGCGGGACAGAATAGTAGAAGAGTTTGTTTCCCTCCTGTTTAACGGGAATAAGACATACCGATATAAGGATTACCGGGACTTTACCTTGCGCATTGCAATAAATGATCAGCCGTGGGGAATGCAGAAAGGCGAGATAGGGATCCGTGTGATGCTATCGACCCATGACAGGATGCCTGGGACTGAAGACCAGGTCAAGGCACGGTCCGTTAAAGAGCAAAGCGTGGTCATTGTGCTTCCGGCCCGTATGAAGCTTATAAGGAGGATGGAGCAATGGATCAGGCTAAAAGCATATATGCTTCGTCTGGCTGAATTAGATGAAGGATCATACCGCGGATCCGGGACAGCGGACGCAGATACAGGAGCGTTAGGTATAGGGGAAGGGGCAGGGCACTGTCATGGACTGCTGGCGGACATGGTGAGAGAGGCAGATATATATGTGAATGGGAACATGATGGATGGGAAGGAAAAGGAGCCGGTTTGCCGGATCAGTGACGCGGTAAGGATACTGGTGGAAAGCTTATACACCAAGCTTAACTGTATTATCCCGCCTTTTGACCAAACGGAACCGGTTAGTTCCCGTTTCAATGAACCTGCCAGGGAGGAGATGCTGAAAGCTATCAACCTCAGCTGCCTTGCCAATATTCCGGTTACCATGGAAAGCCTGGTCAGGCAGTTCTCAGGGATTCCCTACGGCTGGAGGAAGGCCGATACGGCAGGGACGGTCCTTGCCCTGTTTGAACAGCAGGATATTGAGTTGGTCTTTAACGGCTGTACGCTTACGGCAAAAGAGGATGATCTGTTATCCTATGTTACCAGGCAGGATTACCTGGAATATATAACGGTCAAGTCGCGGTTCAGGGGCTGTCCCCAGCTGGCGGACACGATCCGGCGGTTCTTTGAAGAACAGAGGGAACGGTTAGACCATGGGCTTAGGATCCTCTCTGCATATGAAAAGCAGGAAGGCTATAGACCGGATCCGGGACTGGAACGGATGGCGGATCTGGCCTCACAGTACACGCAGGGATTTATGGATATCAGGCAAGATGGCAGGAATAGGATAGAGTGAGACAAAAGTATGGCTTGATATGGAAGGAGCGGCGGCAATGGCCCTTGAACAATTACATTTGGAAAATTTTACTGTATTTAGGAAACTGGATTTGAAGTTTTGCCGGGGGATTAATGTGCTGATCGGGGAAAACGGCACAGGAAAGACCCATCTCCTTAAGGTTTTGTACGCTTTTTATGAGAGCAATACATTGTCGCGTAACGCAAAACTGCTATTTTTTGAAACATTGTCCCAATGCTTTTGCGCGGACCGGTTTGATGTTATGTTCAACCGGCTGGGGGAACCATTAAAAATCACCCTGGGTGTGAATGAGAAGTTCTTTGCCTACCAGGCTGCTTTTAAAGACAATATTCCAAAAGAGGAGCAGCTGGACCCCCCCCTTGGACAGATGGAGGTCTCGCTGCAGATTAAAGGAAAGAGGACGAGGGAAGAAGTAAAAACCGCGTTCATTCCTGCCAAAGAAATGCTGACCCATGCGGGGATTGAAAAAGATTATGTGGAGAGGCATGTGCCCTTTGATAAGACGCTGGTAGATATATTGTTTAAATCAGGCATGTCCCAACTGCGGGAGCTTACGCCCTCTGCCCGGGAAACCCTGGATTGTATCCAACAGATCATTGGGGGAAGGGTGGTATTTGAAAAAGACCGATATTTTATCATGCACAATGGTTATAAAACCGGCTTTCAAAGTGAAGCGGAAGGTTTCAAAAAACTGTCTGTGCTGTGGCGGCTGATCGAAACAGGATTGCTGGCCAGAGGGTCACTTCTTTTCTGGGATGAGCCGGAGGCCAATATTAATCCCAAGTATATCCCCCAGCTGGTGGATATGCTCTATGCATTGCAGGAGTCAGGTGTTCAGATCGTGCTGGCAACCCATGACTATGTGCTGGCAAAGTACCTGGAATTAAAATCCAGGGGCGCGGATTCCCTGGGGTTCCACTCCCTGTACTATAACGGCAGCCACCTGGTGGAGGCGGAAAGTAAGCCTTTGTTCAGGGATCTGGAGAAAAATTCCATTGGAGATGCCTACAATCAATTACTGGATGAAGTATTTGAACAGACCATAAGGGGGTAATTCCTTGGAAAAGGCTGTTTATAAGGAAGAAAACGGTGTCTACCAGATCGACTGTTCAGCGGCCGTGTGGTCCACGGACCAGATATACAACCTGTACCACACTGCCGGGGTATTTTTAAAGGATGCGGATTTTGTGATAGAGACACCGGAATACATACTGCTGGTGGAATACAAAAATGCGGACATCCCGGGAGCGGTAAATCCCCAGGCATTTAAACCCTTTGAGGAAAAAAGGACAATAGGCGTGGCGCGCAAATTCTATGAAAGCCTGCATTACCTGGCCATGGAGAAAAAGGACAAGCCTGTAAAATATATTTACATAGTGGAATATCCACATGCAGGGGCAACGGACAGAAAGCTGCTGCGCAACTGTATTGCGGAGAAACTGCCCTTCCGGCTGCAGCAGGGGAGAAAGGCAAAGCTCATTGAGGACTTTGAGGTCCTGTCAATTGCGGAGTGGAACAGTCACCCGGACTATAGGGCATATCCCATAACACCTGTTAAAGCCGAAGAGAACCATTGATATTTGGCGGACATGTTGACTTTTGTCCGGGAATAAAGTAATCTTAAAAGAGGGTCTTGCATGAGGATGGACGGAATGGATGCAGTGTACGCAGTGCTTGGCCGGGAAAGGAATTTATTACATGGCAGATTTGGGTAATCCATAGTATGTTTGGCTATGGAATTAAATCGGATTCATTCAGGCAGTAAACAATGTCTACGTGATGTGTCTGCTTATTATAAATAACCCTATCTATAATGGATTTAATTGCAGCGTTTTTCTCTGACACAGAGTATTTTACGGATTTTAATATATCACATACATTTTTTATATTGTCCAACATTTTTTCTTGGGCGTGATCCGGAACATGTTCTAGATCATCAGCCAAACCTTGTAGTCGGTTGAGTTCCTCCATAAGGAGCACTTTTGATTCTTTATATTCTTCCAGCGTATCGATTCCAGCCATATACGATTCTTTGATTCGGTCTAACTTGATCCGGATCCTTTTTATTTGTGCATTGAGCAGATCGGCCTGGGAAGTATGATCAGGTTTTGGCCTGCGAATTACAAAGGTAACTGTGCCAAGCTGCAGAACCTCTTCCAGGTCTTCGATGATGGCCTTTTCCAATACGCGCTCTCTGACATAGTGTGATTCCCGACATACTCCGCGGGTGTATCCGCCACACTGGAATATAATATAATCCTCCTTGGAGGAATGGATTCTTTGCGAAGTTAAAGTTCTTCCGCAGGAGGAACAATGCACAACACCACTGAGCCAGTGTCGGTACAATTCTTCGGGTTTTGCATATTTAGGATTTTTGGTGCTTTCAAGGAGTTTCTGAGCCTTGTTAAAGTCGTCCTCTGATATGATCGCAGGAAATGTTCCTTTTTCCATGACCCCATTCCACCGGCTGTATCCTGCGTAATAGGGATTAGACAGCATTCTTTTAACGCAGGTACTTAATATCTTTCCTCCTCGCTTCCCTGTTACTCCCCGATCAGATAAGTATTGTGCAATAGAAAAGGCTCCCTCACCCTCCAAGAACATACGGAAAATGAGTCTAACAATATCCGCCTCATCCGGGACAATCTCAGGGGTTGCTTTTTTGTAAGGCACTCTGTATCCAAGCGGCGGGAGGACTTGTGGCTCACCTTTTTCTGCTTTCTTTTTCATACCACGGGACACTTCGATTCCAAGATTGTAGGAATAAAACTCATCCTGCCATTCAATTATCATTTCGATTAGTCTGCCATACATGCCATCCAGCATAGGCTCCGATATGCTGACAACATCAATTCCTAATTTCTTGCGCAGCACACTTTTGTAGAATGTGCTTTCATCCTGGTTACGTGCAAACCGAGAATATTTCCATACCAAGATGGCATCAAAAGGTTTTGGGGTCTGCTTGGCAATGGCGATCATGCGCTGAAATTCAGGGCGTTTGTCGGCATTCTTTCCGCTGTGTCCCTCCTTTTCCATAAATACATTGTCATCTGATATTATATATCCATTCTTTTTAGCATAGTTCTTAATTTCGTCCAACTGAGACTCTGGGCTATAATCCAACTGATCATCCGTACTAACACGGACGTAGGCAGCGGCTATCATACGTTTAGCCATATATCATTCCCTCCTTGAAAATAAGTACAAAAAATACGCCCCTTGCCAAGGACGTACCAGAAATGATATAATACAGGTGTCGATTCTGATTTTATCTTTCTGAGTTAGCCTGGCAAGAGAAAATCTATGTGAAAAGCTTCTGTGTTACCAGCACAGGGGCTTTTTGCTTTAAATTATCTATATTGTTTATTTAGTTTCAACATTACGCTGCCGCTTCCGATGGATCCATAAACGAACCAATCGTCTTGGTTTTGGATTTTGCTCTGAGGGGCAACTCCAACAAGAGTAGAATATTGCTTATATAATCCACCATAATTATCCTTGCTGCTAGAATCAATACTGGAATCTTGCATTTGAGCATATAAATTTAACTGACGCACCACTGTATCTGCAAAATCTAATGCCTTTTCTGGAGCAGTTGAGTCATTAACTACAATGCTGATTGTTAAGTCATTGCCTTTTGCTTCAATGGTATAATCTTTCACAAATGAATAATCCGGCTCTAAAGCAAGGCCATCTTTTAAATCCTTTATACATTGTGTCATATCCACATCATAGCTTTTCTTTGAGCCACCTCCTCCACATGCAACGAGGGAAACAAGCGCAATCATTATTAATGCAGATAAAAATCTTTTTTTCATAAAATATCCTCCTTTGGTTTTGGTGCAAGTCATTCTTATTAAAAAGCCATAGGCTATTTTAATTCCACATATTAATACTTGAATAAGAACGTGTGTTCTGATATAATGAAATCGAACATAAGTTTGTGCATGGCTTCTGCTGCTACTGCGAATACTATTCGCATGGAGGTACATGCTTATGGTTCCACGATTTACAATTGAATATCATCTGTTTGATTTCCGTGATAAGGCAGGCCTTACAGATCGCGAACTTGCGGAATTATCAGGAATCAGTAAAACCCAAATTAACCAGATTGAGGACGGCAAAGCCAATCCCACGTTACGTACTATATGCATCCTTTCCCTTGCATTGGACGTTCCACCAGCAGACCTGTTTTCAATCCGCATATCCCCCTAAAGGGGATACATAATAGACACTTGTCAATATTTGTCCGTTATACCGGACAAATGCGAAACTGGCAGGCAATTTATAAAAGTGTAACGTTCAAATAGTATAACATAGTCAATGAAATGACTACAGGGGAAGGGGTAGCAAGTATGGATAAAGAAAAACTCAAAGTACTCATTAAAACACTGGTTGATGAAAATAATGATGAAAAATATCTCAACCGCATTTACATATCATTGCTACTAGCAAAAAATCAAGAGAAAGGGTCGGACTAATCCGGCTCTTTTTTTATGTTGAGAAGTGTCATGAAAAAACTCTCAATATCTTCCAAAAGTTCTGGATTAGTCTCTGCAATCGCATTTACCCACCTTATAACTGTCTCATTATCGGTGTTTTGCAGTTTTCCCAAATTTAATGCAAATCGTTCTTCACCATCAAGAGATTTTTTCATTTCGCCTTTTCCAGTACGAAGCCATAATTCATTGATACCAAATTCAGAGCATATGAGGGCAACTGTTTGGTCAGATGGTTTATTTTCACCCTTTTCTAATTTTGAAATAGAAGACCTTGTTATTTTAATACGAGAACTAAACTCTTCCTGACTTAAATTTAGGTATTTGCGTATCTCTTTAATTCGTTCATTCATTTTTACACCCCCTCTCATATACCTATGTCCTGATAATACCATAAAAATGTGATTAAGTCAACAAAAAACTATTGACAAACGATCTTTAAGACCATATAATTGTGATGTAAGATACAAATGATTCACAAGAACGGGAGGTGACGAGGATGCTAAATATTAATGAAGTAAAACTCACAGACGACACATTAGCGAATATCCATCTCATGGCTCCATTGCTAACGGATGAAGGCCGTGATAAGGCACTAATTTACATGCGGGGACTTCTGGATGGTGCGAAGCAAGTAGGTCCAAAGCCGAGAGATGATACGGATAAAAGCTAAGGGACACACATTGGCAAGTGAATAAGGAAGGGGTGAGAAAAATTACAGATAAGAAAAATGCCCTTCGGCAATCAGCGAGGGGCGGAGGTTTTGAATATACAGTTAAAGAATATCCTTTGTTTGATCAAGCGTCAGTTTCATTTCAATTGCCTTACCGCGATTGGAAGAAATTTGAAGATTCAAAGCTTTGGAGTCAGGTATGTAAACACCTTTCGGAAGCACAAAAAGTACATAACCAGAAGTAGATCCCAGACTTCCTATCTCGATTGGAATCTGAATGCTGAAATAATCGTAAGAACTAACAATCTTTCCGTTAACAGCACGTTGGGTGGATACGACTTTTTGTGGAATATGTCTACATGGATAATAAACTCCATTAATCTGTACAGACAAAGCGGTGATTGATATTGGTAACCGAGACTTGTTTGTGAACGATAGATAAAAAAGGGCTTTATCCTGCCGGACCTTATATGCAATGACATTGACGGCGATGTTTTTCCGAGATGTTGCGAAAGAATAGGCCCATCCAGAAATCGTGCCAATAGAACCTATGAACGCAAGAATGAAAGTAATATTTTCTCTTGTAAATAAGGTGGAAATTTCATTGTTAGACGCTGGATCCATAATAAACCTCTCTTTTGCTTTTAATAAAGAGATTATATCACGAAGAGGGGAATAATGCCAGAACGGAAAGCGAGGTGAAAACATGGTAGAACTATCGAGAACCCGCTGGGTCGTCCTTAATGGAAACATGATTAAGGTATCGGATCTGCCAGACGAATACAAACAGGCTCTTGGAAACAGGGTGCGTAAGGAACCGATTAAAAGTGTGGGACTCGTTTTAAGCGAAGGAGGGACAAGTCAATGAGTGAAATGTGTGGAGATGTCTACGTAGTAGACAGAGAGACAGGAGACCTTGTGTACATGCTGGTGCATCAGGGCGATCGGATAGTCAGGGAATATGCGGACGGGCACATTGGTAGTGCCGATGAGCAAGACCTTATTATGGCGAGGAGGGCAAGCCGCAACATGTCAGGGGAGAGGAGGACGGATCTTGAAGAGACAGGATGAGTGGCGTTTGGACATTACAGGACCTGGCACGGCAGTACTCACAAACATCATGGGCCATAGGCGGCTGATATCATTCAGGCGGCGCAGGAACTGGCGTGACGGTCCATGGATGCAGCTGGCCAAGTGGGTGGTGCCTATGGTCATATGGGGAGTTGGGATGTGGATGGTGTCCATGGTGATCATGATGTGGGTACTGGGAGTGCGATAAAAGTGAAAGGAGGTGAAGCGAGATGACAAGAGAACGAAAGATTCAGATTATGATGGAGCTGTTGGACGAGCAGGCAGTGAGTATCCCTGCATACCTGGAAGAGGATTACCAGAGAGCGATTGACGCAGCGTTCCAGAAGATCGAGAAGCTGGAGGCGCAAGAGGTACAGGCAAAGAAAAATTGAAAGCGGAATTTAAGGAGGTTGAGAAAGACGGCAGAAGAATGGAGAGATATTGAAGGTTATGAAGGTATTTATCAAGTTTCAAATATGGGAAGGATAAAGAGCCTTGAAAGAAAGGTAAATATCGGAAACGGAAAACAAAGAAAGGTTCGCGAAAGGATAATGAGGCTTAAGGATAATCAGAAAGGTTATTTACATGTGGATTTATCTGTTAACGGATGTGCCAAAACATACAAAGTACATAGATTGGTTGCCATAGCATTTATAGATAATCCAGATAACCTTGCAGAGGTAAACCATATTGATGAGATTAAATCAAATAATCGAGCAGATAACCTTGAGTGGGTTACAAAAATCGATAATTTCTACTATGGGACAGGTCAGGCAAGAGCAGTGAGAAACAGGAAAGAAAGAGGGAAGATAGCAGTTTATCAGTATGATAAATCAAGAAAGCTGATTCATAAGTATGATGGGGCTACTGACTGTAAGCTATATGGCTATAGTCCTAAAGTGGTCAGTCGAGCAGTGAACTCTGGAAAATGTTATAAAGGATTTTACTGGTCGCATAATTCACAAATACAGAAAACGGACCCCCCAGCGGCGGCAACCGCGAAGAGTCCAGAACTAACTAACACACCCTTAGTATAAGGGATTCAGGAGGAAAAATCAATGCTTACTAAAAAAGAAGTGACAAACTGGGTGTATAAAGTCCGGGAAAAGGCATTCATGAGCTTACAAGAGGCATATGAAAAGGCAGTGAAGGAAGAGGAAGATCGGATATTCAAGGAAAGTGGGGCTGCCAATATAATCAAGAAGCTGGAAGCCTCCATGCGGGAAGTAAACCGGGAGCATGAGAAACTCATAAATCTTGTGAACGAGAATCAGGAAATGTCCTATGAGACAGTATCATGCTATGGATTATCTTATTATCTTGATCGGATTGACCCAGTTGATCGGATGATCCGGAAAGCCATTAAATATGATTCTAAAAAACTTACGCAACTGAAAAAACAACATGAAGATGATGAAAGAAAGGTTGGCGCCAACTATGCAGCAGTGCTGGCAGAACTAAAACTAAAATCTAATACCAAGCGCTGCGTGGAATATCTTAAGGAATTAGGCTTTGATACAACCAGCCTTGAGAAACTAGAGCATACAGAGGTGTCCGTGCAGCTGGACAGGCGGTATCTGTTTGTCTGCGGTGACAATAAGTAAAGGAGAAACGCAAATGGATTATGAAGACTATTTTCGGGTCTGGACTTTGTTCAGGGAGCGGATGGCTAAGAGAGCGATGGATGCGGTCAGTACAGAGATCCAGGATCATTATAATCAGATACTCCAGGACATGGCATTCCTTGAAGCGGAGGTGTTTCTGGAAAAATGAAACAGATATTGATCGACCGAACGGAACTAATGAGCAGGATCATTGCAATTGAATCAGGGTGCCTGGATGTAAAGAGCCGTTCTGTGATACAGCAGATTAAGGCGACCATCCTGCATCTGCCAATAAAGGAATTGAAGGAGGAATGACCGTGAATGTATATGAGAAATTACAACATGTCCAGTCTGGTCTGAAAGCCCCGAAGAACCAATATAACAAGTTTGGGAACTACCATTACCGGAACTGTGAGGACATCCAGGAGGCAGCCAAGCCCCTCCTGCGAGAGGTCAAGGCGGCACTAGTGGTTGGGGATGAACTGGTCATGATTGGGGACCGGTATTACATAAGGGCTACTGCCCGGTTCGTGGACTGCGAATCCGGTGAAACGGTAGAGAATACGGCCTACGCCAGAGAGGAACAAGAGAAGAAGGGCATGGACGTGTCTCAGGTAACAGGGAGTACCAGCAGCTATGCCAGGAAGTACGCCTTAAACGGTCTGTTTTGTATTGATGATGTGAAGGATGCAGATAGCCAGGATAATGGTGCAGACAAAGGAACACCCGGAAAATCAGGCAGGCAAACGGCCGGAAAGGGGACAGGAAAAGATACAGCCGCAGCACCTGCATCTGATAAGGCTGCGGATACCGAGAAGGTTACTCCGGCCATGATCGGGTCCATCAAGGCCCTAATAGAAAAATATAGTTCCAAGGGTCTCAAGATGGATAAGATCCTTAAGATGTACAGCATTAAGGAAATAGAAGAGATGAACGTGGCCCAGTATAAGGACTGCATGGGTAAGCTTAAATTATACGAGAAGGAGTGAGCAGCATGAACAGTGCACAGTTAGTGGGCCGCCTGACGCGGGATCCGGAAGTACGGTATTCAGACGGAGGGACCACCGTGGCCAGATTTACTCTAGCAGTAGATCGAAGGTTTAAGAAGGATGGCGGTGATGATGCAGATTTTATTAACTGCGTTGCATTTGGTAAAACAGCTGAATTTCTGGAAAAATGGTTCCGGAAGGGTCAGCGCCTGGGACTGACTGGACGTATCCAGACCGGGTCCTACGTAAACCAGGAAGGAACCAAGGTGTATACCACCGAGGTGGTGGTGGAAAATGTGGAGTTTGTGGAGAGCAAGGGAGCGTCAGCAGGAGATGGCGGACCACAGCAACGTCCTGCACCTACAAGTGCCATTGGTGATGGCTTTATGAACATCCCGGATGGGGTGGAGGATGACGGTTTGCCATTTAATTAGCCAGAGGTGATTACTTGAACATACAGATTGACAGTCGCGAGAAGGCCCGCGCCATCCAGAAGATTGTGGCGGAGTTCGACCGCCAGGGCGTGGACCATTTCGTGTCAAAGTTATATGTCGGAGATTACATGAACTATGATAATCCCCGATTAATCATAGACAGAAAACAGAACCTGACGGAACTATGCAGCAATGTATGCCAGGGCCATAACCGGTTCCGGGATGAAATGTTGCGGGCTCAGGAGCATGGGATCAGTATGATCATCCTGTGTGAGCATGGCGAGGGCATGGAACATCTGGAGGATGTGATCTGGTGGGACAACCCTCGCAGACATAAGCGGTTCAAAAACCCGGATACCGGCCGATGGGAACAGCGTGAGACTAATGCGACCACTGGGGACAAGTTGTATAAAATACTCTGCACGTTCCAACGCAAGTATGGATGCCGATTCCTGTTCTGTGAAAAGAGGGATACCGGCCGGCAAATCATCAAGCTGTTAGGCGGTGATGGAACGTGACGGTGGAAGAGATTAAGGCAGCGTATAGCATGCGTGACATTGTGCAGCGGTATGGGTTTCAGACTACCCGGGCGGGATTCATTTGTTGTCCGTTCCATGGCGGAGACAGGGAGCCATCCCTGAAGGTATATGACCGGGACTTTCATTGCCATGCTTGTGGCGCTCATGGGGATATTTTTGATTTTATCATGATGATGGACAAGGTCTCCTTCAAGGAGGCATTCATGAGCCTTGGAGGGGAATATCAAAAGCCGACATTTTCCAGCCGGATGGCGGTATATAGAGCACAGAAGCAACGTGCCATGCGCCAGAAGGCTAAGGAACGGGAGCGGGAGCGGCGCAGGCTGAACAACATGCTCATAAGCATCTACAGGGCCTATATGGAGCGCTCAGAGCCGTTAAGTGATGTTTGGTGTGGTTGTTATAATGCCCTGCAGTATCAGCTCTATGTGCAGGCAGAATTAAGCGGATTGGAAGCGAGGTGGTAGCATGGTGCCGTTAAAAGAACTGACGGCCGAGACAATATTGTCTAAGGAGATCCTGACGGAGGTGTTCGACCAGGAAGATGAGTTATACCGAGCCGAGCTGCTTGCCTCACTGGGTCTGCGGGCCGCCGAACTGAAGGTCAAGACCGAGTTTCGGGAAATGGTGTCCGCTTATAAGCGGATCGAAAAGGAGATGAAGCGGCAGGAGAGGGACCGGAAGAGCCAGCCCTGCACACTGGACCAGTGGACTAACTTTGAAGGGCCTTATGACAACATGCAGTGCAGGGAGTGGATTGCCACAGAATCAGGAATCTGCCTGAGGAATCCATCAACGGGATATACGGATATCCTGGCCTGTTATCACCCGATTCTGCCGGTGGAGCGCATGAAGAACCTAGAGACCGGAGAGGAGCAGATAAAACTGGCCTACAAGCGCAATGGGCGCTGGGAGGAGATGATTGTTCCCAAGACCATGGTCACGTCAGCCAACAAGATAGTGAGCCTGTCGGGTCGCGGGATTGCCGTCACCAGTGAGAATGCAAAGTACCTTGTGCGGTACCTGGCAGACGTGGAGAACGCCAATGAGGAGCATATAGCGGTCCAGTATTCCACCTCAAAACTGGGGTGGATCCGCGGTGGATTCCTGCCCTATGATACAGAGATCATCTTTGATGGAGATGTACGGTTCCGCCAGATAGCGGAGAGTGTGGCCCAGGTGGGCAGCCGGAACAAGTGGTTTGATCATGTGCTGCAGCTGCGCCGGACCGGTCGGTTAGAGATTAAGTTTATGATGGCCGCATCGTTTTCCAGCGTGCTGGTGCACCCCCTGGGTGGACTGCCATATTTTGTGGACCTTTGGGGAGACACGGAAGGAGGCAAGACCGTAGACTTGATGCTTGCGGCATCGGTATGGGCGGATCCGGATGAGAATGCCTATATTGGTGACTATAAAACAACAGATGTAGCCCTGGAAGCCAAGGCGGACATGCTGAACCATCTGCCGCTGATCCTGGACGATACAAGCAAGAAGAACCGGAAGATTGAGGATAACTTTGAAGGACTGGTATACGATCTGTGTTCAGGAAAGGGAAAGTCTCGCTCAAATAAGGAGCTAGGGCTGAATCGGGAGAATCACTGGAAGAACTGTATCCTAACCAACGGAGAACGTCCCTTGAGCTCTTATGTGACACAGGGTGGAGCTATTAACCGGATACTGGAGATTGAGTGTGGACAGCGCGTATTTGATGATCCGGGGTATACAGCCGAGCTGATTAAGAAAAACTATGGTCATGCCGGCCGTGAGTTCGTGGATGTGTTGAAGGACCTTGGCTGGGATAAGGTGAGGGAGATCCAGCAGAATTTCCTGCGGCAACTGGCGGATGATGACAAGATGCAGAAGCAGAGCCTGTCCCTGTCGATCATCCTGACGGCCGATAAGCTGGCTACAGACTATCTGTTCAAGGACAGACAGTACATAAGCCTGGAGGGGGCCAGAGAGGTTCTGATAGATCGTGAAGAGCTTTCCGATAACGAGAGGTGCTATCAGTTCATTTTGGACAAGGTGGCTATGAATCCGGCCAGGTTCGACAATAAGGTGGAGAACGTGGAGAAGTGGGGAACTATTGAAAATGGTTATGTCATTATCTACACAACGGCCTTTACGGCATTATGCAAGGATGGTGGATTCTCGCGGGCATCTTTTTTGTCATGGGCGAACAGAAAGGGATTACTGCAGGCGGAGGCCAGCGGAAAAAAGATGGACAAGCTCAAGAGCATAGGCGGCAACAAGGTGCGCTGTGTGTTCTTGAAACTCAATGACAATGTGGACAAGGATGGATTCATGAAGGTTGATGTGGAAGGGAATCAGGAAACGTTACCTTTTAACTGATAGGGGTAACCCAGGGAGGGTTACCGAAAAAAGCTAGGTTTTATGCGGGTTTACGGGTGCTTTTTGGCAGAGTAACCCAAGTAACCCTCAAAAAACTACATCTATATAGAGAAAAAAATATTCTACAATCTTTGTATAATAATTCACAAAGTTTTATAAAAAATGTCTCGCGCGTAAGGAAACTTAAAAAATAGGGTTACTTAGGTTACTGTAGCCAGAAAATCCTTATTTTATGCGGGTTTAGGCGGTAACCTAACGAGGCAGAGAGATGGGTTACAGTAACCTTAAAAATGGTTACTCGGAGGAATTATGACAGATGAAGTAAGGGAGTATGCCGAAAGGAAGATATGGGAAAGCGGGATCAGGATGGTCCCGGGACATTATCCTAAGTTTGAAAATAAGGAACAGGTGGATGACTGGCTGGATATCTCGGGATACATGTTCCAAAAATCAGTTGGTCAGAGAGTCCCAGAAATTACTGGTGTTGACATCCAGAGATATAAGGACCTGCTCTGGCGTCTGAAGAGGAATGAGGATAACATGCCACTGGAAACACTCCGGACAAAGTATAAGACTGCCTATAACAACATCAGGCGGGAGCTGAAGGAGATGACCATGGCAATCATCCGGGAAACGGTATATAGGGATCTGTATATAGAGCGGACAGAGGTGGAAAGAGTCATCCTGAAAATCAACCAGGCGGAATCCGACACCGGCATCTATGAATCAATCAACCAGGCGGTTTATCAGGAAAAATGCTTTGGGAGTATCATGGCAGCCATCCTATTACTGAGGAAGATTATTCATGAGGCAGCAGAAGAGGAGGCGAAAAATGCCTAAGCCAAAAGAAAAAAAACAGCCGGAACCCCGAACCTACATCTGCAGCGAGTGCGGCAGGGAGATAAGCGGAGATCATGTGTATATCAAGACAAGGCGGCGGACGGAGCTGCACATACATTTTGAGAGCAAGCCGGGAATGTGGGAAGTCTACAGAGGAACAAAAATAGTTGAAGCTGATGACAAAAAAGAATCCATCGACAAGGCATATAGGCTTATTCGGAGAGATTTTCCAGACCGTCCGCGGAGTGGCTGGCATTTTTCGGTAAACTGATAATCAGCAGTATTAACATTTTAAAAGGAGGTTACAAAAATTATGTATAAAAGCGTATATGTAAAGACTCATGAATGTTATGCAAAGGGAATTGATTGCAATGAATTCTATTTTTCCAACGTTGATATCGAAGATGAGGCAAATTTTTTGACATTATATGATAGAGACGGCACTTTAGCTTTTAAATGCCGCGTAACTGATATTGAGCGTTTTGCTAAGATGCAAGATTAAGATTTAAATAAATAACTGAAAGGAGGCGGAAGCCCCGGCCGGGAAAAGATATCTGGC